>PCTH01000064.1:1921-8654 GCA_002771475.1 Candidatus Omnitrophica bacterium CG22_combo_CG10-13_8_21_14_all_43_16 | reverse complement strand
AAGTAAAATTTGATCCCGAGCAGCCCTAGTTCCTGTATTTAGCTGCGAGGGACCTCCAGTTACTCATTAAATCCACCTAAAAAAACTTTACACGTATTTTACCTGTCCTTGAAGCGCATTTAATAGCCTCCTTGTATACTTATGCCTGAAAATGAAAGGAGGTGAAGAATGATTGCGCGGATTATGTCTGAGACAAAGATGAAAAATTACGTACTAATTAAAAAAGGAGGAAATAAAACGAAGAAGTTTTTAACAGTATTTACTGTGGCGGTGATTACCGCGTTATGTATAGGCATCAGTTCATCCTATGCGGGCGAAATAGACATACTGCTGCAGAAACTAGTGGAAAAAGGTGTCCTGACAGCTGGTGAGGCCCGGCAGATAGGCGCTGAAACAAAAGAACAGGTAAAGGCAGATATTGCGGAAGGCAAATTTTCTTCTTTACCTGCATGGGTTCAGAATACCAAGCTTAAAGGTGATTTTAGAATGCGTTACCAGCAAGACAAGAAAAGAAACACAGCTACGGAGAATGAGAAATCCAGGTTCAGGATAAGGCTTGGGACAGAATCAAAGGTAAATGATCAAACAAAAGTTTACTTTGGCCTTGCCAGCGGTTCAAGCAGCGATCCCCGCTCTACAAACCAGGCGCTTCAGGATTCTTTTGCAAAAAAGAGTTTGTATATAGATTATGCGTATGCGTCTTATACTCCTGTTGCATGGGCAACTGTATTATAAGGAAAAGGTCGCAGTATGGAAAGACTGGCAGGCCAAATATATGTACCGGAGCATTGGCAAAGATGCCGTTCTCGATATCTTACCTGATTCAGACGCTTACGGCGGTTTTACCGATGTCAAGGCGCATGAGTATATCTTATCATACGGCTTAGCTAAGAATGTAACGCTGGATCTGGATTATTACCAGGCTGATAGGATTAAGGCTGCCAAGGATAAGCAAAAGCTTTTTTAGGCGGATTTAAACTTTAAATTCTAAATGGTAGAGGGCTCTACCGGGATTTTACATAGATTTTACATCAGCTTAACATGGATACAATATATAGAAAGTACAATATGAGTATAAAAATTAAAGGAGGAAATATGTTTAAGAAAAGTTTGTTTATTTTAGTTATGTTAACGTTTACAACTTTATCGTTCGCCGGCCAGGGAAAAAATTCCATACAGATCAAAGGTTCGGATACCATGGTCAATCTTGGCCAGGCCTGGGCTGAGAAGGATATGGAGAAAAATCCCTGGGATTTTATCGCGGTTACCGGAGGGGGTTCGGGCACAGGGCTGTCCAGCCTGATAAGCGGGTCATGCGATATTGCGATGAGTTCCAGGAATATAAAAGATAAGGAGATAATTCTGGCCAGAAAAAAGGGCATAGAACCCAACGAGATAAGGGTCGCCCTGGATGGGCTCGCGGTTGTGGTTAATCCGTCTAATAATGTAGATAAACTTACGCTGGATCAGTTGGCAGGCATTTTTACCGGAAAGATAACTAATTGGAAGGAGCTCGGCGGAAAAGATGAAAGAATAGTCTTACTTTCCAGGGAAGTGAATTCAGGTACGCATGTTTATTTTAAAGAGCATGTGCTGAGAAAAAATGACCCGAATAGCAAAGAAGAATTTGCGCCAAGCGCTTTGATGCTTTCATCATCCCAGGCCATTGCCGATGAAGTGGCAGGCAATTCCAGCGCTATAGGATATTACGGAATGGGCTACATATCAGCCAAGCAAAAACCGGTCTCTGTAGCTAAATATGAGACGGCAGAATATGTAGAGCCTACGATAGAGAATGTTGTAAACAATAAATACCCCATATCAAGGCCTTTGTTTCTCTATACTAATGGCACGCCTCAAGGGCTGGTAAAAAAGTTTGTAGATTTCGCGCTTTCAAAAGAAGGCCAGGATATAGTTTTAGCCACTGATTTCGTCCCGGTAAATAAATAAAGTACATGCGGAAAATAAAAGAATTTATTATAGAAAAGCTGATATTAATCTGCGGCATTGCCTCGATATTTTTTGTTGTATTGATATTCCTGTTTCTTCTTAAAGAAGGGCTTTCAGTATTTAATACGGTAAGCCCTTTTAGTTTTTTATTCGGCAAAAGCTGGTATCCTATTTCAGAGCCGCCGCAGTTGGGGATACTTCCTCTCATTCTCGGGTCATTATTAGTTACCTTAGGCGCGGCTATTATTTCCATTCCGATAGGAGTGGGCTGCGCAGTCTATATCGCGGAAGTTGCTCCGGGAAAGATTAAAGAGATTCTAAAAGCAGGCATAGAGCTTCTGGCTGCGATACCGAGCGTCGTGCTTGGTTTTATTGGGATGGTAACGCTGGTGCCGATTGTAAAAAATGTTTTTCATCTGCCTACGGGCCTGACCGCATTGTCAGGCTCTATAATGCTGGCTTTTATGGCTATGCCTACAATAGTTTCTATAGCGGAAGACGCTCTTTATTCTATACCAAAAACTTATAAAGAAGGCGCTCTTGCGCTCGGGGCAACCCATTGGCAGACAATATGGCGGGTCATGCTGCCCGCGGCGTCCAGCGGCATACTGGCTGCTATCATGCTGGGGATAGGAAGGGTGATCGGCGAAACCATGGCAGTTATGATGATTACCGGGAACGCGGCGGTTATACCGCAGAGCATTCTTGCGCCTGTCAGGACTCTCACAGCTACGATCGCAGCTGAAATGGGAGAGGCAGTTGTAGGCAGCGAGCATTATTTCGCGCTTTTTGCGGTAGGCATAGTTTTATTTGTAATAAGCTTTATAATTAACGTAACAGCGGATCTATTCTTGCATAAAAAACAATGAAGAGAAATCCCCGTAGGACGCAAAATATAGCTTTTTTCTTTTTACTTCTGGCTACGCTTTTAATAGTAGTGCCTGTGGGCCTCGTAGTCGTGATTATAATTCAGAAAGGACTTCCTGCTATAAACTGGCAGTTTCTTTCTGATATACCGCGTCAAGGCATGCGCGCCGGAGGCATTTTCCCGGCGATTATAGGCACGGTATATCTGGTCACAGGTGCGATTATATTTGCCCTGCCCATAGGCCTTTTAGCCGCGATATATTTAAGCGAATATTCTAAAGATAATCCGCTTAATCGCATTATAAAACTGGCTATTGTTAATCTGGCAGGCGTTCCGTCTGTAGTCTATGGGCTTTTCGGCCTGGCTTTATTTGTGATATTTTTTAAATTCGGAGCATCTATACTTTCAGGATCTCTTACTTTAGGCATAATGATCCTTCCTATAGTTATTACGACTTCGCGGGAGGCATTAGAGAGCGTGCCTCAATCATTCCGCGAGGTAAGCCTGTCATTGGGCGCGAGCAAGTGGCAGACTATCCGCCATATCGTCCTGCCGAATGCTATACCAGGGATTTTGACAGGAACTATTCTTGGGCTTGGAAGGGCAGCCGGAGAGACAGCGCCAATTCTATTTACAGTAGCCGCTTTTTATCTTCCGCAGCTTCCGAAATCTATTTTTGACCAGGCAATGGCGCTGCCGTACCATCTGTATGTCATTTCTACCCAGGTGCCGAATGTTGATGAGAAAATAAGATATGGGACTGCTTTTGTCTTGCTGGCGCTGGTTTTGTTTATGAATCTGGTGGCAATAATTATACGCACCAAATTCAGGAAAAAGAAAAAATGGTAACTTTTGATATAAAAAATCTCAATATCTGGTTTGATTCTACTCAGGCGCTTAAAGGTGTCACTATGCAGGTCCTGCCTCATGAGATTTTAAGCATCATAGGTCCGTCCAATAGCGGTAAAACCACTTTTTTAAGAATGCTAAACCGCCTTAATGACCTTAACGCTCGTTTTAAGATGAATGGAGATGTCCGGTTTGACGGTCAGGACATGAGGAAGGTCGATGTCGAACTTTTGCGCAGAAAAGTAGGCATGGTATTTGCTCTTCCGTTACCGCTTCCACTCTCAATATTTGATAACGTGGCTTATGGCATGAAGATGGTAGGACTTAATAACAGAAAGCGCCTGGCGCAGGTAGTGGAGAATGCTTTAAAACAGGCGTATCTATGGGAAGAGGTAAAAGACAGGTTAGATGTGTCTGCTTTTAAATTATCAGGTGGCCAGCAGCAGCGCCTGTGTATAGCGAGGACTCTTGCTGTGGAGCCAGAGGTAATTCTTTTTGATGAACCGTGTTCAGGCCTTGACCCTATATCTACCGCTAAGGTAGAAGACGCCATGGTTAAATTAAAAGAAAAATATACGATAGTCCTTGTGACTAACAATGTAAAGCAGGCAGCGAGAGTTGGCGACAGGACAGCGTTTTTCTTGAGCGGAGAACTTATAGAATTAGACAAGACAGAAAAGATGTTCACTGTACCCCAGGATAAGCGCACAGATGGGTACATAAGAGGGAAATTTGGATGATGGCAAAGATATCCACGGAAAAACTCAATCTATGGTATGGTGATTTTCAAGCATTGCTGGATGTAAATGCGAGCTTTGAGCCCAATAGGATTACCGCTATTATCGGGCCTTCAGGCTGCGGGAAATCTACTATGCTGCGTGTTTTTAACCGCATGAACGATCTGATAGAAAACGTTAAAACAAGCGGCAAAGTCCTGGTTGATGGGGTAGATATACTTGATTTAGATGCGGATCTGGTAAAACTTCGTAAAGAAGTAGGTATGGTTTTCCAGAGGCCGAATCCGTTTCCGCTGTCTATCTACGAGAATATAGTTTTCGGGAAAAGGGTGCATGCGGAAAATATAAAAAGAGATAAATTGGATGAGACAGTGGAGATGAGCTTAAAAAGCGTCCTTTTGTGGGACGAACTGAAAGACAGGCTGAAAGAGTCCGCGTTGAGGTTGTCCCTGGAGCAAAAACAGCGTCTATGTATAGCGCGCCTTATCGCGGTAAAGTCCGATGTGCTGTTGATGGATGAACCTTGCTCTACTCTGGATCCGCAGGCAACAGCGAAAATAGAAGAGTTAATGCGTGAATTAAAAAATAAGTATACTATAATAATAGTTACTCATAATATGCAGCAGGCAGCCAGGGTTTCAGACGATACAGGCTTCATGTTACTGGGAGAATTGGTAGAGTTTGGAAAAACAGAGGAGATATTTACCGCGCCGAAAGACAAAAGGACAGAAGATTATATTACAGGCAGATATGGCTAAAAATAGGGGGTTATCATGGAAAGGCATGTTGATCAGGAGTTAAAAAGTTTAAATCAGGATATATTGAAAATGGGAGCTTTTGCGGAAGAGGCTATTTATAAATCCGTAGAGGCGCTTAAGAATAGAGATAAGGCATTAGCCAAAAGCGTAATAGCTAATGATAATAATGTTGACCAGCTGGAGCTCGCCATAGATGAGAAATGCATAGACCTGATAGCCAGGTATCAGCCTATGGCCAAGGATCTGCGTTTTATTACCACAGGCATGAAGATAAACTCCGAGCTTGAAAGGATAGCTGACATAGCAGTGGATATTGCCCAGCGCACTCTGGAGCTGGTGGATAAGCCGTTATTAAAACCTTTGATTGATATACCTAAGTTGACTTCTGTCGCCCAGAAGATGGTAAGGATGTCTATAGACGCTTTTATAAAAGGCGATATAGAGCTGGCAAAAAAAGTGTTATTGTCAGACCCTGAAGCTAATAATCTCAGGAATCTGATCCAGAAAGAATTGACAGAAGATTACATGGCAAAGGACCCTTCCAGCGCCCCCAGGGCTGTCCAGCTCTTATTGATAACTCGTTTTTTAGAGCGCATATGCGACCACACCACCAATATCGCCGAAGACGTCATCTACATGGTCCAGGCAGAGGTTGTAAAGCACCATCCCGAGAAACTTTAGGGGACGTCACACCTCTTGCTAACTTCTTGAGAATATTCGAGTTGCAACCCTGACGATTTCAATTTAGCTACTTCCTAAAATAAAATAAAAATATTTAAAAGAAAACTGCCTCTAGATGTGTCTTATATGACAAGGTCGCAATTTGCGGCCGGTTCAATACTATGAAACATTCAACAGTTTTGCCTTATGCTTTCACTGAGCAGGGAGTGGCAATGCTTTCAGGTGTATTAAATAGCGACAGAGCAGTTATGGTGAATATTCAAATCATGCGCGTTTTTACTCAGCTAAGGAGGATGCTTTTAACAAATAAAGATTTGAAACGTAAAATCGAAGAAATGGAGAGCAAATACGATAAACAATTTGCCATAGTGTTTCAGGCTATCAAACAACTTTTAGAGCCCAAGCAGGTAAAGCCGAAACCGCAGATAGGTTTTAAGCCTGATTTGTAGTTGTTGACAAGGCAGGCTCTTGTGATAAAATAAATCAACCGTTACAGGTTCATTCTTTAGCTGGAGTGAGCCTTTTTTAGTTATTACAGCGAGAGGAGATATTTTATAATGCATGAATACCATATCGTAGAAGGCGCGGTTAAACAGATGCTGGAAAAAGCCAAAAGCTCCAATGCCACCAGGGTGACCAGGGTTACGCTGGTAATGGGAGAGTTTTCCGGATTAAAAGAGGGGCCTGTGAGAAGTTATTTTGAAAATTTCTCCAAGAGCACATTGCTCGAAGGCGCCGAGCTTATCATAAAACCCGTAGGGGCAAAAGACTGCGCAGGGCCTGGCAAAGAATTTTATATAGATAATATTGAAATAGAATCGTAATCTAAGGAGGCGCGCATGAAGATAGAGGGCAAATCTGTAAGCGTGTTTAAGATCCGGAACCGCAAA
>PCTH01000064.1:0-1897 GCA_002771475.1 Candidatus Omnitrophica bacterium CG22_combo_CG10-13_8_21_14_all_43_16 | reverse complement strand
TTTAAGATCCGGAACCGCAAAGGCTACGCAGCTATCTGCGGTAGTAACCTGACAGAAGGCAGGACTTCTCAGGAGGCCTGTTATAGGATGGCAAAGGCCTTAAAAAGAAAGCCCAGGAAAAGATAAGGTTTTGGCTAAAGAGATGTATATAAAGGTAATCACTACTATATCCAGCAAAGCCGGGGCTGAGAAAATAGCAAAGGCGCTTATCGATAAAAGGCTTGGCGCTTGCGTGCAGATAATGGGCCCGTTTAAGAGCGTGTACAGGTGGAAGGGCAGGATAGAGAAGACGCTGGAATGGGCATGCGTGATAAAAACAAGAATTGCGCTTTATAAAAAAGTTGAAGCCGCGATTAAAAAAATCCATCCTTATGAAGTCCCTGAAATCATAGCTGTTCCTATCATAAAGGGAAGCAGGGATTATTTGAAGTGGCTTTCCGATGAAACAGTAAAAGATCATGGATAAGATAAAACTTGGAATTTCAAGCTGTCTTTTGGGAGAGAATGTCAGATACGACGGCAGGCATAAATTTGACCAGTGTCTGAAAGATACGCTAGGCGAGCTTGTCGAATGGATTGGCGTATGCCCTGAAGTCGAATGCGGGCTTGGCGTGCCCAGAGAGGCAATGTATTTGACAGATTCTCCTGAATCTCCTAGGCTTATTACAAAAATAACCAATATAGACCATACGGATAAGATGCTTAAATGGGCAGGCGCCAGGCTTGAACAGCTCGAAAAAGAAAAACTGGCAGGTTTTATATTTAAAAGCGGCTCTCCCAGCTGCGGCCTGAAAGAAGTCCTCTCTGAAAAACGTACAGGCATATTCGCGAAAAAATTTATCGCGCATTTTAAGCTTATGCCTGTGGAGGATAGCGATAGCTTGCGCGATGATAAAATCAGGGAAAAATTCGTAAAGAAGACTCACGCTTTTAGAAAAGCCTCTAGCTCATCCTGAAATCAAAAAACATGAAATTTCCTGAGATAATAAAAGATAAAAATACCAAGGAGGTTATTTTAGAAAGCTGGTCTGTGAGCTGGCCGATGACCCTTATCATGTTCTTTGAGTTTTTGATAGGGATTACCGATGTGTACATTGCGGGTAAATTCGGCAAGGAAGTCCAGGCGGCGTACGGGCTTGCGTTCCAGTTGTATTTTGTTTTTATTATTGTGGGCATGGCCCTTACAGTCGGGACCGCCTCAGTCCTTTCCAGGCTGTTTACATCTGACAGGAAAAGAGAGTTTTCCCTGGCAGTCAGCACATCTATTATTACGGCGATTATCGCTGGGTTGATTGCCACGTTTCTGGGAGTATTTTTTTCAAAATCCATAATACACCATCTCCGGATGCCGCAGGTCGTCAGGGACTTGGCCGCGCCTTTATTGATGATATATTCCCTCGGGTTTATTTTCGATTATGCGCTTATGAATACAAATGGGGTCCTGCGCGCATGCGGCATGATAAAAAAATCCCTTTTTACAATGACTATCGTGTGCATTCTGAATATAGCCTTGAATTTTATATTTGCGTTTGGCACGCCTCTCGGCTACATGGGCATAGGCGCGGCGACTGTAATAAGTTTATTTGCAGGCGCTGTGATAAACTTTGGTTTTGCCGGAAGGTTTATAACAAAAGGTTTTAATTTTTCAATGCTGATGTTTAAAAAAATGCTGGATATCAGCTGGCCTTCGGCATTATTGCAGGTATTCTGGCAGCTTGGCGTAATAGCGCTTTTTTTAATATTAAGTTTATTGCCGGCTATGAATATAGAGATCATGGCAGCTTTTACAAACGGCTTGAAAATAGAATCCGCCATATTTCTTCCTGCTTTTGCCTTCAATATGGCAAATGCGGTACTGGTAGGTAACGCCCTTGGCAAAAAAGAAAATAATCAGGCG
>PCTH01000034.1 GCA_002771475.1 Candidatus Omnitrophica bacterium CG22_combo_CG10-13_8_21_14_all_43_16 | reverse complement strand
TGGCCCTATATTTGTGATTATCGCTATGGTAGGCCCGGCAATCTCTGAAAGCCGCCTTATCTCGCCCAGATGATTCGTGCCCATCTCAAGCACAGTGATACCATGCTCGCCGGTCAAGCGCATCAAGGTAAGCGGCACTCCGATATTGTTATTGTCTGTGCCGAAACTTTTGAGCGTATTGAATTTTTTGCTCAATATGGCTGATACCATTTCTTTGACGGTGGTTTTGCCGTTTGAGCCTGTGATGCCTATCACAGGGATGGAGAACCTGGATCTGTGAAAATTTCCGATATCCCCATACGCTTTTATGCTGTCGCTGACTGATATAAAGGAGACGTCCGGCAGTTTGAAATTGGCGTTTGTAATGCCTCCTTCCTGCACTAAAACGGCCCCGGCGCCTTTGGCAACAGCGTCCAGGATAAAGCTATGGCCGTCGAACTTTTCGCCTTTTATAGCCAGAAAAAGCTCGCCTTTTTTTATCTTGCGCGTATCAGTGGACAAACCTGTCAGTATCTCATCCGGATTACCTGACAGCAATTTTCCTTTTACCGCAGTTAAGATATCTTTGACTGTAAACATAGCCCTGCCTCCTTTAAAATACGTTTTACAACTTCCCTGTCGTCGAATGGAATAGTAGTATCCTTGAATATCTGGTATGTCTCATGGCCTTTGCCCGCCACAAGCACTATATCCCCGCTTCCTGCCTCCAGCACAGCCTTTTTAATGGCATTGAACCTATCCGGCTCTATTATATAATTATTTTTCGCGAGGTTTATGCCTTTGGTGATTTCATTTATTATATCCTTCGGCTCCTCAGCCCTGGGATTATCGCTTGTAATAAAAACAATGTCTGAAAGTTCCGTGGATATTTTTCCCATGGCAGGCCTTTTGGCCCTGTCGCGGTTTCCGCCGCAGCCGAATACCGTAATGAGCCTCGCCGGTTTTAATTCGCGCAGGGACTTAAGGACCTTTTCAAGCCCGTCTTCAGTGTGCGCGTAATCAACATATACTGAAAATCTCTGGCCGCAGCCAACGCTCTCCAGCCTGCCGGGGAGGGTTTTCAGCGCTTCAACGCCTTTTTTAATATCGTCCAGGCTCATGCCCAGGCTCATGCCTGCGCCCACGGCTGCCAAGATATTATAAATATTGTGGCGGCCGATGAGAGATGACTCTATATTAATAGGCGCGGAGCTTCGCTCCGCTACTCCAAGTCTAAATTTCAGGCCGTCGCAGGAAAGTTTTATATCCAGCGCCCTGATATCCGCCTCGCGGTCAATAGCGTATGTAATTATTTTCGCCCTGCCTTCAGCCCTGACCTTTTGAATAATTTTTTCCGAGGCAGAGTCATCTATATTAATGACCGCGGTCCCGCGCAATTTTATCTTAGAGAATAATTTCAGTTTTGCGTTAAGATACTCATCCATATTTTTATGGAAATCCAGGTGCTCTCTGGTAAGATTTGTAAATATAGCCGCGTCAAACTGCAAGGTCTCCACCCTAGCCTGCTCCAGGGAATGCGAAGAGATCTCTATTATGCAATTTTTGATCTTTTCCTTATACATACCTGATAAAAGAGAATAAAGCTCCAGCGAGCTGGGCGTGGTATTCACAGCGGGTATCAGGCGCATGCCAAACCTGTAATTCACAGTGCCGATAACGCCTACGGCCTCGAGTTTTGACTGAAACATGCTTTCCATGAGGTAAGTAATCGTGGTTTTGCCATTGGTGCCAGTGACGCCCACCAGCCGCATCTTAGCTGATAAATCGCCGAAAAAGGCCTGGGAAGCCTGGGCCAGCCCAAACCTTGCGTCTTCTGTATATATAAAGGTATCGCCTCGTTGAAATATGCCTTTATCTCCATTATCCAATATAATCGCGCAGGCTCCGCGGCCTATCGCATCATCAATAAAATCTGCGCCGTTAACCCTGGACCCTTTTAAGGCAACAAACAAATAGCCCGGCTTGACTGCCTTGGAATCGCAGGCAATGCCTGTAATCTCAAGGTTTGTCTTGCCTTCCACCTTAACTACCCCGTCCAAATTCTCAATGATATGTTTTAATTTCATACGGGATTGCTTCGTCGTCCGCCTAAGCGGACTCCTCGCAATGACAGTTTAAAATCAGTTACCTCTTAGATAAAGAACGCTTTTCTGCCTCTTTAGGGAGGATTTTGCTGTAGCTCATGAGCTGAGTTGCCACTTTTTTAAATACAGGGGCGCAGACCACTCCTCCGTAGTAAATCGGCCTGGGCTCGTCCATTATCACGACTATGACAAATTTCGGATCATCGTACGGCACAAAGCCTATAAACGAGGCTGTAAATTTCCTGTGGGAATACGTGCCGTTAGGCTCCACTTTCTGCGCAGTCCCTGTTTTACCTGCCGGAAAATATCCTTTCGCCTCAGCAAGCTGTGCCGTGCCGCTATCGACAACGCTTCTTAAAATATCCCTCATTTCTTTTGCGGTTTCTTCTGAAATCACCCTTTGGGGCTTCTTTGATTCAAATTTTTGTATTGCATGCCCTGTCCTGTCCTGGATCCTCTCTACTATTCTGGGCTTTACGAGATTTCCGCCGTTGGCCAGGGCTGATATTGCGCAGGCAAGCTGAATGGCTGTCACAGTCACTTCCTGGCCCATTGAAATACTGCACAGAGACAATTTCGACCAGGTGCTGGGATGAGTGGCAATGCCATTTACCTCGCCCGGAAGGTCTATACCTGTCTTTGAGCCGAATCCGAATTTTTTAATATATTTATAAAGCCGGTCTTTGCCGAGCCTTTGGGCAGCCTTCATCGTGCCTATATTCGAAGAAAATTTGATCACATCCCTGAATTCCAGCCAGCCATGAGGCTTGTGGTCATGATATGTATGGCCACACCATTTATATTCCCCATTTTCGCAGAAAAATTTATCGCCGGGCTTCACTGCCTTTTCCTCCAGAAGGCTGGAGGCAGCGACTATTTTAAAACTCGAGCCCGGCTCAAAAAAATCGCACACAGCCCGATTTCTCCTGAAGTCAGGTATCGATGAGTTGGCATTGTTGGGGTCAAAGTTAGGCCTGTTACTGAGCGCCAGGATATCGCCCGTGTAAGGGTCCATCACTATGATGCACGCGCCCTTGGCGTGATATTTTTTAAAACCATCCTCCAGCTCATTTTCAGCAAATGACTGGATCATACTGTCTATGGTAAGGACCATGCTATCCCCGTCTATGGGCAGTATCTCCTTGTATTCATATCCCGGGACCTCGCGCTGCTTCGCGTCTCTTATCGCATACCTGTAGCCGACAACCCCCTTCAAATATTTATCAAATCTTAGTTCCAGGCCTTCAATGCCGTTACTATCCATGTCCGTGAAGCCCAGTATGTGGCTGGCCAAAACGCCGTTGGGATAGACGCGCTGAGGTTCTTTTATAAAATCTATACCTTTAATATCAAGGCTCCGCACTTTCCTGGCAGTATCCTGGGAGACTTTTCGCGCCAGCCAGACAAATCCTCTTTCCTGGCTGAGCTTTTTATAAATTTCATCACGGCTGATACCTAAAACACCGGCAAGCTTTTCGCTGGCAGGGCCCTTATCCTTAACCTTGAACGGTTCCGCGAATATTGAGCTTAGGTTTATAGATATGGCCAGTTCTTTGAGATTGCGGTCGTAAATTACGCCGCGCTTGGGAAGAAGCGATACTGAGAGCCTGTATTGGCTAGAGGCAATATCTGAAAGGGGCTTAGCAGCGCCCATCTGGACAAAAACGAGCCTGACACAAAGAAGCCCAAACGCTATAATCAAAGCGTATAGAACTTTCCTTATGCGAGAAGGAGTTCCTTTATACACTATTTTACCTATTTTTTTATCTAGTGCGTGCGATATTTGCTAAATTTTTACCTTGTAAAACAATTTTTTCAGGGGAATGATCAATCTTTACCACCTGCCATTTGGAAGGCATGGATAACTCTACTTCCTTTGCTAAGAGTTTTCTCCCAAGACTGACAGGTGACCTCAAATTTAGAACATTATATACCATAATTTTATTGTGGTCAACCAGCTTCGCGTAAACATCATTGTTCTGTTTTACTTTGAGGCCCATCTGGTATATGAGGGCCTGCTGGTTCACATACATGACTGCCACAAAAGTCACTGTAACTATGGCTGTGAGAATTTTAGGGCAGTGGTTATTCGGGTTTTTATTCATCTTATATCCTCTCTACAGCTCGAAGCTTGGCGCTTCTTGAGCGCGGGTTTGAAATGACCTCAACTTCCTTTGCCGTGACAGGTTTTTTGGTAAGAATATTAAAAAGGCCCCGGGCCTTGAACTCTTTGAAAGTATTTTTCGCAATCCTGTCTTCCAGCGAATGAAATGATATGACGCATGCCCGGCCGCCTTTTTCCAGCGCCTCAGGCAAGGCATTAAGCGCCTCCCGGACAGAGCCCAACTCGTCGTTGACCTTTATGCGTATGGCCTGGAAGGTCCTGGTAGCAGGGTGTATTTTGTATTTATTATGGTTGTAAGGAAGGCTTCGTAAAATTATGCCGCTCAGCTCGGATGTTGTAGAAATTTCTTTGCGGGCTCTTTCTTCAACAATCCTTTTAGCTATCCTTCTGTGAAACCTCTCTTCTCCGAAATCTCTTATGATGTCAGAGAGCTCTGATTCCCTGAGGCGGTTAACCAGGTCCTTTGCTGTGAGAGTCTGGCTGCGATCCATGCGCATATCCAGAGGCCCGTCATTTTTTATGCTAAACCCTCTTTGCCACGCCTCCATCTGTATGCTGGATATGCCCAAATCGAATATAATCCCGTTTGCTTTATTGATTCCCAAGTCTTTGAGTATTTCTTTTAGATACTTAAAATTTTTATTTATCAATTTGAATAACCCTTCGAAAGGCCTGAGCCTTTCAGATGCCAATCTCAGCGTTTCTTCGTCTCTATCAATCCCTATCAATGTGCCGCCCGGTGTGATTCTTCGCAGGATTTGCTCGCTATGCCCCGCGCCGCCTATGGTGGCATCCACTATTATCTGGCCCGGCGCAGGATTTAAAAAATCTATTACCTCGTTCGATAGTACCGGATTATGTGAATAGCTTTTTTCCATTAGAGCTTCTCAGTATCCTGTAAATCTCCTCGTTAGCCGCCAGGTGTTTCGGGTTTATATTCAATGCCCTGGTCTTGCGTATGCACTCAACCGGAATATCAAAAAAATTTGTTTCACAAACTTTGCACTTCACAGTATTATTAGAATTATGACTGCGTAACATAAAACCTCCTTTATTCGCCTTCGATAAGTTTTTCGGCTACATCCTCGAATGTGTCTTTAGACTTTGAGTAATACTCTTCCCAAAGTTTATCGCTCCATATTTCGATGCGATTTGAAACGCCGATAACATACACCTCCCTTCTTATTTCCGCGTAATCCCTGAGATAGTTCGGTATCAGTATGCGCCCCTGCTTATCAGGGATCATATCGCAGGCGCCTGAAAAATAAAGCCTGTTGAATTTTCTGGATTCGGATTTTGTAAATGATATGGATTTAAACTTTTGCTCCTGGACCTTCCACTCGTCTTCGGTAAACATAAAAAGGCATTTGTCCAGGCCGCGCGTAATAAAAAATCTCTCTACGTAATGCTCCTTAAGAGCGTCCCTGAATTTGGCCGGGATAATGATTCTTTGCTTCCTGTCCAGTGTATGTTTGAATTCGCCGTAAAACATGGTTTACTCCACTTTTCCCCACTTTGCGCCACTTGTAATCAAAGTTTACCCTAATGAGGGATTAGTGTCAAGCAAATTTTTGCACTTTTTTGGGATAATACTATATGCGGGGTACCTTAGTATCCAGAGGTGCTAAATGTGGTGGATGTCGAGAGAGATTTGGCGCTTGAGAGATTCGAGGGATTTGAACTTCTTTTCGTTTCTTATCTTTTGCTTAAATATAACTTCTATATCCTTCCCATAGATATTTCTATTAAAATTAAGCATATGGACTTCTATTATTTTATGCGAGCTTATATTCAATACCCCGCGATAAATCTTTTTGCCTATCACCGCGTCAACGCTGTAAACCCCTGCAGGAGGAATCGACTCGTGATGCGGATCAATATTTGCCGTAGGAAATCCCAATTCTCTTCCGAGAGATTTTCCTTTTACAACTGTCCCTAAAATAGTCACGGGCCTCGTGAGTAATTTTTTGGCAAGTCCCAGGCTGCCTTTTTCAATCAGCTTTCGGATTCTGGTGCTGGAAATATATTCCCCTCCCATCTTAAGAGGCGGGATGCCGTAGTATTTAAAATCATGCGCCCTGCCTAATTTTTTGAGGAGCTTTGAAGAGCCTTTTTCTTTGAATCCGAATAAAAAATTCTCGCCTGTTATGAGGACTTTAAGATTCAATCTGTCCACCAGGAGGCCCCTGATAAATTCTTCCGGGCTAAGCTTTGAAAATTCCTTTGTAAATTTTTTCACAATGCAATAATCCACGCCCATTTTTTTAATCAGCCTGACCCTGTGATCCAGGGACATTAAAAGCGGGATCTGAGCGCCTGGCGAAAGGACCCTGACGGGATGCGGGTCAAATGTAACGACTACGCTTTTGAGGCAGCGTTTCCGGGCTTCATCAAGGACTCTTTTTAAAATCTTCTGATGGCCTTTATGGACGCCGTCAAATATGCCTATCGTAACTACTGTAGGATATGATATCTTTTTCATCCGCATCTTCCATGTTCTTCGAGTTTTCCAGCAAGAAATCCCCTGACGCGCTTCTTACCAGGCCTGACATATGGCTCGGCACGCCGAGCGACCTGCCTATATCCTCGCACAGGGTCCTTACATAAGTGCCCTTGGAGCATTTGACTTTAAAGGTAATCTCCGGGAATTTAAAATCCAGTATTTCTATCTCGCTGATTTTTATCTTACGCGGTTCCCTGGCCACAGTTTTGCCGGACCTGGCGAGCTCGTAGAGTTTTTTGCCCTTATATTTTATCGCGGATACCATCGGCGGGATCTGTTCTATTTCGCCTTTGAAATTTTCCAGCGTTTTTTTGATATCCTCTATATCGATAGGCTCAATATTTTTTTCTTCCAGCGCCTTTCCCTGGCTATCCTGGGTATCCGTGCTTTTGCCGAAATAAAGCTTTGCGATATATTCCTTATCGTCGTTAAGAAAGGTATTTGATAATTTAGTGGCCTTGCCTAAAAGCATCACGAGGACACCTGTTGCCAGCGGATCCAGAGTGCCTGCGTGGCCTACGCGCTTTATATTGAATTTCCGCCTGATGAAATCCACTACATCGTGGGATGTAATTCCTGAAGGCTTATTTACAACTAAAATTCCGTCCATTACTTTAGCATTTCCGCGGCTTTTTCCAGGACCTTCTTTTCCACTTCTTCAATTTTACCGAATACGGTACAGCCGCTCGCGGTAGGATGGCCGCCGCCTTTAAACGCGCTGGCTAACCGGTTCACATCCACTTTTCCTTTGGAGCGGAAACTCACCTTTACCCTGTCCTCTGTGCCGGTTTCCCTAAATAGGATCGCTATCTCTACCCCGTCTATTGACCGCGGAAAACTTATAATACCTTCTGTGCCTTCCAAAGATGCCTTCGTCTTTTTAAGCATCTCTTTTGTAACCCAGAGCCACGCGATTTTTCCGTCCTCAGTAAGTTTCATTGTCTGGAGCGATTCGCCGAGAAGGCTTATGTCCTGGATACTGCTGGCTTCATAAATCTTTGCCTGCATCTCATAGGGCTCTACGCCTATATCTATTAATTCCGCGGCTATTTTGTGGGTCTTTGAAGACGTGTTGGAATACCTGAAGCTTCCTGTATCAGTCATGATCGCCGCGTATAAGGGAACAGCGTCGTCCAGATCTATCTTCACCTTAAACGCTTTGAATAAATCGTGAACCATTTCTCCTGCGCTGGAAAATTCCGGCTCCACCCAGTTGAACTTGCCGAAATTTATATTTGATATGTGGTGGTCGATATTTATTATTACCGCGTCTTTTTTGATACACTCATTGACCTTCCCTATCCTAGCGAGATCAGGGGAATCCAGGATAATCACTGCCTGATAATCAAAGTCATGCGGCATTACCTTTGATATCTCTTCTGTGCCTTTTATAAACTGTAGTACGCTCGGCACAGGACTATCGTCCAGCATCACAGCAACTTTCCCTAATTTCCTGAGTAAATTTGCCATTGCTATCTGGCTACCCACTGCGTCAGCCTCAGGATTTATGTGGCTTGTGATGAGGAATTTATTAAATTTCTTTATCGCCGCTTTGACTCGTCTTACGCTCATTTTTTATCCTTTCGAAAGTCTTTTCCAGATTTATGCTATATTCCAGTGAATTGTCCAGCTTAAAATAAAGTTCAGGCACATATCTGAGATTCATTCTTTCCGCTATGAGTTTTCTTATAAATCCTATGGAGCTTTTAATACCTTTTAAGCCTTCCTCTTTGGCCGCGTCATCTCCCATGATGCTGAAATAAATCCTGGCGTATCTCAGATCGCCGGTAAGGTCGATTCTCGTGATAGTCACAAATCCTATGCGCGGATCCTTGAGATCTTCCTGTAATATTCTTGAAATTTCTTTTTTTAACTGGCCCTCCACTCTCTCTGCGCGTATGCCCATATTGCTCCTTATCGAGATTGCTTCGTCGTCCCGATAAATCGGGACTCCTCGCAATGACATAACTAAACGTCATTGCGAGCGAAGCGAAGCAATCTAACTTTTACATTAACTTGCTGAATATATCCAGGCATTTCTTCGGATTTTTTTCTTTTAAGAATGACTCTACCTCTTTCCTGATCCTGCCGGCATTCACCTCTCCCAAA
>PCTH01000009.1 GCA_002771475.1 Candidatus Omnitrophica bacterium CG22_combo_CG10-13_8_21_14_all_43_16 | reverse complement strand
ATATTTTTTAAAGATGTCGTACCTCGTGGCTGAGCGTTCCACATGCCTGAGGCATCATGTAGGCGCGGTCATCGTAAGGGATAAGAGAATACTTACGACCGGCTATAACGGGGCTGCGAGAGGCGTAAAGGACTGCATGGAATTAGGCTGCTTGAGGGATGAAAAAGGCATTCCTTCCGGCGAAAGGCATGAGATATGCAGGGCAATACACGCGGAACAGAATGCAATAATACAGGCAGGGCTCCACGGAATAAACATCAGCGACAGCATAATATATTGCACTCATTCTCCGTGCATACTTTGCGCAAAAATGATAGTGAACGCGCGGATAAAAAAATTCGTCACATGCGGCCAGTATGCGGATAGAAGCTTTGAGGCATTATTTAAAGAGGCTGGGGTGGAGTACAGAAAAATAGATGCCCCTAAACTCGGGATAACACAATTAAACTAAAGGTGTTCCAATGAGAGAAAAAAGGCGCTTCATAAGATTTGATATAGCCTTAAAGGTTTCTTACGTTGTCCAAAAAGACCCCAGGGCAGAAAAAATCGGAACCACCAAAGACATAAGCGCCCAGGGCATGCAGCTATTAACCGGCGACAAGCTGGAAACAGGGGATAAGGTTAGTTTGAAGATATTTGTGCCGGAAGCGCTTAATCCTGCCCATATGAAAGGCGTCGTGGTCTGGTCAATAGAATCAGGTTCTTCCAAAAGTCATTCCTACAGCTCAGGCATTGATTTCGAAAAAATAGAAGAAGACAATAAAAATACCTTTTTGAAATTTTTGTGCGATCTCATGTACGCTAAAATAGGGGAAAAGAAGGAAAAATAAACCATGTCATTGCGAGGAGCGAAGCGACGAAGCAATCTCATAATATTATTTTTGTTCCCATTTTTATTTCTCTCCGGCTGCGCCACGCTATACAACCCTGCGACTGAAAAAAAAGAACTCGTTTTTATCACTACGCCTATGGAGGTAGCGCTTGGCAAAAATACGGCAATGCAAGTGGCCAAGCAGTACACTTTTATAAAAGACCCTCAGCAGGCAAATAGGGTCACAGAGATAGGCGAAAAGGTCGCTAAGGTGTCGGACAGGACTGATCTCAAATACCATTTTGCCGTGGTTAGCGACAAAGAAATCAATGCCTTTACAATGCCGGGCGGATATATTTATATAAATTCCGGCCTTCTCGAAATAACAAACGATGACGAGCTGGCATGCGTAATAGGCCATGAAATAGGCCATGTTGCAGCAAGGCATATTGCTAAAAAATTGCAGGCACAGCTAGGCTATGACATCCTTATGAATATAGCTTTACAAAATGCAAGCGTCAGGCAAATGCGGCAAGCCATAAACCTTACGTTTAATCTTGCTACGCTCGGATATTCAAGAGAAGACGAGCTTCTTTCGGACAGGCTTGGCGCAAAATATGCTTACAAAGCAGGTTATGACCCTTACGCAATGGTCACTTTCTTAAAAAAATTACAAGCAAAAGATAAAAGCGATATGGGGCCTGTTTTTTTACGAAGCCACCCTTACACATCCCAGAGAATTCAGCTCATGGAAAAAGCAATGCCGTCTATAATATCCAAAGCAGATGCCGGCAAAATCGCCAAAAATAGCCCTGAGCTCCAGACGGCATCTAACTCTATTGAAGGCGGCCCTAAAGACCGATCGCAAACAAGAGTCATGTGCCAAAAATGCAGGCGGATATTTCCCGGAACCGTTAACTATTGTCCATATGATGGGACGAAACTTGGTCCCTAACAAAGGGAGGTGTGTTCTATGCTTGCCGAAAACGATAACAGGGTGTTTGAAAGAGTAAGCGGAGAACTTGCAATAAGGTACAGCCCGCAGGGTACTGACGGAGAATTTTGCAGCACTACCAAGAACATAAGCGGCGGAGGAATAAGAATGCCTTTATTAAAAAAGCTGAAGCCTGGCGCAACCCTGGACCTGGAGATATTTAAGCACAATACGGACATGGCTTTCAGGTGCATGGGCAGGGTAATGTGGATATGGGACGCCCCGCAAAACACAAACCAGGATCATGTTTTTGAGGCGGGCGTAAAATTCCTTAACCCGGATCTTCTTTATATCGGAAAACTTATAGAATCCTTGGGAAAAAGCAGCATATTGGTGTGATAATATGAAGCTATTAAAAAAACTGTTTGAGTTTAAAAAAGATACTGATTTTATCAACGACCGCCGTGATTCCAAAAGATACGACATGGCGCTGAAATTGAATTACGCCTATCCTGAAATAAATTCTTCCGGGGAAAGCTTTACGAAAAATATATCCAGGCACGGCTTGAGGTTTCCTGTAAATTCAAAGCTTCCCAAAGGTTCGATTTTGGATATAAAGATAGAAGACCCGAACAGCGATAAATCCATGCTGTTAAAGGGCAGGGTAGCCTGGCTTGAAGAATTTTCAGGAGAAGAAGATTCTGAGCCCGTCAGATATGAAACAGGCGTAAGTCTTTTAAAAAGAACCCTTTTTTAAACTTACTGTTAACAACGCTATGATGTTACAAACAAAGCCGGGTTTATTTAAGTTCCTGGAAGCTGCCATTATTATTATGGTAAGCATCCTTATAGTAACGAATCTGCTGTATATAAAGGACGCCTGCTCCAGTAAACAGTGCATATTTACTAATTTACTGACCATAATACTCCTCGTATGGGCTACTGCCTTCTGGATTATGGTAGTAAGACACTCAGATAAAAAATAGTGCTATTCATATCTTATAATATTTCCGGTTTCCGTAATTTTTTATTGCTTTTCATACCTACGTTAATCTTTCTTGGGCTTTACGCGATTTACAAAAATCATAGAGTTCGAACCTTTATCTCAATTTTTATAATCCTCTATGCCGCATGTTTTTTTATATACCTCTTTTTTATTATAAGATTTATCTCCTAAAGGACAGCTGATGAATGACAGCTTGATAGTAATAGTGGACGATGACCAGGATATGGTTGAATCTATAAGTTCCAGCATCAGGTCAGAAGGATGCCGGGTCAGGGGATTTTCCTGCGCAGAAGATTTATTCAAGTTTTTAGATAATGAAAAGCCGGATCTCATTCTTCTGGATGTGATGCTTCCCGGGATTAGCGGATTTGATGTATGCAAAAGCTTGAAAAAGAAAGATAGGTTTTCTTCCATCCCTATAATCATGTTATCCGGAAAAGATACGGAAAAAGACAAGGTCCTTGGTTTAGACGCGGGGTCAGACGATTATATCGCTAAACCCTGTTCAATCAACGAAATAAAAGCCAGGATAAGAGCTGTCCTGAGGAGGCGCGGCACAGCAGGAAATGAAGATAAAAAGATTCATATAGGGGATATGGTCGTAATGGACCTACAGAAATACGAAGTTAGCGTAGAGGGGCAAAAAACGCGGCTTACCCCTACAGAATTTAAAATCCTGGAGTGCCTTTCTTCAAGAAAAGGCGTTGTGTTCACCAGAAAAAGGATACTTGAGTTTTTGTGGGGAGAAGAAAAGATTGTCATAGACAGGACAATAGATGTGCACGTAAGGCACTTGAGGAAGAAATTAGGCAAGGCAGAAAAGTTCATAAAAAATGTAAGAGGCCTGGGGTACAAGATAGAAGAGGACCTCTCGTAAATATTCCGCAGTTCATCCTTTCCTTACAACCCTAAATTAACCCTAAATTAACCGTAAGTTAACACTATATTAACCGACAGGGTGTATGCTTTAGGTAGGTGAGAGATATGACTAAAGCGCACGCTTTATATAAAAGAATAGCGATTGTGACTGCGATCCTTATTGCCGCTATATTTTTTATGCGCGTAGATAATTGCGCCGCAAGCGATATCTCTATAAAAAGCGCCATGAAAGTGCACGTAATGGGAGGTTACGTTATTTTGATAAATTATGAGACCTATGACAAATGGATAGACGGGGTTCTTTTTAAGGTGCATTGCAAATTTGAAAAAAAAGATTTCACGTTCACCAGCAGTTCTATCAGCAATATTGAACGCGGCTGGCATAAAACTCAGATAGCTATCGCTGATGTTATAAAGAAAAGATACGGCTCTTTGAGGAGCTATGAAGTTGAACTTTACAAAAACGGGGTACTGGTAGACAGCAAGAAGTATCTCTAAAAAGGCGGCAGGTCATGGCGAGCTTATTGATAATAGAAGATGATTTAACTACCTGTGATTTTTTGAGGTCTTTTTTCACTCAAAAAGGCTATAAGGCCTTTGTAGCCAATGACGGAGAGCAGGGGCTTCTGATTGTAAAGGAAAAGAAGCCTGACGTAATACTCTTGGATATAAGAATGCCTGACCTTTCAGGGCTGGAGGTTTTACAGAAGATAAAAGAAATAGACAAAAATGCAAAGGTTATTATGATGACCGCTGTCAATGACGGCTTTGTAATTGAAATGGCCATGAAATACGGGGCAATAGATTATATCACCAAGCCTTTCAGCCTGGAATGGCTGGAAAAAGACGTCCTCTTGAAAACATTGGAAAAAATCCTTTAAATCCCGCCAAAACACATAAGAGATTGAAAATAAAAGAACTATATGGTATACTTATATATAATGATAAACTTTAGAAAAGTATTTATTATAAGGACTTTTTCACTAGTCCTGTGCGCTTTATTATCATGTCAAACCATAGTTTTTGCCGCGCCTATTTCTTGTGCCCTTAGAATACCTCTTGGTTTTGATACGAATAAGCGACTTTCCAAGACTATGCTTATAGATCTTCTTATTAATCATTTTAAAACCGTCTCTATGGACAGCCAGGACATGAAAATAATGCAGTCGCTTTCAGATGAGATTCAAGAGGAAGATACATGGAAAAAATTTATTACTGATGAGGAATTCAGGAACGATGTATTATTTGCTATTATTATAGAATTGCCTAAAGACGTGCAGGAATTATGGGATATATCCGATACCTTGAGTTTAAGTGAGAGGGATATAGCCTGGTTTATCGACAAAGTGTATGAAGGACTAAACCAATCCAGCATATCCTTGCCAGGAATACCTGAAAAAATAGAGGCAAAGCTCTCTAAATATTTTATTGCAAACAATGTAAAAAAACTTGGCCTGGGAAGCTCTATAGACAAGCAGCTAAAAAGCCTGATCAGGGACAAGCTTCCGAAGGATTTAATATCAAGCGTGGAATGGAAAATCAGGTTAATCGGGTCAGATGCTAAAAATACCTCTTTTCTGATAACACTTTTGAAGGAAAAGGATTGTTTCGGGGATATCTTTAAACCTGCGCTAAGTTTACTTTTATATTTATACCAATCCGAAAAAAAATCTAAAATTGAAGAAATGTTGAAAGCCCGCAGGAAACATGAGTTTGAAATTATTTTTCAGAATCAACGCTTTGATGAAATGCCTGATATCGTGTCCGCCATGGCCACAAAAGAGATAATTAAACAGGTTGAAGAGCTGAAGCCTATGAGGTTAGAAATACCTATCATGCAAACAGGGGATGGAAGCTACCCGTATTTATCCGGTAGAATAGCCGTTCAAAAGGCTCAACAGAATATACAGCTGCTGGATTACCTTCTAGGCCTGGACGAGGAAACCGTGCCTAGTGTTTTAAATAAAGTTGCCTTTGATATAAATAGCTCTTTATCCCCTAAATCAGAAAGAATCAGGGCGATAAGAGATTACAGGGAGATGTATTTAAAAATCTACCCTGTGGATCAAAATGAAGAAGAATTGATCAGAATGAGCCTGGCCGTATTAAAAAAATTATACCTATTACTAAATGAGTATGTGAGACTTCTCAAGGAACTTAAATCTAAAATGAAAGAAAGAGGGGACATATTTCAAGAGATAATCATAACCCCGAGATTAGATTATATAAGTAAGATGAAATCTTCCATGCTTGAGGCGTTCAAAAAAACAGAAAAGCTTTATGAAGATAAAGATTACGAAGGCGCAAGGCAAAAGGCCCTTGCTTTATATAAAACGGAGCTCTATAAAAAGCTATTCAGCAATTCATATCCGACGGTTATAACTGTAGATTTTATAGACCTGCTAAAAGAAGAGGCTAATGACCATGACATACAGGACATATTAAAACGCCTTAATGAGATAGACTTTGGCAGCTGTAGATTGATAGAATTCATTACTACGGCCCTATCTGAAAAATATTCTGTTTTAAGATATCCCTATATCTATGATTTTGATAACATCTTTTTATTTGGAAAAACTGAAAACCCATGGGAGAATCTTGGGCAGCATTTCAAAGAAAAAGAAAACGTAGACATTTCCGGAATAGAAAGAATCTCCAAAAGTAACCCCAGGGCTGTGAATCTTATTGCTTTTGGAGAAATCATAGAAATAATGCTGTATGAATTATTAAAAAACGCTATAACAAACGCGAGATTCGACCCAAAAGCTAGAAAACTTAAAGGCGAGATTCAGGAAAATTTTGAAGATACTCCTGATGGTTATTGCTATACCATGGAAGATAATAACGCCGGGATACCGATGGATAGACTAAGGTCTATATTTAATATATGCGTGTCCTACACAAGATTTGATCCGAACAAGCCAAGATATAAAGAATTCGCGGGGCTGGGCATAGGTCTTGCGAAGGTATTGGCTATAGTGGATATGTACGGAGGAACCCTCAGGGTCATAAGCCGCGTGGATGGAAAAGAGGCGTATGAATTAACTTATGAAAAGGGGAATTTTTCCAGCGTTACGCTATCTGAGAAAAATGATGAGCTGCAATATCCTACAGGAACTAAATTTTTCATCACGTTCCCTTATTCTGCTATTGACCTGGATCAGGTATTACCTGGCAAAAACCGGAGAGCGAATGGGTATTTACCTCTGGTCACAAACAATAAAAAGAAAGTTAACCGGCTTACTTCGAATCAAGTCCCGAGAGGACCTTTTAGAATTAGAGGTACTGATATTTTATGCTACGCTGACGAAGTAAGCGGCCGCGATAAAATCAAAGAGATTCTGCAAAAATGGTTTTCCGGCAACGCAGGCAGGGATTTTGCCATAGAACAGTGGGAGGTTTTAATGCGCAATTATCCTGATGGATATCTGGCAAAATTGGAGACTGAGGCAGGAAAGGTCTTAGGGCTTGCATTTGTCCGTAAAATCCATAATTTCATGTTTTCCATAAATAAGCGCGCAGGCGAAGAAAATATCGGCCCTGTTTATTTTCTTGATCAGATGGAAATAATAAAAGAATACCGGGATCTTGGTCTGGGAGAGATTTTAATGGCTAAAGTCGTAGAAAAAGCGCTGAATGATGCTGATATAAAAGACAAAATATTGATGACCGAACCGGCTACGAGAGGGCAGAAAAGCTCAGATAACTTCTTTAATAAGATAGGTGGTATACCTATGAATATCATAGAGGAGGACTTGCTTGACGATGAAACAGAATGGCAGACGAGACACTATGTTTTTCATAGAGCAACGTGTGAAAGCATCCTCGATAAGGCAAGAAGCCATATTGCGCCTGTACAGTTAAACCTTTTTGAAAACATGACAGAAGCCGCAAATGCTTCTTTATAAGCTTCTGCTTATTCCTGTTTTTATACTATAATAACGATATGCAAATTGAAGCATTATTCTTAGGCGGTACGTCGATAGACCTTATTCAAGATAGACAGAAGAGAAGAAGGGAGTCTGTTTCTGTTGGCGGATCTATAACAAATTCCGCTATTATTGCGGCTAAGTTAGGACTAAAAACAGGGCTTTTAAGTAAAATCGGCAAAGACTCTTTTGGCAATTTCGCTATAGGTTTTTTAAAGTCCTGTAAAATAAACATTAGCGGCATCATGCAGGATTCAAACATTCGTACGCCGCTTGCAATAGCCAAGATTGACAAATCCGGAATCGCAAAATACACCTTTTATAAAAACTCTCCTAAAGACTCAATGGTCCCTATAAAAAATACCCCAAAAGATTTACTCAATACCTGCAAAGTTTTTCACACCGGCTCAAGTTATTCTTATCAGAAAGAAACCTTTGAGGAAACCTTAAAATTTATCAAATATCTTAAAAAAAGAGGCGTTTTTATCTCTTACGATCCAAACATACGGCCTGGCACTATAAAGCATAAAAACGAGGTCAAAAATAGGGTTTTAAAGCTCTTAAAACTGGCTAATTTGGCTAAACTTAGCGAAGTTGACCTGGAATATCTAACCGGCTCAAAAACCCCTGAAAAAGGCCTTAAAATGCTTAAAAAACGCCTTAAATGTGAGGTAATCCTGACTCTAGGTGCAAAAGGTTCCATGTCATTGCGAGGAGCGAAGCGACGAAGCAATCTTGTTAAAATCCCTGCTTTTAAGGTCAAAATAGCCGACACGATAGGCGCGGGAGACGCTTTTACAGCAGGGCTCATTTATAGGCTGATAAAGCAGGGGAGAGCTGATTTTTTCTCCGGCATAAAGCCTAATATGACGTTTGCTACAGCGGTTTCCGCCCTGATCTGCGCCAAAAAAGGCGCAAACAAGGGATTAAAAGATAAAAAACAGGTAAATTTGTTTATAGACAAACATCGAGATTACTATGCTGCGCTTTAAAAAAATCTCAGATCTTAAAATAACTATTTTGGTCTCGCTAACGGCATGCCTGTTGTTATTAAGCGGCGTCGCTTATCCAGCTTCGCATCCTGGATTCTCTCTCAGGGTGCCAGTTGCGGAAAATACTTACGCGCGCATCTTAGAAACAATAGAAAAACAGCTGCAAGAATACCCATCAAGGAATAAAAAACCTTATCTCACTGTCTGGGTAGTATGCAACCAGAACAGGGAAAGAAGTCCCATAGTCGCATCTATTATCAATAGCAATATCCCGGAAAACCTAAAAAAATACTTCAAGATCGAAAGTTACGGCCTTAAGGTAAAAGATGACCTCTATGCAGACGAGGCGGTTTCGCGCGATAGCATGCTAAGAAGACACGTGCCATTACAGATACCCTATGAAAAGACGGATAGCTCCGATCTGATACTTGTTATGACAGAAGACCAAAGAAAAACGCTTATCGCAAGAGGGGTTCCTGAAAATAAGGTTAAATTGGTCCTGGACAATGAAAATCTCCATATTGTATATAGTGAAAATAAAACATACGATAATTTTAGAGAAAAAATCAAAACAAACATAGGCGCGGTTATACTGCCTATTTTTTCCGCTTACAGCAAAAAATACAGGAGGGGGTAGAAAAAATCAAAAAGAAAAAAGCTTTATCTTTAAAAACAAGCATTTAAGAGGG
>PCTH01000046.1:1477-3415 GCA_002771475.1 Candidatus Omnitrophica bacterium CG22_combo_CG10-13_8_21_14_all_43_16 | reverse complement strand
CATGGCTACCGCGGGAAGCGGAGATGTGCTTAGTGGAATAATCGCAGGGTTTCTTGGGCAGGGGCTTAAGGTATTTGACGCAAGCGTGCTAGGCGTTTATGTGCACGGGCTTGCAGGAGATCTTGCGGCAAAAGATAAAGGAGAAATAGGATTAATAGCGGGGGATATACTGGAGAATATCCCGTATGCGATAAAAATATTAATAAGGGCAGATACCCGAGTGGCCAAAGGGGTCAGACTGTAAATCTGATGGTTCACGCCTACGAAGGTTCGAATCCTTCTCTGCCCACCACTGTGATCTAAAATATTTGTGGGATGTGTAAAGGATTCGAAGAGAGTTCTGCTGGATGCGACAAAAGGAGCATCTGTTTAGCAGGACGAGTGGCCGACCCGAAGCGAAGCGGAGGGCGCCGAATCCTTCTCTGCCCACCATGCGGGTGTAGCTCAATGGTAGAGCGCTAGCCTTCCAAGCTAGCTACGACGGTTCGATCCCGTTCACCCGCTCCGATTTTGCTGGCGTAGCTCAACGGCAGAGCAATGGTTTTGTAAACCATAGGTTGGAGGTTCGATTCCTCTCGCCAGCTCCAGCATCTATAGGAGGAATCGAAGAGAGCCTCGATAGATGCGACAAAAGGAGCATCTGGTTATCGAGGCGAATGGCCGACCCTGAGCGACCGAGGACGTAATGTCCGAGGAAGTGCCGAGGCCTCCGGACGAGGCCGAAGCGAAGGGCGCCGATTCCTCTCGCCAGCTCCAAACGACAATGTTGAGGTAGTTATGCTGAAAAAATATCAGATTATAAACGAAAAGATAGTTGAATCACAGGAAGAAAATAGCCATGTGCTTGTTTTTGTCAATCCTGACGAAAACGAGAAGAAATTTTTGATTGACCAGCTGAAGGTTGATGAGCATACCTTGAATTCAGCGCTTGACCCTGATGAACTTTCCCGCCTGGAGTTTGAGGCGAATCACATAGCGATGATATTTAAATTCCCGAAACATTATTCAGGCAAAAACCAGCTTCTTTTTAAATGCGGCACCATAGGCGCTTTTGTGTTCAAGGACACGATCGCCATTGTGCTCAGCGAAGATATAAATCTTTTCTTTAACGGTAAGCAGCTTTCAAAAATAACTTCTCTCTACGATGTGATACTAAAGCTTCTCTACAGGGCTATCTATCATTTCCTGGAACACTTAAAGGTTTTTAATGTTATTGCGGATAAACTGGAACAGAAAATAAGCGTTTCCATGGAAAATAAATATTTACTGAACCTTTTTACCCTTGAAAAGAGCGTAGTGTATTATCTAAACGCAATACATTCAAACGCCGTATTGATAGAGAAGCTAAAAAATAATGCTGCTAAGATAGGGCTTAGCCAGGATCAGATGGATCTCCTGGACGACATACTTGTAGAAAATAACCAGTGCTACAAGCAGGCAGAGATTTATTCCAATATATTTGCCTCGCTTATGGATGCCAGGGCATCGATTGTGAGCAACAATCTGAACGTGCTGATGAAAACCCTTACCATAATCACTATTGCTCTCATGGTGCCGACATTGGTGGTTTCGATTTTTTCAATGAATGTAAAAATCCCCATGGAAGATTTTTTTCACGCTTTTTCTATTATAATAGGCATAGCGATCTTATCCGTCATTACCTTCTTAATGATCTTAAGGAAAGTCATAAGCAAATCTATAAAATAAAAAATAGTAATTTTTTTCTTGACATTACTGTATATTATGGTAAAATTTCTACTTCTGTATACCATGATAGCAGCATTTTATGCTGCTGTAGCTCAGTCGGCAGAGCACTTCCTTGGTAAGGAAGAGGTCATGGGTTCAATTCCCATCAGCAGCTCCGTCGATTAAAATTAACCGGGAGGGTTAACATGGCAAAGGAAAAATTCGAACGCAAAAAACCGCATGTAAATATAG
>PCTH01000046.1:0-1464 GCA_002771475.1 Candidatus Omnitrophica bacterium CG22_combo_CG10-13_8_21_14_all_43_16 | reverse complement strand
CCAGCCGCGGCTTAGCCCAGGCAAAGAACTACGATGAAATCGATAACGCCCCTGAAGAAAAAGAACGCGGCGTCACGATCAATGTCCATCACGCGGAGTACGAGACAGAAAGCCGGCATTACGCCCACGTTGACTGCCCAGGCCATGCCGATTATATAAAGAACATGATCACGGGTTCCGCCCAGATGGACGGGGCGATACTCGTAGTCTCTGCAGTAGACGGCCCGATGCCGCAGACAAGGGAACACATACTCCTGGCCCGCCAGGTAGGCGTGCCTTCAATAGTCGTAGCCCTGAACAAGGTCGACGCAGTGGACGACCCGGAGCTATTAGACCTCGTGGAGCTCGAAGTAAGAGACCTCCTCACAAAATACGAATACCCCGGGGATAAACTCCCGATAGTAAGGGTCTCAGCCCTTAACGCAATGAACTGTGGCTGCGGCAAAGATGAATGCAAATCATGCGGACCTATATTAAGCCTCATGAAGCAAGTCGACAGCTACATACCTCTCCCAAAGCGCGATGTTGAAAAGCCGTTCCTGATGGCTGTTGAAGACGTTTTCAGCATCACAGGACGCGGGACAGTCGCAACAGGCCGTATTGAAAGAGGCATCGTAAAGATAGGAGAAGATGTCGATATCGTAGGACTTACCGAAAAGCCCAAAAAGACCGTTGTCACAGGCATTGAAATGTTCAGGAAGCTTCTTGACGAAGGACAGGCCGGAGACAACGTAGGAGTGCTTTTAAGAGGTGTAGAAAAAGCCGACATCGAGCGCGGACAGGTACTCGCAAAGCCCGGCTCAATCACCCCCCACACTAAATTCAAGGCAAAAGTATATATTTTAAATAAAGAAGAAGGCGGCAGGCATACACCGTTTTTCAACGGTTACCGCCCGCAGTTCTACTTCAGGACCACTGATGTCACCGGCATTGCCAAACTTCCGCAGGGAGTCGAGATGGTCATGCCCGGAGACAACGTAGACCTGGAAGGAGAACTTATTATCCCCATAGCCATGGAAAAAGAGCTGCGCTTTGCAATACGCGAAGGCGGCCATACAGTAGGCGCAGGGGTTGTATCGGAGATAATAGCGTAATGCCTCGAGAATTTATAGTTATTTCATGTACCGAATGCAAGAGAAGGAATTACACAAGCACCAAAAATAAAAAAAAGCAGACAGGAAGGCTTGAGATAAAGAAGTTTTGCAAATTTTGCAAAAAGAGGACGCTACACAAAGAGGAGAAATAACGGGCGTTAATTGATGCCGATGTTGAAATAGGAAATATGGTTGCCGACATTGCAAAAAATTCCGGCACTGGCATCTACTCAACGGCGGAGCAACGTCGGCATTGAGATAGGCCAGTAGCTCCAACTGGTAGAGCGGCGGTCTCCAAAGCCGCGCGTTGGGGGTTCGAATCCCTCCTGGCCTGCCATGTTGATTTAAAATATAATAGTAGGCTATAAGG
>PCTH01000023.1 GCA_002771475.1 Candidatus Omnitrophica bacterium CG22_combo_CG10-13_8_21_14_all_43_16 | reverse complement strand
ATCTGGATAAGGCAATAAAATATCTGGAAAAGATAAATATTAAGGTTGAACCTGTTGTAGGCGATATTATAGAATAAAAAATGGGGTTACATTGCACTTGACATCGCAATAGATTTATTGTAGTATTTAAGCATATACTAAAACAATAGTGGGGATGTTATGAAAAGTGCAGCAGAGTTATTTAAAATTTTATCTGTAGATAAAAGGATAGAAATTATTGAACACCTAAAAAGAGGCTCAATGTGCGTTAATTCCTTAGCCACTTCCTTAAAAGCAAGCCCCTCTGCTGTCTCTCAGCATCTGCGGGTATTGAAATCCGCAGGATTAGTTGAGGACGAAAGAAAAGGCTATTGGATCCACTATTCACTTAACAGAAAATCTCTAGAAGAAGCCAGACAAAGATTAAACCGAATATGCACTTGCGGATGCCTATCAAGGAGTTGTAAGGGCAAATAATTTTTTTCACTTATATTTAAGTATATGCTTGTATACTAAATTAAATTTATGAAAGGGGGTGATTTTAAATGTGTGGAGGGAGCGATATCAAGTGCGACATCAAGGTAAGTGAACTGAAAGACGGCTATCAGGTTCAAATTACCGGAGACAAGGTAAAGGATGCGCTTAAGCCTGAGAATCTAAAAAAATGCATCCAATCTTGTTGCTCTGGCGAGAAGGACACATGTTGCCGTTAAAAGAGCTTTTAGCCTATGCGGTCTCGAGAAATCACAAGGCCGCATAGGCTAAGGCTGCTACCGGGAGGTAAATACAATGGATTGGAATTTAAGCGAAGACCATAAGATTATCAAGGAAACAGTTAGCAAAATCGCACAAAAAGAATTAGCGCCAAAAGCCGCTGAGATTGACAAGACCTGTTCTTTTGTTTGGGACGGACTTGAGAAATTGAAAGAATCCGATGTATTAGGTTTAGCGATTCCTTCCGAGTACGGTGGAATGGGGATGGATATCTTATCTTTTGTCTTGGCAACGGAAGAAATTGCTAAAGCATGTGCTTCAACAGCCCTTTCTTTTATATCTCATTCTATATGTTCCCATATTATTTTATCTTTCGGGAATGAGGAACAAAAAAAGAAGTATCTTCCAGGTATGGCAAAAGGAGAAAGACTTGGTGCCTTCTGTGTCCATGAGCCTAATTGTGGCTCTAATGCCTTGGCTCTTGAGACAAGAGCGGTATTAGAAGGAAGCGACTATATTGTCAACGGTTCAAAGATATTTATAACTAACGCGCAGGAGGCAGAGATCTATGTGGTTTTAGTACGCACAGATCCCAGCAAAGGGCCCCAAGGTCTATCCATGCTTCTTATAGAAAAAGGAACGGAAGGATTTTCTTTTGGCAGAAGAGAAGAAAAGATGGGCCTTAACGGAACATCCAGCCGGGAACTATTCTTTTCAGACTGCCTAGTCCATAAAGAAAATATTTTAGGTAAAGAAGGTGAAGGTTTGAAGATTGTAGCTCAAGCAATTATTGGATTTGGTTTCTTTGGAGCAGCTGCTATTTCGTTAGGACTTGCCCGGTCAGCTTTAGATGCTTCTTTAAAACACGCAAAAGAAAGAGTTATCGCGGGAAATCCTATAGGAGCGAATCAGCTAATACAATCGTTGATTACAGAGATGAGTTTAGGCGTTGACACTGTAAGTGCTCTTCTCTATTCAACAGCGTCAGGAAGTGTCCCTATTGTGGATGTCTTAAAAGCAAAACTTTGTGCCTCTGAGATGGCGATAGAGGTAACGAATAAAGCTTTGCAGGTTCACGGTGGCCATGGCTATTGCAGAGATTTTCCTGTGGAGCGATATTATAGAGATGCTCGCGGACTTACATTACACTTTAAGACTACAGAATTACTCAAAGCAGATATAGGCAAGATGTTGATAGGCGTCTAAGATTAGTAAGTTTCTTCAAATAATATTTGACAATAAATTGCCCATGTGTATAATATCGCAATACGATATCGTGTTACGATAACGAACTATAAACTATGATTATTGATTTCTTTCTTGGGTTTATAAAAATCCATATCCTATACCATGCCTCTAAAGAGCCGGTATTCGGGTTAGAGTTGATAAAAGAGCTCGCTCGGCATGGGTATCATATCAGCCCCGGCACGCTTTATCCCATTTTACACCGCCTGCTAAATGAAGAATATTTAACTATTGAGACTAAAGTGGTAAACGGAAAAGTGCGAAAATATTATCGCATCACTGCCAGGGGTAAAAGAGCGCTTAAAGAATGCACAGGAAAAATCCATGAATTAGTGGAAGAGGTAGTGGAGGGCAGATAATATGTTCCCGAAAGAAATGTCAGACGCAAGAAAGAGGGCTTTCAATCTTATAATTCTTTTTGGGTTGGTCAGCCTTTTTGGCGATATCGCATACGAGGGCGCTCGCAGTGTAAACGGCCCGTATTTAAAACTGTTTGCGGTAAATGCGGCCACTCTGGGTTTGATAGCTGGTGTGGGTGAATTCTTGGGATACGCGTTACGGTTGGTTTCCGGGTATCTTTCGGATAAGACAAAATCGTATTGGTTTCTGACCTTTCTGGGATATGGTTTGTTGGTAAGCGTGCCACTACTTTCTCTTGCGGGCATATGGCAAATTGCTGCCCTGTTCATAATTTTAGAAAGAATCGGCAAGGCTATCCGGAGCCCCGCAAGGGATACTATACTTTCACAGGCAAGCTCTCAGATTGGCACTGGTTTTGGCTTTGGTTTGCATGAAGCAATGGATCAGATCGGTGCAGTTGCCGGGCCGTTGATTTTTACAGTGCTTTTCCTACTGATAGGCAAGCAAAACTTAGGGATTACCGCATATCAAAAAGGCTATGCCTTGCTTTGGGTGCCCTTTTTGCTGGTCATGTTTTGCCTGATTATTGCATATCGCAGAGTTCCTCATCCTGCTGTTTTGGAGGCTGGGCAGAAGAAAGCAGGAGTTGCCGATAAACTTTCCAAGGTCTTCTGGCTGTATACGCTGTTTACTTTTGTCGCGACATTGGGTTTCTGCAGTTTTATCCTCCTTGCCTTTCATTTTAAATCTGCCAACATTCTCCCTGACGCGCAGATTCCTTTATATTACGCCATTGCAATGAGTATTGATGCCGTAGCTGCTTTATCGGTCGGCAAACTATACGATGTAATGAAAAGCCACAGAAACAACCACAATGCCGGCCTAAATTTACTTGGCGTTATTCCTTTTGTAACGCTTTTGATGCCGTTATTTGCATTCTCCCAAAATCACATTTTTGTAATCATCGGCGTGCTTTGTTGGGGGATAGTCATGGGCATTCATGAAACGATTATGCGCTCTGCTATCGCAGACATTACTTCTTTAAATAAGCGAGGCACTGGCTACGGTATTTTTAACACCACATACGGCCTGGCAGTTTTTTTGGGGAGTGTGTTATTGGGCTTTTTGTATGACCGCTCGATAGCATTTGTTATCGCCGCAATTATTCTCATCGAATGCCTGGCCTTGATTGTTTTCTTTTACATGAGGAGAGAAGTTTCGAAGGGAGCAATGGGTGATATATGAACAGGCAAGAATTGTTAAAGCGCTGGTTCAAGCCACGATACTGATATGATCGTAACTTTCTGAGCTCGGATATGGGGCTAAAGAAATAAGCGCCCATGCTTTAAAAAAGTAAAACCTTCGTTGGCCAAATATGGCTGGCGGAGGTTTTTTGTTTTTACCCCGCAAATAAAAAACTTGACAGCACAAGTATTTAGTTAGTATAATAATTGCGAAATAACTAAACTACGAAAATAGCTATAAGCTATAAAGGGAGGTACTTAAGGATGGATAAGAATATGGAAGAAAAGATGTACGAGATGCATGCCGAGGTTTGTAAAAGCATGGCTAATCCGACACGGTTGAAAATCATGAATTTGCTGCGCGAAGGAGAAAAATCCGTTGAGGAGTTAAAAAAACGATTAGGATTGCCTAAAGCAAACCTTTCTCAACACTTAAGCATTCTGCGTCAGCGCAGGATTGTATCTACCCGCAGGGCAGGTTTAAATATTTACTACAAAGTTACCAATCCAAAGATGATTAAGGCCTGTGATATTCTACGAGAGGTGCTTCTTGAGCAGCTTCAAGAGGGAGAAAAGTTAGCGAGAGGAATAACTAAAAAAAGATGATTTTAAAAAGGAAAGGCCTAAAATGCTTAGAAAATTAACCGAAATCGTGACAAGATTTCCTAAAAGCACCATAGCGATATTTCTAATCATAACCATCTTTTTTGCCATGCAATTCCCTAAAATGAAGATTGATACTGACCCGGAGAATATGCTTGAACAAACGCAGGCCGATAGAGTTTTCTATGATAAGGTTAAAAAAGAATTTGGCATAAATGACCTTTTGGTTGTGGGAATTGTTGATGAAGAAGTGATTTTCAATTCTGATACATTAGCTCGGATTGCCAGAATAACCGATGAAATATTAAGAATTAAAGGAGTGATTATTGAGGATGTGGTGAGTTTACACACATCGGATAATGTTACGTCTGAAGGCGGGACATTGGTTGTAAAGCGTTTTATGGAAAATATTCCCCAGGATAGAGCTCAAATAGAGAAATTGAAAAAAGACCTATACGCTAACCCATTCTATGTAGATAAAATTATATCTAAGGATGGAAAGGCAGCCTCTATCTATATCCCTATAGAGAAAAAAGATCAAAGTTTCCGTATATCTAAAGAGATTGAGAAGATACTTAAGACCGAACTTGCTCCTAATCAAAAATATTATATCGCAGGTTTACCCATTGCTGAAGATACGTTTGGCCATGAGATGTTCGTTCAAATGGGCATTACTGCGCCTATGGCAGGATTTTTTATAATGCTCCTTTTATTCCTTATCTTCAGGAAGCCAATAGCCCTTATCCCGCCGATGCTCGATGCAATGCTTAGCGTAATCTGGACGATGGGGCTTCTGATTGGTATGGGCTTTACAGTTCATATTATGAGTTCAATGATACCTATATTCCTAATGCCTATCGCTTTATTAGACGATATTCATATCTTAAGCGGTTTTTTTGACCGCTATCCCGCCATAAAAGATAAGAGAAAGGCGCTCATCGCGACGATGAAAGACCTTTATCGTCCGATGTTTTTTACTTCTATTACTTCAGCGGTTGGCTTTGGTTCTTTGGCCTTAGCGCCCATACCTCCAGTAAGAGTATTTGGCCTCTTTGTTGCCTTTGGCATAATGGCAGCATGGCTATTTACCAATACTATCGTACCTGCCATAATTATGCTTATGGACTCAAAGAAGCTTGATGCCTTTTTAGAAAAAAGGCAGGGCAGAATTTCGTTTGCGGACAAAATGCTCAAGGCATTGGGTAATTTTTCGTTTAATAAAGCCAAGATTATTTTAGTTGCGTCAGTATTACTTTTATTGACAGGCGTTATCGGAATTTACCAGATTCGTATTAATGATAATCCTGTAAAGTGGTTTAAGCCGACGCACAAGATAAGAATCGCGGATGATGTTATGAACAAATTTTTTGGCGGGACATATATGGCTTATTTAATGATAGAAGGAGATAAAGAAGATACGATTAAAAGGCCGGAGGTCATGTCTTATATAGACGGGCTGCAAAATCATCTTGAAAGCCTAAAAATCGTCGGCAAGACTTCTTCGGTCGCGGATATCGTAAAGAGAATAAATTACGTTCTTCATGATGAAGATAAGGCTTTTGATGTTGTGCCCCAAAGTCAATCGGAAATAGGACAATACCTTTTTCTTTTCTCTATGACCGGTGACCCAGATGACCTGGATAATTTTTTGGATTATAACTCTCAAAAAGCGAATATCTGGGTTCAGATGAAAGGAGGAGAGAATATCCAGATGCGTGATGTTGAGAAGTCGACCACTGATTTTATGAGAGATAACCCTGTGCCTAAAGATATAACTATTAGATGGTCAGGCCTTACTTATATTAATATGATTTGGCAGAACCTTATGGTCTGGGGAATGCTCAAGGCAGTCTTAGGAAGTTTTTGGATAGTATTTTTTCTTATGGTCATAGAATTTCGTTCATTAAGGATGGGGTTTATTTCAATGCTGCCATTGACAATCGCGATAGTCTCTTCTTATGGATTTGTGGGATTTGCAGGCAAAGACTACGATATGCCTATTGCTGTCTGTTCGGCTTTGGCTTTAGGTATGGCAATCGATTTTGCAATTCACTATCTACAGAGATTTAAAGCCGTCTATCGAGAGCTTAAAGATATAGAAGCCGCTAATACCTTTATGGCTGGCGAACCATATAGGGCTATAATGGGAAATGCCATCGTTATCTCTTTAGGATTTTTGCCGCTAATAACATCTACCTTAACGCCTTATGTTACCGTAGGGACATTTTTTGCTCTTTTGATGGTATTTAGCACATTGGCTACCTTAATCTTGCTGCCAGCAATTATGAGATTATTGGGTAAATCTTTATTTAGAGGGAGGATTTAAAATGAAAGCGATTAAAATACTTTTGGTACTCAGTCTATTTCTTTCCACTGGTTTTAACCAGAAACTGTCATTTGCCCAGAATGAGTTGTCCGCAGTTGATATTATCGCCAAATCAAGACTTGCTTTTTATTATGCCGGTGATGATATGCGAGCAAGGGTGTTGATGGAGATCATAAATAAAGACGGACAAAAGAGGCTACGAGAGCTTACTATGTTAAGAAAGAATTATGAAGAAGGCGGGAATCAGAAATATTTTATGTACTTTCATAAACCCGTTGATGTAAAGGATACTACCTTTATGGTTTATAAATACCCAGATAAGGATGATGACCGCTGGCTCTTTATTCCTGCAATTAATCTGGTAAAACAAATTGCTGCCAATGATAAATATTCCAGCTTTGTAGGAAGCGATTTCACGTATGAAGATGTCTCGGGCAGAAAGCCTGAAGAGGATAGCCATACTTTATTAAGGAAGGAAAAGTTGGGTGAGAAAAGTTGTTTTGTTATTGAGAGTATCCCTGAAGAGCCTTCTGAATACATAAAGAGAATTTCCTGGATTGATGAAACAAATTTTCTACCTCTAAAAGAAGAATTCTATGATAAGCAAAATGAACTTTATCGGAAATTCGAGGCGCAAGAACTCAAAGATATAAATGGCATATTGACTATAACAAAAAGGGTAATGAAAAATATCAAAACCGGCCATCACACAAAAGTTACCCTTCAAGAGGTCGAATATAATTTAGGAATGGAAGACAATATGTTTTCTGAACGATACTTAAGGAGACCGCCTTTGGAATGGATAAGATAAAAATATTATTGCTCATAATCGCCTCTCTTATTTTTATTCCCATGGCTAATGCTTCCGAATTATCCTTGCACGGCTTTTTACAGACAAATTATTCGGTTAGAGTAAATGATGATAACCCACAGGGAGCAAAGCAGGGAAATCTGATATTAGGTGAAGAAAGAGCGCAGATTAGAGCTTCATTCTATCCGCAAAAGAGCAAAATAGGAATATTTGTAAAATCTGACTTTTACCATGATTGGGTAGAAGAAAATTTGGCTTTTGATTTCCGTGAAGGATATTTCGATTTAGCGGAAGACAAATTTGGTTTAAGAGTTGGCCGCCAAATATACACATGGGGATTGGGAGATCTTCTTTTTATAAATGATGTCTTTCCCAAAGATTGGGAAGCATTTTACTCGGGGAGGCCGTTAGAATACTTGAAAATAGGAGTGGATAGCTTAAAGCTGGATATTTATTCTAATATCATTTCTGCTGAGGCAGTTGTTATGCCAAATTTTCAGCCGGATGATCTTTCTTCAGTCGGCAGGTTTCATTTTTTTGATCCATATCCGAATATACCAAATAGAGAACTTGAGAAACCGGACTCCGCCTTTGAAAAATTCGGGAACATGGAATATGCTTTAAGACTTTATCGTTATATCGGAGATTTTGATGTTTCGGCCTATGCTTATAAGGGCTTTTTCAGATCGCGAGGGATGAAAGCGGATAATTTTAATTCCCCTTCTACCATCTCTAATTTCTATCCGGAATTAGCTGTCTATGGCTTAAGCGCACAAAGAAGCGCCTTAGGCGGCGTAATGAGCGCAGAATACGGCTATTATGACTCTTTGGATGATAGAAGCGGCAAAGATTCAGGTATCAATAATTCGCAATCACGCTTTCTTATCGGATATCAAAAGGCATTTCCTGAGGATTTTACTGTTGGAGTCCAATATTATAGTGAGTTGATGCATCAATACAGCCAGTATAAAGATAATCTGCCTTCTGCATTTGCTAAAATAAAACAACTTCATCAATACATTACTTTAAGGCTTACAAAATTGTTTAAATATCAGACACTGAAGCTTTCCTTATTTACCTTTTATAGTCCGGATGAAGAAGATTTCTTGATAACTCCTGAGGTTAGTTATAACTTTACCGATAACCTTCTTGGTATCATAGGTATGAATATTTTTACCGGAGCCGAAGATAATACTACATTTGGACAACACAAAAAAGATAGCGATGTTTATGTAACGGTGAGATATAGTTTTTAAATAAGGTCCTTCAGCGCCTACAATACTCCTATCCGTCGTATTATTTAACGGCGCTTCAGGATCAAATTTGCTTTGCAAATTTGGAGGTGATAGAGATGACATTAGAAAGAAGCTTAAGAGGAATTGCGGGATTTTTTATTTTGATGAGTCTCGTATTGGCTTATTTTATCAGTCTAAAGTGGCTTCTCTTTGCAGCTTTTGTTGGATTTAGCCTCTTTCAATCGGCATTTACCAACTGGTGTCCGATGATGTGGGTTTTAAGAAAGTTTGGAATGAAATGAGATAAAATACATTGTAACTTATCAAGATAAGATGAAACGAAAGACTATTTTAATTAAGGATTTACGCCTTAAGTTCATTAAGGTTCATAAAGGTAGAGTTAGTTACATTAAAAAGGATGATGCCTAT
>PCTH01000010.1 GCA_002771475.1 Candidatus Omnitrophica bacterium CG22_combo_CG10-13_8_21_14_all_43_16 | reverse complement strand
TAGCTATTTAATCACCCTGATCCTATTGGGCGGCCAGTATATTAAAAACGCTTTCCCCAGCAGGAACTTTTTAGGCATAAAACCCCAATATCTTGAATCCCGGCTTGAAATACTGTTGTCTCCCAGCACATAATAGGCATCATCCGGCACTGTAATGCTTTGACCTTCCATGCCGAAATCCCCCCTATTGTAATAATGCTGCTTTTTTAAAATAGAGCCTTCTTCCGCGGGGTTGTTATTAATCAGTATGGCGCCGTTTGAAATCTGGATATTTTCGTTCGGCAGCCCAACCAGTCTTTTTATAAAATCTTTTTTCTTGTCCTCGGGGGATATAAACACAATTACATCGCCTCTTTTCGGCTGCGTAAATTTGTATATAAATTTACACACCAGTATCCTGTCGCCTTCTATCAAAGTGGTTCTCATTGAACCAGTAGGTATCTTGAACGCCTGCACTACAAATGTCCTTATTATAAGCGCAAGCACTATAGCTATGACTATCGGTTCAACCCATTCCTTCATCAAATAACGCATTTTGTTGTTCATGCAGCCCCTTTCTTAAAATTCAACAACGTCGGTTTTCCAGTTGTTTAGATTTTTAATACAGCGAGAAATGCCTCCTGCGGTATCTGTACTTTTCCAAACTGTTTCATCCGTTTTTTTCCCTCTTTTTGTTTCTCCCAAAGCTTGCGTTTTCTAGAAATATCTCCGCCGTAACATTTTGCGGTTACGTTTTTACCCATTGGCCTGACTGTTTCTCTTGCTACTACATTATTGCCTATCGCCGCCTGTATCGCTACTTCAAACATCTGTCTCGGGATAAGTTCTTTGAGCTTCGCTGCAAGTATCCTGCCTCTGTATTGAGATTTTTCCTTATGAACGATCGAGGAGAGCGCGTCGCAAGGATCGCCGTTTATCAATATGTCAAGTTTCACAAGGTGACCTGGCTTGTATTCGCTTATTTCATAGTCCAGAGAGCCATATCCTCTTGTCATAGATTTTATTTTATCGTAAAAATCCACTATAAGCTCGGACAACGGCATTTGAAAAGTAAGCTTTATCTTGTCGTGAGAAATATATTCCGTTGATTTATATTCTCCGCGCCTTGATTTCGCAAATTCTATAACTATGCTCACTGCATCCTGGGGCACCATTATGTAAGTAATTGCAAATGGTTCTGAAATCTCTTCTATATTCTGAGGTTCTGGCAATTTACTGGGGTTGTCAACTTCTGTGATATTGCCCTTTTTGTCCTTAACCCTGTAAACAACGCTCGGAGTAGTAATAACAAGATTCAGGTCATATTCTCTCTCTAGCCTTTCCTGCGCTATCTCCATATGCAAAAGCCCTAGAAAACCAGCCCTATAGCCAAAACCCAATGACGGAGAATTTTCAGATTCATACACAAAAGACGAGTCGCTTAATTCTAATTTTTCAATGGCATTTTTGAGAAAATCAAAATCCTTTGAATTAACAGGATATATGCCGCAGAATACCATGGGCTTGAGTTGTTTATAACCTATCAAAGGCTTGTCAGCTGGATTTTTAGCGTTGGTAATCGTATCTCCGTTTTTTACTTCTTTCGCTTCTTTTATCTGACAAATAACATAACCGACTTCTCCGCACGAAAGACTGTCTACCGGTTCCATCTGAGGCCTGAACATGCCTACCTCCTGAACCTCGTATTTTTTAGAACTGGCCATCATAAGGATATTCATGCCTTTTTTGATAACACCGTTTACGACTCTTACGTAAACTATGACGCCTCTGTAAGTATCATACGCTGAATCAAATAATAGCGCCTGAAGCGCTTCATCTTGGCTACCGCTCGGAGGAGGCACATCCCTTATTATTCTTTCAAGTAGCTCTAAGGTTCCGGTACCTTCTTTGGCGCTAGCGAGTATTATTTCATCGCTCTCGACTTTCAGAATACCTTTTATTTCTTCTATGACTCTTTCGGGATCTGCGTTCTGCAGGTCTATTTTATTTATAACAGGAATTATGGTGAGCTTTTTATCAAGCGCATGTTGCAGATTTGCCACTGTCTGGGCTTCAACGCCCTGAGCTGCGTCCACCAGAAGCACTGCGCCTTCGCACGCTGATAAAGATTTTGAAACCTCATAGCTGAAATCCACGTGACCTGGCGTATCAATAAGATTCAATTCGTAAATCTCGCCGTCCTTTGCCTTGTAGGACATTCTGACAGCGCTTGCTTTAATAGTAATGCCGCGTTCCCGTTCGAGATCCATATCATCCAACAACTGCTCCCTGAACTGCCTTTTATTTACCGTATCCGTGAGCTGAAGCAGCCTGTCGGCAAGCGTAGACTTCCCGTGGTCTATGTGCGCAATGATACAAAAATTTCTTATCCTAGCTTTATCCATAATCTCATTATATGCACTTCAACATTTTCGATTTTCCGGTTATTTACATGCTGAGGGCTAATTTTTTGCCGAAATCCAGGTATGAGAGGGCTATTTTTTCGCTGGAGGCTTCCGCGTATATCCTCAGGATAGGCTCTGTGCCTGACAATCTCAAGATTAACCAGCTGTTATCCGGCATTATAAACTTATGGCCGTCAAAAGATTTTATTTCTTTTACGATCTTTCCGCAAACCTGCTTTGGCGGATCGGTCTTTAAGAGCTCCATTAGTTTTTTCTTTTTTTCGTCAGAATAATCCATGTCTATCCTTTGGTACTTAAATGCTCCGTATTCTTTTTCTACATCCTTCAATATCTCCAGGATACCTTTTTTTCTATGCGCCATCATTTCTACGAGAAGCGCGCCCAGAAGCATACCATCTCTTTCTGGCATATAATTCTTTACGCCTATGCCGCCTGATTCCTCTCCGCCGATAAGGATATCCTCATCCAGCATGAGCCTGCATATGTATTTAAATCCAACCGGTGTTTCGTACAATTTCAAATGGTATTTTTTAGCAATAAGGTCTATGAGAGTGGTGTTGGAGACTGTTTTCACCACCCCGCCTTTCCAATGCCTATCTTCTATAAAATGCAGCAACAATAGCGCCATTATCTGGCCTGCCCCCATGAATTTTCCGCCTGGTATAACCGCGCCTATCCTATCCGCGTCTCCGTCGTTTACTATGCAAATATCATACCTTGCTTTTTTATCTTTCATTGCCTTAAAAGGTGCTTCGAGATTTTTCGGAATAGGCTCAGGATTAACGCCGCCGAACAGGGTATCCCGACCCGTCCTCATCTGGGTTATTTTTATCTTCGTGCCTTTAAGTATCTCAGGTATGTATCCGTCCCCTACGCCATGCATGCAATCCACCAGCACATTGACCTTTGCGTTTTTTAAATGTCTCAGGTCAATGTAGGCCCTCGCAAATTTCATATAGTCTTTTTTCAGGTCGGTAAGAACTATCATCCCGCTTTCTATGCCTTTTTTAAATTCCATGGACTGCACGGGATTTTTGCCTAACAGCGATTCCACAGACTTTGTAATGCCTTCGTCAGCAGTTCCTGCGTAAGGCGCTTTTATCTTCAGGCCGTTATAATAAGGCGGATTATGGCTTGCCGACAACATCAGGCCGCCTGATAATTTTTTATTTTTTATTGTAAAGCTTACCAAAGGCGTCGGGACAGCCTTGTCCGAAAGCAGCACCCTGATGCCGTTGGCCGCAAGAACCTCTGCCGCAAGTTCAGCGTATTTCTCGGATAAAAATCTCCAATCATACCCGATTGCAAAAACAGCATCCTTAGCTTTGAAATGGTCTGCCACTGCCTGAGAAGCTATTTTCACGTTTTCAAATGTAAAATCCTGCGATATTATCGCCCTCCAGCCGTCTGTTCCGAATTTAATGCCCATCTCACCTGCCCTTCCCTTTCTATTGTATGCGTAGTTTATTCACAGCTTCTGATTTATTTTTTGCGCCGAAGAAATACGACCCTGCCACTAGTATATTCGCGCCTGATTCAATAACTAATTTGGCATTTTTATCATTTATTCCGCCGTCTACTTCTATATCCCCGGAATATATTTTTCTAAGCGCTTTGACTTTCGGCAATATAGATTCTATAAAACTCTGCCCGCCGAACCCGGGGTGAACCGACATAAATAAAACCATATCAGCGTCTTTTAGCACCCCTTCTATGCATAAAGGCGAATCAGGGTTTAGAGACAGGCCCGGGGTTTTTCTGAAAGATTTGATCTGCGCTAAAACTTCTTTTACTCGCGCTTCATCTATCTTATCGGTACTTTTAGAAACACCTTTCTTTAACCCTTCGGCCTTCAGTCTGGAGCCTTGAGCGTACGCTTCAGCATGTATCGTAATAATGTCACTTCCCGCTTCTACAAAATCTTTGATAAATCTATGCGGCTCCTCTATCATTAAATGTACATCTAAAACCATTTTAGTGCACCTTCTCGCCGCCTCAACTATCAAAGGCCCTATAGTGATATTAGGCACGAAATGCCCGTCCATCACATCAACATGTATCATGTCAGCCCCGGAATCCTCAACCTTCTTTATTTCCTCTTTAAGTATTGAAAAATCCGCTGACAATAAACTCGGAGCAACCAGTATTTTTTTATTCATAAGCACTCCTTATAAAACCAGGTCCTTTTCTATTTCTTTCCGCTCTTTGTCTTTAAGTTCGCCTATCATGGCTAAGTTCAAGCATGGGCTTTTGAATATGCCCTGGGCCACTCGTTTTATATCATCACTAGTCACGGCTTCGACTTTTTTTATAATCTCTTTTTTATCAGGCAGTTTATTTAAAGAAGCTGCGTATTCTCCGAGCCACAGCATGTGGTCTACCGTATCCTCCAGCGCCATCAGAAGCTGGACCTTGAAAAATTCCCCGGCCCTTCTTAATTCGCCCGCGCTAACATGATTTTCTTTGATCTCTTTTAATTCCTTCAAGATGCATCTTATCGCCTCCGGGGCCTTTTTATGCTCTGTGCCTGCGTGTACCACAAACGCGCCTGTCTCATTATATCTTTTAACATCCGAACCTATCTCATAAGCAAGCCCTTTTTTCTCCCTTATGTTTTCAAACAGCCTGGACGACATGTTAGCTCCCAGGATGATGTGCAGAAGCGTGAGGGCATACCGATCCTTATGAATCCTTCCAAAAGAATGCAGCCCTATGGATATATGCGACTGTTTTGTATCTTTATTTATTATTTTCATCCGCGGCTTTGATTGCTTGCTGCAAAAGCGTTCTGGCGGATAGGTTTTTCCTTTCACAGTTTTAGAAAATATCTTTTGAACGCTTGCCTCTATCTTTTCGTGGTCTATATTACCGCATAAAACAATAACCATGTTTTCAGGCGTATAATTTTCGTCCCTGTATTTAACAACGGCTTTTCTTGAAATAGAGCTTACTGATTCTATGCTGCCGGCTATAGAAAAACCCAAAGGATTAGCCGGCCACATGATTTCAGCCAATATGTCATGCACATGGTGGTTCGGAAGATCCTGGTACATTTTTATCTCTTCGATTATTACTCTGCGCTCGCGGTCAAGCTCATCTTGTTTAATGCTTGCGTTCAGCACCATATCAGACAAGACTTCCAGGGCTATATCCGCGTGCTTATAACTGACCTTTGCCAGAAAACAAGAAATCTCTTCCGAAGTAAATCCGTTTAAAGAGCCACCCCTTCCTTCTATTTCTTCCTTAAGCTTCCTGCAATCCCTGGAAGGCGTGCCTTTAAAAAGCATGTGCTCCAGAAAATGAGAGATCCCGGAATTTTTTTCATCCTCATTCCTGGAACCTGTCCTTATCCATATGCCTATGGCCAAAGATTCCATGCCGGGCATATGGTTTGTCACAAGAGTGAGGCTATTATTGTATTCTGTTTTTTTGTACATGTGAATCCAGGTAATTCTGTAAAATCAGCTGCGCGGCTATTTTATCTAAATTCTGTTTTCGCTTTTTTCTGGACATGTCCGCTTCCAAAAAAACCCTCTCGCCCTGCGCGGTAGTCAATCGTTCATCCAGCATCTCCACTTCAATCTGTATTTCTTTTCTCAGATCATTTACAAAATTAATGGCGCGGCTCGCACTTTTACCTTCTGTGCCGTCCATGTTAAGCGGAAGCCCTACTATCATCTTTCCTGCTTCGTATTCTTTTACGAGTTCCGCTATTTTTTTTAAATCGTTTTTTATGCCTTTGCGCTCTATCGTTCCTACGGACTGCGCTATTATATTCAATGAATCGCTTACCGCAACCCCTATCCGTTTTTCTCCGAAGTCAAGCGCAAGTATTCTCTCCATGCTATTCAAAGGCCTTAAATGTTTTTACCAGGTCTTTTACCTCCTGAGCCCTGCTTTTATCACAGACCAGAGTGCCTGACTTTGTCTGAACAATAATGATGTCTTTAATCCCTATGGCGCCTATTTTATGGCCCCTGTCGCCCACTATAATACAACCTTTGACATCTATGACGCTGGAATTTGAAAGCATGATATTGCCGTCTGCGTCCTTGTCGTAGATCTCTTCAATGCTCGACCAGGACCCTATGTCCACCCAGTCAAAATCAGCCTTTATGCAGAATATCTTATTGCGCTCATTCTTTGAGACAGGCTCCATCATAGCGTAGTCTATGGAAATAGGCTTAAGTTTAGAATATTCATTCTCTAATCTTATAGAATACCCTGCTTTTCCTTTAAGCCTGCAGGTGTCTTCAAGGCTGTAATATAAATCGGGCATGTATTTTTTCATCATGTCCAGCATAGCCTCTGTTTTCCAGACAAATATGCCGCTATTCCATAAATAGTTTTTATTTTTATAAAACGCTTCTGCCTTCGCTTTTTTAGGTTTTTCGACAAACCTTTTTACGGAATAGTATCCTTTGATTTTTTTCCCGGCCTCTATGTATCCATAGCCAATAGACGAATATCTGGGCTTTATGCCTATCGTTAAAAGGTTCGGCCCTGATTCCGCAACCTTTTCCGCGGACGTCAGGTCTTTAAAAAATGTTTTTGTGTTCTTTATTATATGATCCGCCGGCAACACTACCATTGTCGCGTCCCCGAATCTTTTTTTCAGGATAAGCGCAGACAGGCATATCGCAGGAGCAGTATCTTTGCCAAACGGCTCCAATATGATATTTTCTTTTTTAATGTTGGTTACGTAAGGCCTTAGACTCGAAAACTGTTTCTTGGTGGTTATTAGAAAGATGTTATCTGCCGGCAGTTTTTCCCTTAATCTCTTTATGGTTTCCTGGATCATGACATTTCTTGTGCCCAGGGATATTATATGTTTTGCTTTTCCGCGAGTGCTCTTCGGCCATAGCCGTTCGCCTTTTCCGCCTGCCATTATCACAGCATGCATAAATTAAACCCCCTTTAAATTTTTTACAAATCTCCCGACCTTTTTTACCAAATCCTTATTCCCTATATTTTTCTCAATTACTTTTATTATCGCGCTTCCTACTATTGCGCCGTCAGAAAATTTTTGAACCTCTTTTACCTGAGCGGGCGCAGAGACCCCAAACCCTACGCAAACAGGCACATTGGTTATCTTTTTTATAGCCTTCAGATTTTCTCCGAGTTCTTTCGGCAGGTTTTTTCTCGCGCCAGTCGTGCCTGTAAGCGAAACATAATAGATAAATCCTGTCGCGGCCTTGGATACTTTTCTTATTCTTTCAATAGAGCTTGTCGGAGCTAAAAGATGTATCACGGCGAATCTTTTTTTCTTTGCAATTTTGCGCAGCTCCTTTGATTCTTCCGGAGGCAGATCAGGAATAACGACCCCGTCAACGCCGCTCTGCACAGCATCTTTTACAAATCTCCCCAGCCCATAATGAAAAACAAGATTGTAGTATATTAAAAATACTATGGGGGCCTGTATTTGAACCCTGACTTTTTTAACCAGGCTAAAAACTCCCGCCAAGGTAGTTTTACTCTTTAGCCCGCGCTCAGATGCCTTCTGTATCGTAGGCCCATCTGCAATAGGGTCGGAAAACGGTACGCCGAGTTCTATTATATCCGCGCCTGAGGAGACTAACTTGTGTATCAATTTTTCCGTGACGCTCAGAGACGGGTCCCCGGCCATTATGAAAGCAATAAACGCTTTTTTATCATTCCTTTTCAATTCTTTGAATTTTTTATCTATGCGATTCATTTTCAATTATATCCATATCTTTATCGCCTCTGCCTGAAAGGCACACGGCAATGATTTTGTTTTTACCTGTCTTTGGCGCCAATTTCTTTACCGCGTAATATATTGCATGACTTGATTCCAGGGCCGGTATTATGCCTTCCATTTCCGTAAGCATCTTGAATCCTTCAAGCGCTTCTTTATCTGTAATAGCCACGTATTCAGCCCTGCCTATATCTTTGTAATAAGAATGTTCCGGCCCTGTGCCTGGATAATCCAGGCCTGCGGATATTGAATGCGCTATTTTTACCTGGCCGAATTTATCCTGCAAGAGATAGCTTTTTGTCCCATGCAAAATCCCAACAGCGCCTTTACAAAGGCTTGCGCCATGTTTTTCTGTATTAAGGCCCATACCTCCTGCTTCTACGCCTATAAGTTTTGTCTTGGTTTTAAAAAATGGGTGGAAAAATCCCATTGCATTGCTTCCTCCGCCCACGCATGCGACCATGTAATCAGGAAACCTGTTTTCATATTTAAGAATCTGTCTTTTTGTCTCTTTGCCTATTATTGACTGAAAATCCCTGACCATCATAGGATACGGATGCGGGCCTATGGCTGAACCTATGGCATAATAAGTAGTTCTCACGTTTGTGACCCAGTCTCTTATTGCTTCACTGGTAGCGTCTTTCAGGGTTTTGCTGCCGGAATAAACAGGAATTACTTTTGCGCCAAGCAGTTTCATTTTAAATACATTGAGCGCCTGCCTGTGGATATCCTCCTCGCCCATATACACTTCGCATTCAAGGCCAAATAAAG
>PCTH01000008.1 GCA_002771475.1 Candidatus Omnitrophica bacterium CG22_combo_CG10-13_8_21_14_all_43_16 | reverse complement strand
GCCCCAAGAAAGTCCTCGGCGAGATAAAATCAGCTTCCACCACTTCAGTCACTACAGGCACTGACATCTGGGGCTCTAGCTACACGACTAATTCAGCCACTTCTTATCAGATTATAAACAATAGAGCCTTAGCAAAAGAAACAGTTTCTACTACACATGGATATGACGCATTCGGTGGAGAATATACAACAACTAGCACTGTCACTAATACATATAGACGGTATAAGATTGAAGGCAAAATATTATGGCTTCTTTCGGAAAGCATTGCAGAAACCAGAACCGAGGGGATGGATATTTTTGGAGGCACTTATATAACAGCCAGCAAGATTAAAAATATATATGGCGTTATAAATAAAGAGCTTGATAACCAAGGTCTATTTGATAGAAAAGGCAAGACAATATGGGGACTCAAAAGAGTCAGAGCCATGGAGGTTTCTGTCACAGATAAGTCCGGAAATACAGTTACTTATACCGGCACTGTCACCATAGGTTCAGATATCTTCGGAGCTCATTATGTTACCACAGTAAAATCCCGCTACGAGATAGTGGCTAACCGCGCAATAGCCATACAGACAGAGTCCACTACCACAGGAGAGGATTCATTCGGAGGGAAGTATACCACCGTTACTACAACAAAATATGAGTATAATTTTGTGACCATAAGAAATAAGAGACATTATCTGATGACGAGATCCGAGTCTTATAGCGTTACAAACGGCGAAGATTTCTTCGGCGCGAAATATATTACAGCCTCGAACATAGAATATATCTATGGCCTCATAAATGATAGATTGTCATCAGGCCAGGAAGAAGGGGTAAAGTATCAGGGAAGAAGGCCTGTATGGAGCCTAAAGGAAGTCAAAAATAAAGCAGTAACCATTACAAATCCATGGACAGGCGAGACCTTGACATTTACCGGGAGTATTACAATAGGAAAAGATATGTTTGGCAGTTTATACACTACTACAAGCGTATCGACATGGAGAGTCTGGGGCAATAGGGCTTTCACGGAAAGCACTATTGCAGTAACGACAGGTTCTGATAAATCAGGGCTGGGCTCTACTTACACAACAACTACTACCACGACCTATGAATATGGCATAGAGACAATAAACGGCCGTAAAGCTTATGTTATGAAAGCGTATATCAATGAATCTATTACCACAGGCACAGATACGTTTGATAATGATTATGTAAGCGCGTCTAAGACCCGCTATGTTTTTGGGACATCAACTGACAATATGACCAAAGATGAAATAGGCAAGGCGAACGGAAGACAAGTCTGGCATATGATCAGCGTAGAAGAGATGGAAGTAAGCGTTACTATGGATCTAGACGGGAATCCAGCCACAACAAATGACATAGTTACATTTACGGATAAAGGCACTTTATCAATAGGCGTGGATATGTTTGGTAATTCATATACCTCTATCACTAATAATATTTATATTTTTATTAAGGGAAAACCATTTACAAGCGATAGCGTGACCGTGACCACTGGTACCAGTATCGAAGGCTCGTCATATAATTCAGCAGGCGGCATGCATTATGTTTATGATGAAAAAGGGCATCCTATAAGTGCTGCAGGCGAAGTTAATATTGATATGTCTAAATTGACTTCAGATACTCTCAAGAAAGACATAAAAAATATCATCACAAACGGCGGGAAGGATGTAGATAGCTATATAAAAATCAATGGCAATAAACTTATCCTGTCCGGCGCTATTACCGTTGGTTATGAATTGTCCGGAGTGGATAATTTTAAATATATAACAATAACCACCACGACATATGAGGTAATATATGGCAGGGCGCTGGCAAAAGAAACTACCTCAGTAAATACCCTTATAGTGACAGGCTCTTTTGGCGCAGAGAAAAGATTTATAACTACAAGCATAACCACTACGCTCAGGAACGAAGACGGTACTATATATGGCCAGGAAACAATCACTATAGAGAATATAGGAGGAACTGAATTCAAGTCCAAATCAGTCCGTATTTATTCAAGGGATGGCGCTGGAAATATTAACGGCTATGACGAGTATTTCTATGATTTATTGCCTGGGGCGAAGGACTGGTCATTGACAGGCATGAATATATCAGATTTAAACGAGCTGCAGAGCGAAATATCGCAAATAGCTTTAATGGGGTCTTTTCTAGAGGCTGGCAGCGGTAATTCTAGACAGACCAGCAGCAGTCGCGCGCAAAAAGCAAGCAAGGCATTAGCCGAATCCGCTACTACAGGAACTACTGGTACAGATTTTACGCCTCTAACAGAAGTGCCTGACGATTATAAGTTTGACATACCAAAAGATGAGAATGGCAACCCTATTTGGAAGGACATAGACCCTACAAAAAATGGCTCAGAGACATATGAAGAAACTCTAGCGAATGGACATGTAAGAGAATGGACAGCTATATATGATAGCGAAGGGAATCTGATTGCGCTATTTTATATAGAATATAGCGACTCTAATAAAGCCACTATAGTTGGTTATCAGATACAGAAACATATCGTAAGAGGTACTGGCGTTGATAAGGTAGAAACCTGGTCTACAAAAACTATGAGCTGGACCATGGATGGCGATAAAGTTACCAAGATGACAAAGGAATATATTGAATGCATCAAGAGTTATACAGATTTGGATGGAGATCCTTTAACAACAAATGATATTAAAGAAAACTGGGCCTATTCTAATTATAAAAAGACAACTGATCTCACGTGGGGAGAACATGGTATAGAACAGTATACGGTCAATGAAAACGGCGCCAACTATAGCGAAAAATGGGAAAAGGATGATAAAGGTACTCCTAATGATACTACGGATGACGAATGGCTGTTCAAAAAAGAATCGTCAGCCTCAAATAAAAATAGGACCATTGATTTTCAGTGGAATGAAGGCCAGGGTAAGATGGTCACCGCGTATTACCATGCTCACAGCGAAACAAGCGGTTCTGTAGCATGGGATGCTTATGATTTGTCCGGAGTGGATAAGCATGAAAGACGTAAAGAACAAACCCCATGGACTATAAGCGATACTACTGTAGAATATGACGGAACCGGCACTCCTATAAGAATGGTAAATCATATGACAGGGCTTAATTATGATGACAACCATCCAAAAGGATTTTATATTATTAAACATGTTGAAAACACTTGGAATTCTGGAACAAATGATTGGAATACGCTTCCAGAGTTAAATACTACGACGCAGAATTATTACATAGTTAATCTCAAGGTTAGTGACGATAAAGGCCATGTAGCTGGCATATGGTATGAATACGATCCTGAAAAAGAAGGGGATGCCAAGTGGGGAAATGTATGGACGCTTAGCACTCCGCCCATACCTATTGCTCCGGCTATAATTTCTGGGGAACAGGCTCAATTAGGCAAACAAATTTCTCCTATCCTATCTCAGGCATCGCAGCCAGCTACAGTTGTGTCCATAACAGCCCAGGCCCAGCAGTCTCTGGCATCATCACAGGAAGTAGATAACCTGTATTATCCTCAAGGCAGTTCAGATAGAGCTGTTAATGCCTCAGGCTTAGGAAGCACTTATTCTAAAATAACAGGCATAAAAGATAAAACTGTCGCGCTAGAAACAGCGGGCATTGAGACAAACGGAGATATCTCAAACATTAAATTAATAGCTGACAAAGAAGGAAAAGCTTTCGGCGTGTCTTTTGATTTCATGAAATATTTTACATATGACAGCGCGGCTGGGGCGTGGTGGATACCTGCATATCACTATAGCGTGAGATTTAATAGAGACCCCGGCGGCCATATAATCGGCCAAACTACTTATATATACGAATATATACTCGGCTACGGATTTATGGCGGCAGGAAAAGAGGTTACTACCTTCATCTGGAAGAACGATATCGTCGGAGGGATTGTGACAGGCTCTATCATAGACAGCTACGATGTGATAGGCGGCCTGGAGATAAAGACAGGCAGGAGGGTTCTGGAAGATATATTCAATAGGGACGGCAGAAAACTTTACACAAAGGTCACATATTCTACCTGGGTAGGCAGTCCAACCGAAGGCCAATTTATAGAGACCGCGATGCAAAAGGTCTATAAAGAGATAAGCTTCGAAAAAGGCCGTTATCAGAGAATAGAAAACTATGAGATAGCGGCAGGATATGAACCTATATTTATAAATACCCAGTTCATATGGACTTCCAAGGAAGATATCAATAAAGACGGTAAGGCCGAGAAGATTAATAATACAGAGACATGGGAGCTTGGCGTATTCAGCTCAAGGCAGAAGGCCTGGAGAGAAATAAAAGAAATAAACGGCAAGAAGACTGTCGTGACAAATACGCTTCTTTTTGAAGTAAAAGACAGCAACGTAGCTTCTTCAAAGATTTCTACTTACAAGACAGTCGATTCCAAAAATGGTCTCACCACGATAACCAGGATCTATGATGTGCCTGATTCAGACATGGCCACCTCTGTAATTTATAGCTATAAGATCAGGAATGGAAATGCCAGCCAGGGCGAATCACCGGTAATCACAGTGCTTAAAAATTACATACTTGTAGGCGGAGAGCTGTATCTAGAGACAATACAAAACACATACAGCGCGATGGCAAACACTACAAAAGGCGACAGGAGATTCGTCAAGGTTACTCAGACATACATTGACAGCAATTTCAACGGGATTTTGGACAAGAGCGATTTCCTTGATTCGCTTACCTATATATACTGGGATAAGATAAAGAATGCGTCCGGCACTGAAATGTTTGCCCAGGCTGTGGAAAGCTATGTGACTATAGATGGGCAGAAATTCATAGAATCTTTGAAATATATGTATAAAGAAAAAAGGCCGGATTCAACTCTCGCGGCTGTAACAGAGCTTTATGAAGGCAGATTTGATATACAGGACGGGGCTATATTAATTAGCGTCCAGAAACAATGGACTACTGTCAAAAAAGGCGATAAGGTAGTTACAAAAGTCATTGAGGGCTATTCTCCGGAGATGCTTGATATGCCTGTATCCAGACAGGAGATAAAGAAGATTATAGCTAATCGCAATGGACAAGACATTATCATTACCGAGATAAAGAATTATGAGCTGAATAGCGGTATCCTTACTTCTACGCAGTATATATATAATAAATACGGCCCGAACGGCAATCAAGGCCCGATAATTACTGTATATGAGACGTATGAAATCGCAAATTTCATGACTCAGCGCATGGAGGTATTTAAGAAAATAGAGGGCGGAAAAATCTTGACAGTAAGTCGTATCTTTGAGAATGAACCCGCTACCTCAACGCAGCATACTTCAGAGACTATTACTTATAAAGAAAAGTTTAATAATACCTTTAAGATAGTTACCGCGATATATGACCCATTCATAAGCCTGACTGACCCGATTGCGACCCAAAAAACTTATTATGATAACGCAGCTACTACCAGCCAATCCAAGCCGTACCGCGTTGTAAAGATCGTTGAGAATTATGAATTCGGGATAAGCGATCCTGTGCTGACCCAGTATGTCTACTTTGACAATAGGGTAACGCAATCCGGCGCAAAGAAGGTAATGGTAATAGAGAATATCTTGAATCTGGCAGGTTCGAATTTTGTGGAGTCAGTACAGTACGTATATCACCAGGCAGAAAATTCAAAACTTACCAAGGTAACCGAGACACGTATGGGAGATTTTGATAATCAGGATAGTGATACCTTTACTACCCAGATACAGAAAGAATATTGGGATAACGTAAATGGAAAATCTGTCAAGGTTTCCAAGGTGTATGAAGCCGGCTTAGATACGCCTATATCAACCCAGTATTATTATAAAGAAAAGGGCCAGAGAAACGGCAGGAACGTTGCTCTCACTGTTGTGGAATCATATGAAACAGGATTGGATAGGCCGATATCCGTGCAGAAGACATGGAAGAATATAGAGGACAATCATTTAGCCGCTTATATTGAAAATTACGAGGTTGATTTAAATAAACCAATATCCGTGCAGGTTACCTGGAAGGCTCTGGAAAATAACAGAATAGTTACATCTGTAGCCTCATATTATTATGACGGTATTCTCAGCAATTTAGGCGCTGATAAGGGCATAATGACAGAGCTACAAAAAACCTATAGAGAATCAAAGAATATGTCTGTGACAGAGACATATGACATGCTAGTAAGCACGGTGAAAGCTATAAGCACGCAGAAGACATATTATGAGATCATAACTACGACCGAAGGAAAGACAAGGCTTGCCAGAATAATAGAAAACTATGATTATGGCATGACTTTACCTTCGATACAGCGCATGTATTATGATATGAGGAAAACAGAGACAGGCGGCGATAGCTTAAGGGTTGTACAGGTCGTGGAAAGCCTGATTAGCTTAGGCGGCACTCCTTTTACTTTATCTGTTCAATATGTCTTCCATAAATCCGATAATGTTTATGTATCGCAGGGAGTTGTGACTGTAATAGAAACATATGAAGGTTTGTTCTCTGATGATTTAGGCGCGGATGGTAAATTTACAGACGCGTTCCTTACGCAAGTGCAGAAGGATTACTCAGTTATTGATAATAACAGGGTAAAACGCGCCACAAGTTATTATGAGATAGGGCTTTTAGATACGCCTATAAACACGCAGTATTCCTATAGAGAGTTTAGTAAAGCCGATAATAAAGTTTATATCTATATAGATACTTTTGAATACGGGCTTTCACAGGCCATTTCTACTCAGAAGACATGGAGAGAGCTTGACGGCCAGCGCATCGTTACGCATAGTCTTAACTATGAGTTTGGCACCCTAGTTTCAGAGCAGATAAGTTGGAAACAGGCAGAGACAATTAACAACACTCTAACCATAGTTAGTTATACGGATACCTATGAATCAGGATTATATACGAACAGGCAGAGGGTATACCGTTTGGTTATTTCCGGCAGCAATAGCTACCAGACTGTAAGTGAAAATTACGAGCCTATGTTCAGTGCCTCTGAGCCTGTGTATGTCCAAAAAATATATTTCAAATTTGACACGACTTCCGATGGGAAATACAGGCTGGTAAAAGTTATAGACCTCTATGAGTATCCTCTCGCCAGCGAGATATCTTCCAGGCAGCTCATCTATTTCGATGAAAGGCAATTATCAGACGGCTCTAAGAGACCTGTCCAGGTAGTGGAGAATTTCATAATGCTAGGCGGAGAAAGCTATCTGGAAACAGTCCAGTATGTATATCATAAATTAGAGAATGTAATAACTGATTTAAATAATCAGAGCGCGAAGACTCCAAGGACGGTGCTTATAGTAGAGACATGGGAAGGAGATTTTAGCGATGGACTTGATTTAGACAAACTCTTTAAGTCCGCATTTGCCACTCAGATACAAAAGAGTTACTCAATCATAGATAACGGGATAGTAAAAAAAGTCACTTTGTATTTTGAGCAGGGACTGGACATGCCTATATCTATGCAGATCAGCTACAAACAGTTGAAACAAAAAGAAGGCAAGGATACCATAGTCACGATTATAGATTATTATGATTACGGCGTGAATGAATCTTATGCCCAAAGCGAGATTTGGAAAAAAGTAGTGGATGTTGGGGATACTCTTAAGAAAAGAATAATAACTGTTACTGAATACAGGGAATTAGGCCAGCTTATCTACATACAGCATGAATGGAAAGACAAAGAGATTATAAACGGCAAGCCAGCAGCTGTTACCTATAAGGTTATCTATGAGGGAGACCTGAGCGGCGACTTGTCTAATGCCATGAAGACAGTTCAGAGGATATGGAAAGAAAAGATAGAACACGTCAAAAATCCTACAAATGGGGAGGATATAGGAAGCAGGATAGTGACACATATAGAAAATTATGAGTTAGGCCAGAAGATATCAGATGTCTATGTATGGAAGAATAAAGAAAATACACGTTCAGGAAACAGCAGGCTGATGACTTATACTGTCATGTATGAATTAGGCATCTCAGTCCCTACGAGTATTCAGAGGACATATTATGACAAGTTAGGTGATTATGTAGGGGAGACCGGCTCTTCGAATGTTCCAAGGATCATAAAAGTGGTTGAAGATTATGAAGCCGGCATGACAGAAGCCGTCTCTCTTAAATATATTTATTATGATAAGAGAAAGACTAATGACGGCATCAATAGAATGGTTCAGGTTACTGAAAACAGGCTGCCATTCGGCGGAGCAGATTTTATAGAATCCATACAATATGCTTATAGAGAAATAAAAGATTCTATATATACGAAAGATGGAGCCTCCAGCCAGAGAAAAATGGCCACTATTATAGAGACATACGAAGGCAGGTTTACTCCAGGCCAGGACATGGCAGGGGCCTTGGTTACGGGTATACAGTGGGAATATTCTATAGCTGATCTGGCAGATAAAAAGATAAAGAAAGTCACTGCTTATTTTGAGCCCGGCCTAGCCCAGCCTGTATCTCTCCAGTATACATATAAAACAACAGATATTAGAGCCGGAAAAACTAGGTTGCTTACTATAGTTGAATCATATGAAAATAATATATTTGTATCTACGCAGAAGATATGGAAAGCCGTTGAGTCAGTTATTGATCCTGTAACAGGAGTTTCACAGGACAGTAAAGTAGTGACTTACAGAGAAACATACGAATTTGACATGCTCGTCTCAGTGGAAAGATCCTGGAGACATTTTGACGCGGCTCTGAAAATGATAAGCTACGGAGAAATCTACGAAGGCTACATAGGAAAAGATGATATAAAAAATATATCCGGCTCTTACCTGGCTTCCAATAGCAGCCTAGTACGTTCATCAGTTCAGAAGATATATAAAGAACCGTATAAAGGCCGTCTTGCCACTATAGTAGAGACATATGAATTGAACCTCACTTCTCCGGCCAGCATCCAGAAAATATATTATGATAATGTAAATACAAATCAGGACGGCGCCAGGATAGTTAAAGTAATTGAAAACTGGATACAGCTTGGAGATAAACAGTATCAGCAGTCCATGCAGTATATTTATCGCAAAAAAGATAATGTTGTTATAGACCCGGTTACGAATGAGACAGGCGAGAAGTATGTTACTATCATAGAGACATATGAAGGCGATTTTACGGAATCAAACGGTTATGTTATTACACAGATACAGAAAGATTATTCAATAGTGCGTTTCTCCAGATTGACAGGCCCGTATGTAGTCCGTGTCTCCAGTTACTATGATCCCGGGTTGACCAGTATGCCCACCTCTATACAGTTCAAATTTAAGCGTATGGCCGGGCATTATCAGGGGGAGTTGCCTTCAGACTGGGAGCAGAAAAGTTTGATAAATAAGATTATCTGGCTTGCAAATGAATG
>PCTH01000001.1 GCA_002771475.1 Candidatus Omnitrophica bacterium CG22_combo_CG10-13_8_21_14_all_43_16 | reverse complement strand
AGCAATGAGCGAAGGACGCCTCGCTGGGGCGTCCGAGCGTCTTTTCGTAGGCTTGCCAGGGCTGGCAAAAGCAATGAGTGTTACCTGTCATTGAAAGCATTACAGGTGGGATAGTTCAGCGACCTTGACACTTATTGTTAATAATGTTAAAATGCTCGAATTAAAGGACGTCTTATGGCGCACGATAAAATCAAGATAAACCTAGGCAAGCTAAAGACTTACCCTATATCAAAAAGGATTTGCAAGGTAGGGTATAAAGACTTTGCCAAGCCGCCTTCAAAAGCTGCCACCTTTTCTGACTTCTACAGCTCTCTTCCGAATATATCCGCAGGGGTTGATTTTAAGGCAGTGGTAGACGCTATTGTCTCAGCCCGTAATAAGAAAAAACCCGTCATATTCATGATGGGCGCCCATGTTATTAAATGCGGCCTGAATCCGGTAATCATAGAATTGATGAAAAAAAAGGTAATAACGGCTGTTTCTTTGAACGGCGCAGGCGCAATACATGATTTTGAAATAGCCCTCATAGGCAGGACTTCAGAGGACGTGTCTGATGCCCTGGAAGACGGGAGTTTCGGCATGGCAAAGGAGACAGCTTTATATATAAACGGCGCTCTTGAAGAAGCTGTTGAAAAAGATATAGGAGCAGGCAGGGCAATAGGCGAAGTGATAAATGACGAGAAACTTTCTTTCAGGAATCAAAGTATTTTATATAATGCCGTGAAAGAAGATGTCCTGGTTACGGTGCACATTGCGATAGGGACCGACATAATACATCAGCACCCGAGTTTTGACGCAGGCGCGGCAGGCCAGGCTTCAATAAAAGATTTTTATAATTTAATAGAAGAGGTCGCGGCTTTAGAGGGCGGAGGCGTGGTGCTTAACATAGGTTCTTCGGTGATACTGCCGGAAGTATTTTTAAAGGCAATAAATACAGCAAGAAACCTTGGCTACGAAGTCAAGGATTTTACAGCGTGTAATTTTGATATGATACATCATTACAGGCCCCATCAGAATGTGGTTACGAGGCCCGTAAGGTCAGGCGGCAAAGGTTACAATATAATAGGGCAGCATGAAATATTGCTCCCGCTTCTCGGCCAGGCGATAATAGAAAAAATATAAAAATGGAAAAATTAAAAAAGATAATACCCGAATTCAGCAATGTAAAGATCCTTGTGATAGGCGATTTGATCCTGGATGAATTTGTGTGGGGAGAGGTTTCCAGGATTTCTCCTGAAGCCCCGGTGCCTGTGGTATGGGTTAAGTCAGAGTCATTTATGCCGGGCGGGGCTGCTAATGTGGCGAATAACATTGCCTCGCTGGGCGCAAAGGTGTATATAGCTGGCGTTGCCGGAAATGACGAGAGGGCAGGGATACTTAAAGAAGGCCTGACGGAAAAAGGCATAAATACAGACGGTGTTATCACGGATGACGCAAGGCCCACAACATTAAAAACCAGGGTGGTGGCGCATCATCAGCAGGTGGTTAGGATTGACAGGGAAAAGATAGAAGGCATTTCAGCGGGGGTATTGGATAAGATTATAGACTATGTCAAGGGCGTAATTGAAGAAATGGACGCTATTGTCATAGAGGATTACGGCAAAGGCGTTATTTCGGCAAAGCTTTTGAAAGAGGCCTTAAGCATAGCAAAGAAAAAGAAAAAAATTATAACCGTGGATCCAAAGGAAGAGCATTTTTCTTATTATAAAGGCGTGACAGCCATAGCCCCTAACCATCATGAAGCAGGTCAGGCAGCCGGCATCAAGGCCAGGGACAATAAGAGCATATTAAAGATAGGCAAAGCGCTTCTTAAGAAATTGAATTGCGAAGGCGTCTTAATGACGCTGGGGGAAAACGGCATGCAGCTTTTTCAAAAGAACGGAGCTGTTACCCATATACCAACTGTTGCGCAGGAGGTATTTGATGTTTCCGGCGCAGGAGATACCGTGATCAGCGTTTTTACCCTGGCGCTCGCGCTTGGCGTAGATATGAAGGACGCCGCTTATATTTCAAATATTGCGGCAGGGATTGTGGTCGGCAAGGTAGGCATAGCTGTCATTACGCAGAAGGAACTGATGGAAAGGTTAAAATAATTTATGGACGCTGTCGGTATAATTCCTGCAAGATACGGCTCTACTAGATTCGAGGGAAAACTTCTGGCGGACTTCTGCGGCAAACCTGTTATACAGCATACCTGGGAGAACGCAAAAAAATCAAAATCTATAGATGACCTTATAATAGCGACAGATGACAAGCGCATTTACAATGTTGCCAAAGGGTTTGGCGCAAATGTGGTATACACCGCTATCGCGCATAAAAGCGGGTCAGACCGCTTGACAGAAGTGGCCGCTTCGATTGACGCGAAGATTATCGTAAATATACAGGCAGACGAGCCGCTTCTCGTCCCTTCCATGATTGATGATGTCGTAGGCGCTATCTTAAAAGATAAAACTTTAGTGATGGCAACGCTCTGCCATAAAATAACCAACGCGGCCGAGATCCAGGACCCGAATGTGGTCAAGGTGGTCTTTGACAGATTCGGCCTCGCGTTGTATTTTTCAAGGTCTCCTATCCCGTATGAGAGGATGGGGTCTGACGACAAACTGCAGGTTATAGATTATTATAAGCACATAGGCATTTACGCGTACGCAAAAGATTTTCTTTTCACTTTTAAATCGCTTCCGCAGTCGCGCCTGGAAAAGACAGAGAAACTGGAACAGCTGCGCGTCCTGGAAAACGGCTACAGGATAAAAGTTATTGAAACAAAGTTTGACACCATAGGCATAGATACGCCTGAAGATTTGGAAAAGGCAGTTGAGACTATAAAGGGGAAGGAGTAGCATGCCGAAATATATTTTTATAACAGGCGGGGTTGTTTCAAGCCTAGGCAAGGGCATTGCCTCGGCTTCCATAGGAAAACTACTTGAATCAAAAGGCATGAAGGTCACTATACAAAAATGCGACCCGTATATAAATGTGGACCCCGGCACGATGAACCCATTTCAGCACGGCGAGGTTTATGTGACTGACGACGGAGCTGAGACAGACCTGGACCTGGGGCATTACGAGCGTTTTGTAAGCGCCAACATGACCCAGGAAAACAATATCACCACAGGCAAGATTTATAATGCCGTAATAACAAAAGAACGGCGCGGGGATTACCTGGGCGCAACAGTCCAGGTGGTGCCGCATATAACAAATGAGATTATTTCTCATATAAAAAAGGTTTCCCAGGGAAAAGATATAGATATAGTGATATGCGAGATAGGGGGGACAGTAGGCGATATAGAGAGTCTGCCTTTTCTGGAAGCTATCAGGCAGTTCAGGCAGCATCTGGGCAGAGGGAATTCAATAAATATACACCTGACGCTAGTGCCTTATCTGAAAGCCGCGGAAGAGCTGAAGACAAAACCTACCCAGCACAGCGTGGGGAAATTAAGGGAAATAGGCATACAGCCTGATATACTGGTCGCGAGGACTGAAAAACCCCTTTCAAAAAAAATAAAGGAAAAGATATCGCTTTTCTGCAACGTGGACGAAGACGCTGTAATAGACATGCCGGACGTAAAAGACATATACGAGGTTCCGCTGTTATTGCAGGAACAGGGGCTTGGCAAGATAATACTAAAGCTTCTTGAGATAAGGTATCAGGAGGGAGATCTTACCCAGTGGCGGGAAAAGGTGGTGAAGAGGTCATTGCATCCTTCCAAAAAAGTTTCAATAGCGGTTGTGGGTAAATATATCGAGCTTAACGACGCGTATAAATCTATTTATGAGGCGTTAAAGCACGCAGGCATAGCAAATGACGCAAAGGTTGTTATTAAAAAGATAGATGCTGAAGAGATAGAACAGAAGGGCGCTGAGAAATTTTTAAAGGATATGAGCGGGATCCTTGTCCCGGGCGGCTTTGGGACGAGGGGTATAGAGGGAAAGGTGGAAGCTATAAGATTTGCCAGGGAAAAAGGGGTTCCATTTTTTGGCATATGCCTTGGCATGCAGTGTTCTGCCATAGAATTCGCAAGGAATGTGTGTGGCCTTAAGAAAGCAAATTCCACAGAGTTTGATAAGTCTAATCCGTATCCTGTGATAAGCCTTCTCGAAGAGCAGAAAAGGGTGAAAAATATGGGCGGCACGATGCGTCTTGGCGCGTATCCGTGTAAGCTGAAAAAAGGCACAAATAGCTTTGAGGCCTATGGAAAAGAAAAGATTTCAGAGCGCCACAGGCACAGGTATGAATTTGACATACATTACAGGAGAAGCATGGAAAAAGAAGGCTTGGTTGTGTCAGGCACTTCCCCTGATCTGAGGCTAGTGGAGATTGTAGAGTTAAAAGACCATCCGTGGTTTGTGGCGTGCCAGTTTCACCCGGAATTTAAATCAAAACCGGATAACTGCCATCCATTGTTCAGGGATTTTGTAAGGGCGGCGTTAAATTTCCAAAAACATGACTAAAGAGATAAAAATAAAAAATGTAATAATAGGCGGGAAAAACCGGATTGTCTTGATCGCGGGGCCATGCGTGATTGAGTCAGAAGCTCATTTGATGCGCCACGCGGAAAATATCAAAAAGATATGCGATAAGCTGGGCGTGGGATTTATTTTTAAATCCAGTTACGATAAAGCAAATCGCTCCAGCGTGAAATCTTACAGGGGCCCGGGTATCGATAAGGGCCTTAAAATGCTGGCAAGGGTTAAAAAAGAGCTGAATGTTCCTATATTGAGCGATGTCCACTGCAGGTCTGAATTAAGCCGAGCTAAAGATGTCCTGGATATAATACAGATCCCGGCATTTTTATGCAGGCAGACGGATTTTATTAACGAGGTCGCTAAGACAAAAAGGATTGTGAATGTAAAAAAGGGGCAGTTCTTATCTCCATGGGATGTTAAAAACATAATAGACAAGATAGAAAATACGGGGAATAAAAATATTATTATCACAGAGCGGGGAGTGATGTTCGGTTATAATAATCTGGTCAGCGATTTCCGAAGCCTTGAAATAATGAAAGAGTTCGGATATCCTATTGTCTATGACGCGACGCACAGCGTTCAGCTGCCTGGCGGGAAAGGATGCGCTTCCGGAGGAGAAAGAAGGTTTGTGGCAGCTCTTTCGCGCGCAGCAGCAGCAGTAGGATGCGACGGATTATTCTTAGAGGTTCACGAGAACCCTGATAAGGCGCCTTGCGACGGCCCGAATATGATCACGCTTAGTATGCTGGAAAACTTGCTCAAGGATATTAAGAAAATAGACGCAATCGTAAAATAAGCGAATATGCTAAAAAAACGCGCTAAACAAGTTTTGAAAATTGAAGCTGACTCAATAAGAGAGCTGATTTCCCATATAGACAAGGATTTCGAGAAGGCCGTGGATTTTATATATGCCTGCAAGGGAAGGGTTGTGGTAACGGGCATGGGCAAGGCCGGCATTATAGGCCAGAAGATTTCAGCCACACTTTCTTCTACAGGCACGCCCAGCCTGTGGCTTCATTCGGCAGAAGCCATACACGGAGACCTGGGCAGGGTGATAAAAGAAGACGTGGTGATAGTTATCTCGAATAGCGGCCAGACGCAAGAAGTCGTGGATCTTGTGCCTCAGATAAAAAAGATAGGATCCAGGTTAATAGCCATTACAGGGAATAAAAAGTCCAGCCTGGCGAAAAATAGCGACGCTGTATTGGATGTGTCAATAAAGGTTGAGGCGTGTCCTCTGGGATTGGCTCCAATGGCGAGTACTACCAGCATGCTTGCGATGGGAGATGCGCTATGCGCAGCTCTCATGGATAAAAGAAAGTTCAAGAAAAGCGATTTCGCGTTTTTGCACCCCGGAGGGAGCCTTGGGAAGCAATTGTTGTTGAAGGTTGAAGACATAATGCGCAAGGGCTCAGGCAATCCTATGGTTAAGAAATCCAGAAAGGTAAAGGACGTGCTTCTTGCCATCACAGCTTCCAGGGCAGGCAGCGCGACAGTGATTGATAAAGCCGGAAGGGTAAAAGGGATTTTTACAGACGGAGATTTGAGGAGGCATCTGGGCATAGACCCAATGCTCCTCAATAAAGAGGTAAAGGATGTGATGACAAAAAATCCCAGGACGCTCAAAAAAGGCTGTCTTGCCGTAGAGGCGTTGAGGATTTTGCAGGAATATAAGATTGACGAAATACCCATAGTGGATGAAAACAAAAGGGCTATAGGCCTGGTGGATGTGCAGGATTTATTAAAGGCGGGGCTGGTGTGATAGAAGACAGGGCGAAAAAAATAAAATTATTGATACTGGATGTAGACGGGGTACTGACAGACAGCCGCATCATATACGATAATTTCGGGGACGAGATAAAATGTTTCAGCGTTTATGACGGATTCGGCATGACGCTCCTCTACAGGGCAGGCATCAAATCAGTTATTATTACAGCAAAAAAGACCAGGATAGTAAAGCGCAGGGCAAAGGATATGCATGTGGCAAATGTTTATTCGGATTATAAAAAACTTAAAATCTACGAAAAAGTGATTAAAAAATTTAAGGTAAAAGACGAAGAGGTATGCTTCATGGGAGATGACTTAATAGATCTGCCGGTTTTAAAAAGGGCCGGTTTGAGCATTGCGCCTCCGGAAGCAATAGATGAAGTCAAGGCTTCCTGCCATTATGTTACAAAAAAAAGCGGCGGCAAAGGCGCTGTTCGTGAATTGATAGAGATTATTCTGAAATCACAGGATTTATGGCATAAGGTGACCGGCGAATACGCGAAATGAGGAGATGGGATGGCGGATCTGGAAAAAGAAATACAGGACCTGAAAGAAGAACTCTCGAAAGCAAATGAGGAAATTGAAAAATTATCCAGAATAAAATCTGAGTTTATATCTGTCGTATCCCACGAATTGAGGACCCCGCTTACCTCTATCAAAGAAAGCGTTTCTCTTGTTCTGGACGGAGTAGCCGGGCCTATCAGCGAAGAACAAAAAAAATTCCTCACCATATCCAAAAATAACATAGAACGCCTGACAAAACTTATAATAGATATACTGGACCTTTCCAAGCTGGAGGCAGGCAGGATCCTGATGTTTAAAAGAAAATTAAACATCAACGATGTTATAAAGGATGTTTGCGCGTCTACTAAAATATTGGCTGAGCAGAAAAATATAGAATTCACCATTTCTCTGGGGGGGTCCGTAGAGCCTACATGGTTTGATCCGGACAGGATCGGCCAGGTGCTTAAAAATCTCATATCGAACGCAATAAAATTCAACAAAGTCAATGGAAAGGTAAACGTATCCAGCGCGAAAGAAACCATAAAGAACAGAAATTTTATAAAAGTCACTATAGAGGATAGCGGGATCGGTATACCTGCGGAAGACAAGGAAAATCTGTTCAGGAATTTCAGCCCCCTGGATACAAGCATGACGCGTAAGCATAGCGGCACAGGACTTGGACTGGCTATTTCAAAAGGCATGATAGAGCTGCACGGAGGGGACATCTGGGTTGTTTCGGAGCCTGACATAGGAAGCAAGTTTATATTTACCATACCTCTGTATAAAAAGGATGAAGAATTTGATTTTTTAATAGAAGAGGCAATAGAGAAAGCAAAGCATAATGATGCCAGGATCAGCCTTATGGTCTTCGACATAAAAGACGCAAAATATAAGACTGAGGATATTACCGCTGGAATAGAGGGTATTATAAGAAATACAATAAGGGGGCCGGGAGATAAAGTGGTGAGATGCAAAAAAAAGGAGTGCGTTGTAATAATCGCATGCGCAGACAGGCCGGGATCTATGGCGATAATAAGAAGGCTGAAAGGAAATATCAAAGTTCCTCTTATTTTCGGTATTTCTGTTTATCCGGATGAAGCCATGGATAAAGAAGAGCTTTTAAAAAAAGCGGAAGAAGACTTAAAAACCGGCAAAAATCAGGTAACTTCAAAAAAGGTGCTTCTTATAATAGATGACGAAGAAGCGCTTGCGTCTATGCTTTCTTTCAGGCTGCAGAATTCAGGCTTTGACACTATTACTGCCACGGACGGTGATACAGGCGTGGGGCTTGCCAAAGAAAATAAGCCTGATCTTATACTGCTGGATCTCATGATGCCGAAAGTGGATGGTTTCGAGGTTTCAAAGAGGCTGAAATCAGATTTTGCTACAAAAAATATACCTATAGTCGTATTTTCCGCGCTTGTGAATAAGAATACAAAAGAGTCGATAAAAAAATTGAACGCAGCCGGTTTTATTGAAAAACCTTTTGAGCCGAATGTTTTAATCAATAAGATTAACAGCATTCTGGAGGGGAAAAATGGATAAAAAAATAGTTTTACTGGTTGATGACGATTCGGATTTAGCAAAGATGCTCAAGATCAGGATAGAATCCGAAGGCTATGAGTTTAAGCACGCGGGAGACGGGAAACAGCTGCTGGAGATTTTAAACGTAAAAAAGCCGGATGTAATTTTACTGGATATAATGCTTCCGAATATAGACGGCTACAGCGTATTAAGGGAGATGAGGAAAAACGAAAGATATGCCGATATCCCGGTGATTATACTCAGCGCAAAGGAAAAGAAAAAAGTGGGGGATCTTTTTATACTTGAGAAGATAGCGTTTTTTATAGAAAAGCCTTTTGATACAAAGGATTTGATGGAAAAAATAAGTGAGGCCATAACTTACGGAGGCCGAAGGCAGACGTAAGTTATATGACCGAACTTATTCCGAGCGAAGCGAGGAATCTCTTGAGATTGCTTTGGCCGCCTTCGACGGCCTCGCAATGACATGCGAGAATGAAGGAGAAAACATAATGGATAAAAAGAGGATACTTGTGGTAGATGATGAAGAAGATATATTGAACATTCTAAGGTTCAGGCTGGAGGCAAATAATTATGAAGTGCTGGTGGCCAGCGACGGACAGGAAGGCCTTAATAAAGCCAGGTCTGAAAAGCCGGATCTAATGATATTGGATCTTATGCTTCCCAAGCTTGACGGGTATAAGGTTTGCAGGATGCTGAAGTTTGACGAGGCTTATAAGTCAATGCCGATCATAATATTCACAGCCAGGGCTCAAAAAAAGGATGAAGAGCTGAGCATGGAAATGGGCGCAGACGCTTATATCTCAAAGCCTTTTGAGCCGGAGATATTATTGAGTAGAATGAAAGAATTGTTGAGCAAAAAATAAAAAGAGGGGGTTATTATGGATGCGCAGAAGAAAATACTGGTTATAGATGACGAAGAGGATATACAAAAATTATTAAAAATAAGGCTCGAGCAGGAAGGCCTTATAGTAGTAACCGCAGGCGATGGAGATAGTGGCGCAAAGGCTGCGGAGTCGGAAGCGCCTGACCTGATCCTCCTGGATATCATGATGCCTAAGGTTGACGGTTATTCATGCCTCAAGGAAATCAGGAGGATACAGAAGACAAAAGATACTCCGGTAGTTATGCTGAGCGGAAAGGAAGAGGAAAAGGTCAGGGACTTGTTCGCATTCCAGAAAATCAGCGGGTACATAGAAAAACCTTTTGAATTGGATAATCTGGTAGCGAAGATAAAAGAGATACTGAAAATATAAAACAAGGTTCTCGACTCGTCCGCCTAGGCGGACTCGCTCGAACAATATTATTCTTCGAGCGAAGTCGAGAAGAATAAATATGACAAAGAAAAGCATAGAGCAGATATTGTTTGAAAAAGCGGTTATCACTAAGGAACAGCTGGATAAAGCAATGGAAGAATCCAAGAAAAAAGGCATGAGCGTGGGCAAGGTGATTGTGCGCTCAGGCATGGCAACAGAAGAGGCATATGCCCAGGCAGCGTCAGAGGCCCTGGATGTCCCTTATGTGAATCTGGAGAGTTATATAATAGATACCGAGGTTATAAAACTTATACCTGAAGCCATGGCCCAAAAGTATAAGGCAGTGCCTATTTTTAAGATACGCGATATTCTAACTGTTGCCATGGTAGACCCTAAAGATATTGTTGCGATAGACGATCTGAGCCGCAAGGCAAAATGCGATATAGAAGCAATGTTATCCACGGAAAGCGCCATAGCTAATGCCATAGAGCAGTATTATGGCACGTCTTCTTCGTTTGACGATGTTGTGAAAGATATAGACAAAGAAAACAGGTTTAAATCAGCCGGGGCTGAGTTTGACTCTACAAAACTTGCGGAGATAGCGGAAGAAGCGCCTGTAATAAAACTTGTTAATATGATTATCATGCAGGCTGTTAAAGACAAGGCAAGCGATATACATATTGAGCCGGAAGAAACCAGGCTGGCGGTAAGGTTCAGGATAGACGGTATACTGCATGAAATGTTTTCTCCTCCAAAACACCTGGAACCCGCGCTCATGTCCAGGATAAAGGTGCTTTCCAAGATGGATATTGCGGAAAAAAGAAAGCCTCAGGACGGCAGGTTTAATATGAAGGCCATGGACAGGGACATTGATTTGAGGGTTTCGAGTTTTCCTACCATATACGGGGAAAATATTGTCATAAGGATTCTGGACAGGGGTTCAATACTTATGGGCCTTGATAAGGTAGGTTTTACAGGCGAAACGCAGAAAGAATTCGAAAAATTTATAAAATATCCGCACGGCATAATTTTAGTCACAGGGCCCACTGGAAGCGGGAAGACTACCACGCTGTATTCAGCGCTTTCAACAATTGATTCCGAAGAAAAAAATGTGATTACAATAGAAGATCCTGTTGAATACCACCTGGGAAGAATAAGGCAGTCCCAGGTTAATCCAAAGGCCGGCCTGACTTTTGCGGCAGGGTTAAGGTCTATCCTGAGGCAGGATCCTGACATAATAATGGTAGGAGAAATAAGGGATAAAGAGACAGCTGAGATAAGCGTGCAGGCTGCTTTGACAGGCCATCTTGTTTTTAGCACGCTTCATACAAATGACGCAGCAGGCGCATTGTCCAGGCTTATAGATATGGGGATAGAGCCGTTTTTAATTTCCAGTTCTATGTTAGGCATCCTTGCCCAGAGGCTTGTCAGAAAGATTTGCGATAAATGTAAGGAAGAATATATCCCGTCAGAAGATATTTTAAAAGGCCTTGGGGTAGGACAGAAAAAAGGATTTTTTAAAGGCAAAGGCTGCAGCGTATGCAAAAACACAGGATATTCTGGCAGGATAGGGATTTTTGAACTGCTGATAGTGAATGATAAAATAAGAAAGCTTATAGTTGACAAGGCCTCAAGCGATGTTATAAAGAAAACCGCGATAGAGACAGGGATGAAGACCTTGAGAGACGACGGCCTTGATAAGGTCTTAAAAGGCATTACAACGCCTGAAGAAGTAATAAAGGCTACGCAAGAGGAATAAAAAGTGGCTAATTTCAAATACAAGATACGCGATAAACACGGAAGGCCGTCTACGGGATCCATAGAAGGCGAATCCAGGGAATCTGTTGCCGGCCATTTCAAGCAGATGGGCTATATGCCTATTATGATAGAGGAATCCAAGCCTGGCATAAAGAATTTTAGCCCATTCCGGAGATTTTTCAATAGAGTCAGCCAGGAAGAATTGATAGTTTTTACCAGGCAGCTAGAGACCCTGCAGGGCGCAGGCGTGGCAATACTTGTCAGCCTTGGTTCTATTACAGAGCAGATTGTTAACCCGTATTTTAAAAGAGTGATTGAAGAGATAGCCGGCGATATAGAATCAGGCAAGAGTTTTTCAGATGCTATTTCAAGGTTCCCCTCGATTTTTTCAGATATATATGTGAACATGATGCGTTCAGGCGAGGCAGCTGGGATACTGGACGATGTGTTGGGCAGGTTAGCTACGCTTATGGAACACGAGCAGGAAATGAGGATGAGGGTGAAGCAGGCAATCCGCTATCCGCTTTTGGTAATAATAGTTATTTCTATAGCGTTCCCGCTTCTGATCATGTTTGTATTGCCTAAATTCAGCGCGCTATTCGCCAGATTTAACACAGAGTTACCTCTCCCGACCAGGATACTTTTAGTCGTGCATTTTATGCTCTCTCATTATTGGCCTTTTATTATCGTAGCTATGATAGCGGTTATTATAGGGTTCAGGCGTTTTATAAACACCTCTTCAGGCAGATATAAGTGGGATAGGGTTAAATTAAAGATTCCTGTATTCGGCCAGCTTTTTTTAAAGATATCCTTATCCAGATTCAGCAGGATGACAGCGCTTTTATCCGCAAGCGGCATACCCATATTAAACACCCTGGAGATTACAAAAAACTCCCTTGGCAATATGGTTATTGCTGATTCAATAGACAATATTATTAACGGCATAGGAGAAGGCAAAGGCATAGCAGAGCCGATGAAGCTGACAGGGCTTTTCCCCGGGATTGTAGTGCAGATGGTGAAGATTGGAGAAGAGACAGGCAAGATAAACGAACTGCTTTTAAAGGTATCTGATTATTATGACTCGCAGGTTGATTATACTGTTAAAAACCTGACAGTACTTATAGAGCCTATTCTGATATTCGCGCTCGGGATGATGGTTTTAGTCATGGCGCTCGCTATATTTATGCCCATGTGGAACCTGATGTCCGTGTTCAGGTATTAATAGATTTTTGAAGATACTTGACAAAGACAGGCTTATCATTATAATTAGAGCTATCTTATAACAATATATATGAAAATTAGGAGGCGGCATGGCAAAGAGAGGCAATAAAAGTGGTTTTACGCTGATAGAGCTTGTCATGGTAATTGTTATACTCGGGATACTGGCTGCAATAGCTATTCCTAAGTTTGCGGATCTTACCACACAGGCAAAGATTGCTGCCGGAAAAGGCGGGTTGGGGGCAATGCGCTCAGCAGTCGCCATAGACTATGCAAAAAGCGCCACTTCAGGCACGGTAGCATTTCCTTCCGCTATTACTACAGCGCTTTTCGCAGACAGCTTGATTCCAAAGAATCCGCTGAATAACGCCACAAGCGTAGGGGTTGTAACAGTTGCTCCGGCTGGCACAGCAACATCTGCGGATGGTTGGTGGTACATATCAGCTTCCGGCAGGGCAGGCGCTTATTCAGACGGAACACAGGATACTTCTACCTGGTAAATGAGCGCATAACTTACGCAACTGCCGAGATCCCTCGCTTTGCTCGGGATCAATTCGCGCATGGACTTACGTTCGCTTTGTTCCGTAAGTCCAGCGCTCATTGAGATTGGCCTCGTCCGGAGGACTCGGCACTTCCTCGGACATTTCGTCCTCGGTCGCTTCGGCCTTTGGCTTCGCAATGACATTTTTTCAACGCTATTTTAAATGGGGGTGGATGAAGAAAGCCATCCCCATTTTTATTTTAGCGGGACTAGCGCTGGTATTTTTTTCAGATGTCTTGTTTCAGGGCAAGATTTTTATTCACAGGGACCTCTCCAGATTTTTTTATCCCTTAAGGGAATTCAGCGCCGCTCAAATTCTCTCATGGAAAGTCCCATTATGGAACCCATATATACAATGCGGCAGCCCGCACCTGGCAGAGCTTCAGACCTGCGTGTTTTATCCTCCAAGCATAGTTTACTTATTGTTTCCTTATCCCCAGGCATTTAATTATTTCATAATAAGCCACATATTCCTGGCAGGTTTGTTCACCTATATCTTAATGAGGGAGTGGGGCCATTCTACCTATGCCTCGTTTTTATCCGCAATAGTTTTTATGTTCTCAGGGTATATAATTTCCGTGATAAATCTTCTGGCTTCGCTGGCGTCTTGTGTATGGCTTCCGCTTGTGATTTTATTTTACGAGCGGGCAGTAAAAAAAGACCGGATTAAAAATTCTGTAATAACAGGCGTATTTATGGCGCTGATGTTCCTGGGAGGGGAGCCGATAATATTATATAGTACTTTTTTTATACTGGTTTTTTCCACCTACGCGGTGGAACGAGTTCCACCGCGTAGGTGGGGGCGGTGTTTGTTATTGGCTGTTTGTGTGTTTTTGGGGCTTTGTGCTTTTCAGATCCTGCCTTTTCTGGAATTTTTAAAACATACTTCAAGAAATCTGATGGATTTTAACGAGGCATCCATGTGGTCTATGCCTGTGTACGCGCTTTCGGAATTATTTTTCCCCTATCTTAGCGAATCAGATTATATATATAAGGATTACTGGACCAGGCAGAGCTGGCTTGTGGTCTATTATATGGGGATAGTTGCGGTTATATTTGCGCTGATATCCCTGAAATTTGATTCCACAAAAAGAAGAAAAACAATTTTTTATATCCTGGCGCTGAGCCTGGTGCTTTCATTCGGCAGGTATACGCCAGTATATTATTTTTTATATAATTTTCTGCCCGGCTTCAGGTTTTCCAGGTATCCTATAAAATTCTTTTTCATGGCTGCGTTTTCTCTGGCGGTCCTGGCGGGCATGGGGATGGATTATTACAGGGTTCACGCAAAAAAAGATCCGGGTTTTGGGAGATTTTTAAAACAGGTATTGGCATTTGGATTCATGCTGGCGCTCTTTTTTCTGATAGTTAATCTGAATTTTTACGGAATATGCGGGTCTTTGAAGAAAATGGTATTAAATATCAATAGCGGTTTTGGCGCCAGGATTGACAGGATAGACCAGCTCGTGATCACAGGGCTCCACAACATAAAAAGAGGCATAGGGTTATTTATGTTTTTATCAGTGATTATGTTTTTGGGGATAAAAAAACGCGTAAGCATGAAAGCGGTTTTGGTTTTTATATTATTGATAGCCCTGGCGGACATATTTACCGCAAATAAAAATGTGTACCAGAATATGGGCATAAAGGAATTTTTAAAGCCGGGGGATACCGTAGAATTTTTACAGCGCGATAAAAGCCTGTTCAGGATATTTAATTCTCCCAGCACATTGAGGCAGAACATGTTTGTGCCGGAAAAAGATTATTTTGAAGGCAATCTCGCTCTTATGGAAAGGGTGGTTTCAAATAGAGGCATGAGCTTCGGTATCTATGACGCGTATGGCTATGGGTCACTTTACAATAGGAGACAGGAAGAGATTATGGATATTATTGCGAGATCGAATTCGCCGGGCGAGACAAACCTCCTGAACCTATTGAATGTGAAATACGTCATTTCCCCGAAGGATTTCGATGCAGCGGGATACAGGATGCTCGAGAAAAATAAAAAAGTAAATATTTATGAAAATGAAAATTTTCTGCCAAGGGCATTTATGGCAAATAAGGCAGTGGTTATTAAGGATGAAAAGGAAATATTGAAGAGATTGAAGAGTAAAGAATTTAAGCCAGAGAGGGAAGTGATTTTAGAAGAGGTTCTCGACTCTCCGCCTACGGCGGATCGCTCGAACAATATTGCGCGGAGCTCTGCTCTGCTACTCAAATATTCTTCGAGCGAACGAGCAAAGCGAGTGAGTCGAGAAGGATCGGTGCGTATTTTAAAATATGAGCCAAGTTATATTGAAATAGATGCTCATATCGATACGCCAGGATTTTTAGTGCTTAGCGATACGTATTATCCGGGATGGAAGGCGCGTGTGGATGGGAAGCTAAATAGGATTTACAGGGCAGATTATACCTTGCGCGCAGTTTATCTGGAGCCTGGAAAACATAGCGTGAAGTTTACATACGATCCATTTTCGTTTAAAATAGGCGCTATAATAACGCTGGTAACACTCTTCTTGTGCCTGACACCGCTACGTAGCGGTGTCAGGCACAAATTCCGGCCAAATTCCGGCAAATTCCGGCATAGAGCTCGCTGATGGGAGTCGGACTCCCATCAGTGTTAGAATATTTGCTGGCATTAAATACGGACTTGGTATATTATGGGAATTAGTAAAATGAAAAATCTAAAAGGAGTTACGTTAATAGAGCTAATAATGATGATACTTATCCTGGGGATACTGGCTTTGGCCATTATGCCCAAAACTACGGCTGAACCCAGGCTAAGACTGGAGGCAGCGTGCCAGAGAATAGCCCTGGATTTGAGGTATGCTCAAGAGATGTCTCTGGCGCAACAGGTGAAGTTTGGCGCATCTTTTGATCCTGCGGCCGAAGCTTATTTTGTTTACAGAGTAAGTGTAGAAACAAAAGCAGTAGATCCGCAGACAAGAAATGACTTTGATGTTTCATTTACCGCTCTTAATGAATTTAAGGGCATGGATATAGCCGGCACAAATTTCAGCAATAAAATTGAATTCGATTCTACCGGCGCTCCATATGACGGAAGCGGAATAATTTTATCCAGCCAGGGCGTTATCACTATCCAGGCTGCAGGCGGCGCATATTCGAGGACAGTGAGGATAGAGCCAAAGACAGGTAAGGTGAGTATCCAATGAAAGGTTTTACTTTAATAGAGACGGTTATCGGAATAGTGGTGCTGGGTATTATAGCCCTGGGCTTATTCGCGACTTTTACAGGGGTATTTACCAATGCAGTCAGGGATGAGGTGGTGACTATTGCCACGAGCCTGGCAAAGGGAGAGCTGGAAAGAACAGCCAGGTTAAGTTTCGCCGGAGTTGTCTCCCAAAACGTCGGGTCTCCCGTGAGCTTTGGCGGAAATTTTACCAATTATTCCTGGCAGATAGTGGTGAGCGCTGTGCCTGTGGCTATTGCCAGCGATCCGGGCATGGCTCAGTATAAACAGGTGGAATCCCGCGTGACAAATCCGATGGTGGGAGATATTAGTCTGAAAACTATTGTTACAAATAATTAGAGGTTCTCGACTGGTTCGCAGATTAAGCTGATATGACCGCTCGAACGATATTCTTCGAGCGAACGAGCCTTTCGACATTGCTCGTGGTAAACTTCGCGAGTGAGTCGAGAAGTATTAATGAAAAAGAAAAATGGATTTACATTGGTGGAGCTGGTGATAGTGATAACGATAATCGGGATTAGCGCGAGCATCCTCGGATTTATGCTGCTCGGGACTGTCAAGGCATGGACGTTTAAATTTAATCGGAATGATATATTATGGGACGGAAGGCTTAGCCTGGATAGGATAACCAGGGAAATCAGGACAATAAAAGATTCTACGAGCGTTACTACTGCCTCAGCTGCGCAGTTCAGGTTTATTGATACAGGAAATAAAGACATAACCTATAGCCTCTCCGGCACAAATTTAAACAGGACTGAAAATGGGACAGCGAATCTATTGGCTGAAAATGTCTCAAGCCTTAGTTTTACTTATTATAATTCTAGTGATACTGCGATCCCAAGCCCAGCAGTCAGTCCAGCTGCGACAGATATAAGAAGGGTAAGGATCAATCTTACGCTTACAAAGAACGGGCAAAATGTTTATTTGCAATCAGACGCTTCGACGAAGAATTTCTAAATTTTTTGCCAGTCCTGGCAGACCTACGAAAAGACGCTTGGACGCCCCTGCGAGGCGTCCTTCGCTCGGGCGCCGATTCTTGCTCGCCTCGACGCTATTCGCGTCGTGGCACCGTGCCCGCTCGAATCGCCGACGCTTTTCTTTAGGTCTGCCAGGGCTGGCAAGATGCAATAAAGGCTTATCGCTAGTGGCGGTAGTCATAGTGATGCTTATAGTGTCCACACTTGCATTGCTGATAGCGTCTTTTATGTCGTCCGGAAATATCTCTGCTATCACTGATATGCAGGCTGAGCAGGCATTTTTTATAGCATCAGCAGGCATGGAATCGTATCTTGAATTATTGGAAGCTGATGCAGACTGGGCTACTCCTCCCGCGGTTTTTACAAATCAGGCATTTGGCAATGGGACATTTACCATTACTTATTCAAACCAGGCAACGGATTCAATAGATGTTACCAGTACGGGCAAGGTTACCGGATGGGACGGAAATTCAGTTCAGCGTGTCATTACACAGCATATTACAAAGGCTGCAGGCGCAGGAACTACTTTTGCGGATTTTGCATTATTTTATGGAGGAGGGAATGGGAGTATTGACACCGACATCAATAGAAATCAGACGATAGCAGGGGATATTTTTATAAAAGGGAATTTAGATATAGGGAGGAATTGCACTATAACCGGCAATGTCTCAGCTACGGGCGAAATCAGCGTAGGGAATGGCACGAATATTTCAGGGGATACTACTGAATATGCAAGCCAGACTGTAACCCAGCCCACGCTAACAACTACATATTATGATAGCCTTATTACCACCGCTTCCGGCCAGCCAGCAGGGAATAGGACATTTGAGGCAGAAGCGATTTCAGGGACTGTATATGTAAACGGCAATGCGATAATAAAAGATTATATAAACGGCTCAGGGACAATAGTTGTCACAGGTTCGGTTGATATAAAGAGTGAGGTAGATATAGGGGATAATATTACAGTTGTTTCTGACGGCACTTTGCTTATGAGAGTAAATGGGACCGTAGGCAAGTCTGTGACATTTTATTCTTCTTCAGATATTGACTTGAGGGCAGGTATTGTCCTCGGCAGCGGGGCCGGCGCCGGAGAAGGCGTTATATTATTATCTCCAGGCGATGTGGTTTTAGGCAATAATACTACTATCACGGGATTTGTTTTCGGAGACGATGTTACAATCGGCACTAACCTTGATTTGACAGGTAATCTCAGCGGAAACAGGTTTGATTCTCTCGGCCAGGGAGGAGATTTAACTAAAGATAATACAAAGGTAAATCATAGCTCTATACAGGGATTCAATACAGGATTGAGCATAACATTGACAACTTCTTTGTGGCGGGAAGCATTATAGGTATGGTATAATTTAAATGAGGACACGTCTTACAAAAAACGGAGTTTTTCGTAAGTCGTATGTCCGAATTTATCCTGAGTCCCGATTTATCGGGACGAAGGATCTAGGAAATTGCTTCGTCGCTTACGCTTCTCGTAATGACAGGCGAGAGAGTTTATTATGTAAGCCAAGCGTTGATTAAAGATATGAGAGCTATTCTAGAGCAGGTAAAAAAAGAATCCAAATCGCTTCTATCAGGAATGGGCATGGGCCAGAAGTCCGCTAATTTTATAGGCCTGGATATAGGTTCCAGATACTTCAGGGCTGTGAGGGTAAAAAAGACAGGCGATGAATTCCTAATCCAGGATAGATTAATAGAAGCTATAGAAGATATAAGCCAGCTTCCCAGCAAGATGCATTTAATGGATGAAGAAGAGCTGAGCGTGAATCTTAACCTGGAAGGGATTGTCATAAAAAGGGTAAGTATCCCTGCGATGCCCCATGAAGAGATAGAGAGCGCTCTTAAGTGGGAGCTGAAGGAACAGGTTAGTTTTGATATAGATAAAGCCAAGGTAAAATTTAATATCCTCGGAGAAAGAGAGGCTGAAGCCGGGGCAAAAAGAATAGAGCTGATAGCGTTTGCCTACCAGGAATCTGATGTAGGGCCAAAGGTAAAAGAGCTAAAACAAATCGGCTTGAATGTCCAGAATGTAATGCCTCTGGATTTTGCGCTGGCCAGGTATGCAAACAATGCCAAGATTGTGCCGCAGGATGAAAAGATCGCTATTGTAGACATAGGAAGCGCTAAGACGCTTATTTCTATAATTGAAAAAGATAAGGTTTGTTTTACCAGAGAAATACTTATGGGCGGGGATAGTTTTACAGACGCTATGACAGGCGTGATTATAACGGATAAGGGCAGAATAGAATTATCCAAACCGGATGCGGAAAAAATGAAAATAGAACAGGGTATTCCGTCTGATATACGGATATTAGGCCTTATAAGGCCTGTGCTTGAGAAGCTTATAAGCCAGATAAAGGGTTCTCTGGAATACTATGAGCAGCGGTTTCATGACCAGGGTATTAAAAAAATTATACTCGCAGGAAATGGATCCAGGCTTAAAGGCCTGAAGGAGTATATCACTAAGCAAGCAGGAATAGAGGTCCTGGCAATATTGCCCGAAGAAGCAGGCGCTATAGGCCTTAGCCTGAGCAGGGGCTTTGGCATGAATATGCTGCCTGAAGAATACAGGGCAGAGGATAAAAAGGCGCTTAAAAGATTTTCCGTGACAGTAATTACTTTTGCCATGGGGGTCATAGTGCTTTTCTCGTATATCCTATTATGCATGCAGGCCATAAACCTGAAAAAAGGCGTCCAGATTCAAAAACAGTACTGGAATAATCTGGGGGAGATAAACTTATTGAAGGATAAAATAACGGCTTACAGCTCCGTTGTAACCGCGGTTTCCATGGACGGCGTGCGGGCCGGAATGATAATGAAGGAAATAAGCAGGATGATATTCTCAGATATGGTGCTGGACAGGATTACAGTGGACACCAGGGAGCCGAATGTAAAAATCGGCGGTGTTGTATCGAAGCAGGATTCACTGACAAGTTTTATGTCCAAACTGGAATCGAACGCCATGTTTCATAATATTAAACTTTCTTTCAGCGAGAAGAATGAGGCGCCAGGCGGCCAAAATAGCGTGAAATTTGAAATAATATGTAACCTGAGAAAGAAGTGATATGAATAAAAATAAAATCATAACCCTGGTTATATTTGGGGCAATAGCGGGATTATTCCTGCAGTTTATTTATCTGCCCAAGGCCGGAGAGGTTAAGCGGCTCGGGACAGAGTATAGAGATATAAAAAGAGAGATATCGGAACTTTATAATTTTATAGGCGGCGAGGAAAAACTAAAGGATAATCTCATAAAGATGCGGGATTATATCAAGGGGCTGGAGAACGCATTCCCTTCCGAAAGAGAGGCTTCCAATATCATAAAACAGCTTAATGAAGAAGCTGTGGGACTTAAGGTCAATGTAATTTCCGTAAAACCAGGAGACCTTACTAACTACACGGATGCCGGGGGCTCGCAGCTTAAGATCTTTGATTATCTTTGCAAAAGCATGCCTCTCGATCTGAGCGTTGAGGCCAGGTACCAGTCGCTCGGAGAATTCTTGAATAAAATAGAGTTTGATAAAAATCCCATGATATCTGTGAGAAAAGTGGAAATAAGGAAGGATGTAAATATATTACCGAAGATAAGGGCGGGTATAGAGCTGAACGCCTGCGTGCTGGGAGAATAATATGTTAAAAGACGCGGAAGCCAAAAAAAGAATAGAACTGGCTGTAACCGGAATAAGCGTAGTTATCCTGATATTTTTGGTTACAAGCCATATGTCTAAACCAGGCAGCGGTAAAGGTGTCTCAAAAAATGAGGCTTATCATACTTCCGAATCCGCTATGACGATCGTATCTGAGCCTGAATCCTGGGATAAGCTAAGATGGGGCAGGGATCCTTTTTTACTGGATGCATCAACTAATAGCATACAAGAGCAGGACGTGGAGGATCTGGCCCTTAACGGGATAATGTCGGATAAGCAGAATCCGTACGCCATAATAAATAATGATGTTGTCAAGCTGGGCGATAAAGTAGGCGGAATGACGGTTATCGAGATCAACGAGAATAATGTTGTGCTGGATGAGAACGGCGAGCGCCATACCCTGGAATTAAACCTGTATTAATCCCGCATTATTATTTGAATAGTTAAATAGTAGTTCTTCCCGGCCGGCAGGCCTAAAGAAAAGCCTCGGCGATTCGAGCGGGCAGGGTGTCCTGCGGCAGCTGGGGCCATTCGGCGCTGAAATAATTTTGCCGTCCGCTACGGTTTACAGCTCGCAAATTTGCCGGAATTCCCTCGCCGTATATATGAATAAACAATCGATGGAAAAGCTGGCTCGGTCAGTTCCGCCATTTGCTTGCTGTAATCCCTTGCGGACATTTGGCAAAATTTTTCTAAGGCGCCTCAGACCCCAGCTGCCGCAGGACGAACGAGAATCGGCGCGGAGCGAAGGACGCCTCGCTGGGGCGTCCGAGCGTCTTTTCGTAGGCTGCCGGCCGGGAAGAGACTAACTTAGCATTATTATTGACTTTTATATAGCATATATGCTAACATACTTTGGCTATGGCTAAGAATAAGCCGAGGAGAGTGGCGATTTTTTTACTCTTCAGGCTGGCGAGTTTGATTATTTTAGTGATTCCTACCGGAATAGGACTTATGCTTGGCCAGGCCTTTGGACGCCTTTGTTTTTATATTCTGATAAAAGAGAGAAAACGAGCGCTTCGGAATCTTGATACCGCATTCGGAGATTCCAAGAGTAATATAGAAAAAAGAGAAATAACCAAAAAGGTCTTTGAAAATCTTGGAAAAAGCGTCATAGAAATCTTGTCTATACCCAAGTTTACCAGGCGAGGTTTTAAAAGATACGTGTATTCCAAAAATATAGATATGCTGAAAGAGTTTTTGCGGGACGGTAAGGCTGTAATAATCCTTTCCGGCCATTTTGGAAATTGGGAGCTTTTGGCGCATTATCTTGCGATAAGCGGGTTTCCAATGAATGTGATCGCAAGGCGCGTCAGGATGGAAGGCCTGGAGGCTTTTTTCATCCGGATAAGAAAACAGAATAGCGTAAATATATTATACAGAGACGCGTCCGCCAAAGAAATAGTGGATCTTTTAAGGGATAAAAAATTTGTAGGCATTATGCCTGACCAGGACATGGACAGCGTCTCAGGCGTATTTGTGGATTTTTTCGGCAAAGAAGCGTGGACGCCCAGCGGGGCAGCTGTTTTGAATCTTTTGACAGGCGCTTATATCGTGCCGTGTTTTATAGTGCGCAGGAAATTCGGCCACGAGGTCCTGATTGAAAATCCGATAGAAGTGGCGAAGACAGGCGACAAGAGAAAAGATATCCTGGAAAATACCCGGAGATATACAAGGGCAATAGAAGACTGCATAAGAAAATACCCGGAACAATGGGTATGGTTTCACGATAGGTGGAAGACGCGTAACTAATGCGGAACTGATTTGGAAATGAATATGAAAAAATTAAAGAGATTGCTTCGTCCCGACTTTGTCGGGACTCGCAATGACAGGTTTTCAGTAATTTTATTAAGCTTATTTATGTTTTTATTGTTATCATTGTGTTGTGTTGAAAGATGCATTGCCGGGGAGAAAAAAGAAGCAGCCCTGCAGGAGGTAAAGGATTTTTCTTTTGTGCAGTATAAAGAAGGCGGGGATCAGAAATGGAAAATGAACGGACGCTCGGCAGAGGTCATGGACAACAAAGTCAATATAGAATATCTGTCTGCGTTGTCTTTCGGCCAGGGCACGATACTAAAATTGAGGGCCAGAGAGGGTATCTTTGACAAGGGCGAAAACATTGTCCATCTGAATGATAATGTGGTGATGGCTTCCAGTGACGGCACAAAGTTGACAACAGACCACCTGGTTTGGGACGCAGAGACAAAAAATGTATCCACAGACACAAGCGTAAATATAAAAAGGCCTGATATGGAGATTACAGGCACAGGCGGTAATTTTGATATGGAGGGCAAGACCGCTGAACTGAAACAGGATATAAGCGCAAAGCTTGTATCCGGAGAGCCGGAAGTCATGGGGCCTCTCGTCGGCAATAACCAGACTACCATAACCTGCGACGGGCCTTTGGAGCTTAACTATAAACAGAACAGGGCGTTTTTTCATGGCAATGTGAAAGTGGAAGATTCAAAGGGCCATATACTGGCTGACAGGATAGATGTGTATTTCAATGCTGACTCAAGGCGGGTCAAACTGGTGGTTGCGCGCGGGAATGTAAGGATTGTAAACGGAGAAAATATAACTTATAGCGACAAAGCGATTTATCTGGTGGAACAGGCCAGGGTAATATTGCCTAACAGGCCTAAGCTGGTTATTAAAAATGGCAACGCAAACTAATAATAACGGGCACTTGCTGGATATAAACAGCCTTATTAAATCCTATGACGGAAAAAAGGTTGTGGACGGCATCTCTATGAAGGTGAAACGCGGAGAGGTCGTGGGCTTATTGGGTCCGAACGGAGCCGGAAAGACCACTACGTTCTACATGGTGGTAGGGATATTAAAGCCTGACGGCGGAAATATAATCTTTGACGGAAACGATATTACAAATCTTGCGATGTACCGTAGGGCGAGGAACGGCATAGGATATCTTTCTCAGGAGCCTTCGATATTCAGGAAACTCACAGTCGAAGAAAATATAATGGCTGTGCTGGAAACCCTGCATCTTCCCCGCGAGGTGCGCATAACCAGGCTCAAAGAGCTTCTGGATGAATTAAAGATAAGCCATCTTGCAAAGAAGAAGGCGTACATGCTTTCAGGAGGCGAGAGAAGAAGGCTGGAAATAACAAGGGCATTGGTTACTAATCCGCTCTTCATCCTTCTGGACGAGCCTTTCAGCGGCATAGACCCTATTGCCGTGGCTGATGCGCAGGAAATAATAGGAGAATTAAAAAATAAGGGGCTCGGTATACTCCTTACGGACCACAATGTCAGAGAAACGCTTGAAATAACAAATCATTCGTATATAATGGCTGATGGCAAGATACTTATTGAAGGCACAAAAGAAGTGCTGGTCAATGATCCAAAGGCGCGGGAAATATATTTAGGCGAGAAGTTTAAAATGTAAATGAGGACATGAGTTACGGAGGACGAAGTCCGACGCAACTCATAAGTCCGAATTTATCCTGAGTCCGCCACAGAACTTTGGCGGACGAAGGATCTCAGAGATTGCTTCGCTTCGCTCGCAATGACATATCGATGCGACGGATAGGAGCATTCGAAGGATCTATAAGATTGCTTCGGCCTTCGGTCTCGCAATGACATGGAACGGAGATTGATTTTATGAAAGCAAGCGTTAAAAAATTAAAAAATTGCAAGCATAGTTTAGAAGTCAGCCTTCCTGCGGAAAAGGTAAAAGAGGCTTTTGATGAGGTTTACGGAGATTTAGGAAAGTATGCCAGCGTGCCGGGCTTCAGGCAGGGAAGAGCCCCCAGAGACCTTCTGGAACTGCATTATTCCAAAACAGCCAAGGAAGAGGTTTTGAAAAAACTTATACCAGAGACCTATGAAAAGATTTTAGAAGAACATAAACTCTACCCTATAGGCTATCCTGATGTGACTGATGTGAAGCTTGACCCTAAGGAAGGTTTTTCATATAAGGCCAGTATTGAAACAAGGCCTGAGATAAACTTAAAAAATTACAAAGGCCTTAAGCTTAAAAAGAAAAGCACAGAAGTAAAAGAAGAGGATTTCGCGAAAAATCTGGAACATTTAAGGGAGATGCATTCCCAGCAAGTGCCTAAAGAAGGCAGCCAGGAAAAAGAAAAGGTGCTGCCAAAACTGGATGATGAGTTTGCGAAAGACCTGGGATTTGAAAGCCTGGATAAAATGAAAGACGCCATAAAACAGAACCTGAAGGCAAAACTGGAAGAGGATTGCGAGGCTGATTTGGAGGTTCAGATTATAAATCAGCTTCTGGACGGCGCAGATTTTGAAGTGCCGGATACCTTGGTGAATTCTGAAAAAGAAAGATTGATAAAAGACGCTAGAATGCGCATAAAATATATGGAGGCGCTCCAGAAAAAAGAAAATCCGGATAAAAAATTCACTTTGGAAGAAAAAGATAAAAAAGAATTGGAGGAGAATGCCTCCAAGCAGGCGATCCGCCAGGTAAAGGCATTTTTTATGCTGGACAGAATCGCGCATGCCGAAAAGATCTATCTGAAAGAAGAGGAGATTGACGGGTACATAGAAGGATTAGCCGCTCAGTATCATAAGACAAAAGACGAGATCAAGATCTATCTGGAAAAAGGCCATGGCATGGATGAACTGGCCGTAAATATAAGGAACAAAAAGGTGATGGAGTTTTTGTTAAAAGAAGCGAAGACTGAATAACAAGGAGGTTGGCATGTTGATACCTATGGTGATAGAGCAGTCAGAGAGAGGCGAGCGGGCGTATGATATTTATTCAAGGCTTCTGAAAGACAGGATTATTTTTATAGGTTCGGCGATAGACGATGTGGTCGCGAATGTTGTTATCGCCCAGATGCTTTTTCTCCAGATGGAAGACCGCCAGAGGGATATAAATATTTATATACATAGCCCGGGCGGATCAGTGACAGCAGGGCTTGCGATATACGACACGATGCAGTTTGTGAAGCCTGACGTATGCACATATTGTGTGGGACAGGCAGCAAGTATGGGAGCAGTATTGTTGGCAGCAGGAGCAAAGGGCAAACGCCACGCGCTTCCGAATGCAAGAGTGATGATACATCAGCCTTGGGGAGGAGTCCAGGGCCAGGCGTCAGATATAAGCATACAGGCAAAAGAGATCCTGAAGATGAGAGACAGGATCAATGAGATTTTGGCAAAGCACACGGGAAAGCCTCTCGATAAGATACAGAAGGACACCGATAGGGATTATTTTATGTCCGGCCAGGAATCGCTGGAATACGGTATTATAGACGAGGTTATAACAGAGAGCAAAAAATAAAAAGGGAGACAGCATGATCAAAAATTATTTGCTTACGCCAGGGCCGACGCCGATACCGCCAAGAGTCCTGGAGACCATGGCAAGGCCGATTATCCATCACCGGACGCCTGAATTCCAGAAGGTTATACAGGAAGTGGAAGAGGATTTAAAGTATGTGTATCAGACTAAAAACGAGGTCCTTATATTTGCGGCATCAGGAACAGGCGCTATGGAAGGAGCTATTGCGAATATTTTTTCTCCCGGGGATAAAGCCCTTGTGGTTCGCGGAGGAAAATTCGGGGAAAGGTTCGGGGATATCTGCAAGGCGTATGGAATTGAATTTACAGCCCTGGACGTGGAGTGGGGAAAAGCAGTGGACCCGAAAAATATAGAGGAGGCTTTAAAAAAAAATAAAAAGATAAAAGCTGTTTTTACCACATTATGCGAAACATCCACCGGGGTTTCCACAGATGTAGAAGCGATTGCAAAAATAATGAAGAATTATGAAGCAGTGCTTGTGGTTGATGCCATAAGCGGGCTTGCAGCTATTCCCATAAAGACAGACGAATGGGGGATAGATGTTGTAATATCCGGTTCTCAAAAAGGCCTGATGATACCTCCCGGCCTTGCATTTGTAAGCGTGAGCCCAAAGGCTTGGCAGGCGATTGAGAAATCGACATTGCCGAAATATTATTTTGACTTTAAGGCTTATAAAAAGGCGCTCGGAAAAACAGATACGCCTTTTACGCCCGCTGTAAATCTCATGATAGCGCTGAGAGAGGCTTTGAAAATAATAAAAGAAGAAGGCCTGGAAGTTATTTTTGAAAAACATAAAAAGATGGCAGCTGCGGTAAGAAACGCAGTCAAGTCTATGGGATTGGAACTATTCGCGCCTGACGCTTATTCGGACGGAGTTACTGCTGTAAGGGTGCCTCAGGGCATAGACGGTGAAAAACTAGTCAAGACAATGAGAGATAAATATGGGGTAGGCATAGCAGGCGGCCAGGACGAGATGAAAGGCAAGATGTTCAGGATAGCCACCATGGGCTACATAACCCCGCCAGATCTTATAGTGTGCATAGCTACTCTTGAAACAGCGCTTTCAGAGATGGGATATAAATTTCAGTTGGGTTCAGGCGTGAAGGCGCTTGTAGAGGCATTGAAGTAAAATATACGGAGGAAGCATGTTTAAGATACTTGTGAGCGATCCGTTGGCGCAGGAAGGCGTGGATATACTTAAAAAGGTAAAAGAGTTTCAGGTGGATGTAAAGCATAAGCTGCCCCCTGAAGAACTGAAGAAAATAATAAAAGACTATGACGCGCTTTTGGTCAGAAGCGAGACAAAGGTCACAAAAGATATTATAGAAGCCGCTATAAATCTAAAGGTGATAGGCAGGGCAGGGGTCGGGCTTGATAACGTTGATCTCCGGGCTGCCTCCAAGCGGGGCATTATAGTCATGAATACCCCGGGCGGGAACACCATGTCTACCGCGGAACACGCTGTATCTTTAATGCTTTCTCTATCAAGAAACATACCCCAGGCAGATGGCTCTGTTAAAAAAGGCGAATGGGAAAGAAAGAAATTCATGGGCGCAGAGGTATACGGGAAAACCCTGGGCATTATAGGGCTCGGCAGGATAGGCACAGAGGTGGCAAAACGGGCTATTGCGTTCGGGATGAAGGTTATAACATATGATCCGTTTTTGTCCCTGGATAAAGCCAGGGAGCTGGGCATAGAATCAGGCGAATTAAAGGTTATATTTGAAAAAGCTGATTACATTACTGTCCATTCGCCTTTAACAGAAGAGACAAAACACATTATCGATAAAAAGGCCATAGAAAAAATGAAGCATGGAGTCAGGATCATAAACTGCGCAAGGGGCGGAATAATTGACGAGACAGCTGTACTTGAAGGCATTGCCGCAGGAAAGATCGCAGGGGCTGCTTTTGATGTTTATGAAAAAGAACCCCCTGTAAAAGATAATCCGTTGTTCAAATGCGACAAGGTAGTGCTTACTCCGCATCTAGGGGCTTCGACTGAAGAGGCGCAGATAAACGTGGCTGTTGAAATCGCAGGCAGCGCGCGCGACGCGCTTTTAGGATGCGGGATAAGAAACGCGGTGAATGTGCCCTGCGTTGATTTCGAGCTTTACAAAATATTACAGCCTTATATAAATCTGGGAGAAAAAATAGGAGGCCTGGCATCCCAGCTTGCCAAAGGCAGGACCCAGGAAATACAGATAAAGTATTCAGGGGATGTCGTAAAATACAACCTGTCCCCGATTACCGTAGCTATCGTAAAGGGGGTGCTTTCACCCGTATTGCAGGAAACTGTAAATTATGTAAATTCATTGATCGTGGCAAAGGAACGCGGCATTAAAATAGAAGAAATGAAAGCGACTAACTTAGAGGAATATTCAAGCCTTATAAGCGTGGAGATAAAGACAGATATCGGAGTCAGGACTGTTTCCGGCACTTTATTTACGAAGAAAGACCCAAGGATTGTCAAGATAGACGAATTTCACGTGGACGCCATTCCTGAAGGATATATGATAGTCGCGCATAATATAGACGTGCCGGGCATCATAGGCATGATGGGGACTATCTTAGGGAAAAATAATATAAATATTGCTGCCATGACATTCGGCAGGGAAAAACCGGGCGGAAAAACATTGTCGGTCTTAAATATTGATAGCGCGGTCTCAGAAAAGGTATTGAACGAAATAAGGAAAGATAAAAATATATTGGACGCAACATTAATAAAACTGTAAAAAAGGATCTTTTATGAAAAACAACAAGATCTATCTAATTGATGTAACAAACAGGGACGGGGTGCAGACCGCAAAACTCGGACTTGCAAAACTACAGAAGACCATGATAAATATCTTCCTGAACGATATGGGGGTTTTCGGGAGCGAGTTTGGTTTTCCTGTTACGCGCCACGAGACGAATTATCTGAATGCTAATATAGAGCTTGTCAAGATGGGCGTGCTGAAGCCGATAGTCTTAAGCGGCTGGGTAAGGGCGATAAAAGACGATGTCAAAAAGGCATGCGAGATGACGGATGTCGAAAACCTGAACCTCTCCATATCCACTTCAGAGCAGATGACCAGCGGAAAATTCCTGGGCAATAAAACCCGCGATGATATATTGCTCATGATGACTGACGCGGTGGACCTGGCGAGAAAAAAGAAATTAAAGATTGTAGGCGTGAACGCAGAAGACGCTTCAAGGACTGATATGCCGTATTTAATAAAATTCGCAAAGGCAGCTAAAGACCACGGCGCAGACAGGATCAGGTATTGCGACACGCTTGGCCATGACGATCCTTTTACGATTTATAAGAGGGTCAAGATACTTGCAAATGAGGTTAAGCTGCCCATAGAACTTCACTGTCATAATGATCTTGGAATGGTAATAGCGTGCTCTGTGGCAGGCGCAAAGGCAGCAATAGACGCAGGTGTGGACGCTTATATAAATACGACAGTGAACGGCATGGGGGAGAGGGCCGGGAACGCAGACCTCGTTTCTATCATACTTGCGATTAAGTATTCAAGCGGGTTTAGCGGTAAATATAATCTGGATGAAAAGATTAAGTTAAATCATGCCTGGAAGATCGGAAAATACACTTCTTACGCATTTAAGGTCCCTATACCTATAAACCATCCAGGTATAGGCGCAAATGCGTTTGCCCATGAATCAGGTATTCATGCTGATGGGGCTCTGAAAGACAGGCGTAATTATGAGCTTTATGATTTTGAGGAACTTGGAAGAGGCGAGCCGGAACTATTAGAAACAGGCAGGCAGATCATCGCCGGAGAATATTCAGGTATAAAAGGATTCAGGAATGTGTACGATAAGCTGGAGATAAAGTTTAAAAACGATTTAGAGGCGGCGGACATACTTGAACTCGTCAGATATGCCAATGTGCATACCCAGCAGCCGCTCACGCACGACGAGCTGCGTTTTATAGCAAAATATCCGGAGATAGCCAGGAAGATATTTACGATGACGCCGTAGTTTTTGGGTGGTTAATGTTTTTTGTGCCTGGCACCATTTTAAAGTGGTGCCAGGCACAAAACATGTGGAACCGATACGATAAGAAGGAGTTTTTATGCCATGTACAGTAGTTGTTGGAGCGCAGTGGGGAGACGAAGGCAAAGGTAAAATAATTGATATCCTGAGCAGGGATGCTGATATTATTGTAAGGTATCAGGGAGGCAATAACGCAGGCCACACAGTGGTAATCGGAGACAAGGAATTTATCCTGCATCTCATCCCGTCAGGGGTTTTAAGGAAAGGGAAGCTCTGCATAATAGGCAACGGCGTGGTAATCGATCCCGAAGCGCTTTTAAATGAGATCGGCATGCTGAAAAAAAAAGGCATAAAGATAGATGGTAATCTTATGATAAGCGAATCCGCTCATGTAATACTGCCTTATCATAAAGTGATAGATAAAAGACGCGGGGCAAAGATAGGCACTACAGGAAGGGGCATAGGGCCGTGTTATATAGACAAGATGGCGCGCTGCGGGATAAGGATGATAGATCTTGTAAATCCCGAAGGCCTGAAAAAGAAGATCTATGCCAACCTGGAAGGCTCTGAGGAGTTTAATGCAGGACAAATTTACAATGAATATCTGGAATACGGGAAAAAGATTAAAAAGTACCTGGCAAACGTATCGCAGGTTTTGAATAGAGCCATAGCTAAGAAAAAAGATATTTTATTTGAAGGCGCCCAGGGCGCTCTTCTGGATATAGACCACGGCACATACCCATACGTGACTTCTTCAAGCGCCACAGCAGGAGGGGCCTGTACGGGCGCAGGCGTGGGCCCCACAAAGATAGATAAAGTTATAGGAGTGGTTAAGGCCTATACCACCAGGGTAGGAGAAGGGCCTTTCCCGACAGAATTTGAAAAAGATCTGATGGAAAAGATACGGACCAAGGGCAAAGAATTCGGGGCTACTACAGGAAGGCCCAGGAGATGCGGGTGGTTTGACGCCGTGATAGTCAGGCACGCTGTAGCTGTTAACGGCCTGGATGAAATAGTGATTACAAAGCTTGATGTGCTTGATGAGATGGATAAAATAAAAATATGCACCGGATATAAATATAAAGGCAGGCTTTATAAAGATTTTCCGGCTGACATAGAGATACTTGAAAATTGCGAAGGGATTTATGAGTCTTGCAGCGGATGGATGAGCGATACTACGCGGGCGACGAAGTATAAAGACCTGACTGAGAATGCAAGGAAATATCTTGAGACCTTATCAAAGCTTCTGAATGTGAAGATAAGCATGGTATCAGTGGGATCAAAGAGAGAGCAGGCATTCAAAATATAAGAGGAGGAACAAAATGTTATTTTTGGCACCTGTGGGTTCTATATTGGCGCTTGGTTTTGCTTTTTATTTAGCAGTATCAATACTTAAGATGGATGAAGGAAACGACAAAATGAAAGAAATAGCCCAGGCAGTCCGCATAGGCGCAAGGGCATATTTAAAGAGGCAGTATATAGGGGTAGCTTTATTTTTTATAGTCGTATTTTTTATTCTTCTGGCATTGTCTCTGTTTAAATATCTGCCCATATTTGTGCCTTTCGCATTTTTAACAGGAGGATTTTTCTCAGGGCTTTCAGGTTTTATAGGCATGACGATAGCAACACAGTCTTCAAACAGGACCGCGGCAGCAGCGATGAAGAGTTTGAATTCCGGGTTAAGGGTTGCTTTTTCAAGCGGCGCTGTTATGGGCCTTACAGTTGTGGGGCTGGGACTTCTGGATCTTAGCATATGGTATTATTTTCTGGATTGGTATTACACGGCGCATCCTCTGGCGATAGGGGTAGATAAGATAGGCGCAATCACATCTACAATGCTTTGCTTTGGAATGGGCGCAAGCTCTCAGGCGCTTTTTGCAAGGGTGGGCGGAGGCATTTTTACAAAGGCAGCGGATGTGGGAGCTGATCTGGTAGGAAAAGTAGAAGCAGGGATACCTGAAGATGATCCGAGAAATCCTGCTGTTATTGCTGATAATGTGGGCGACAATGTAGGCGATGTCGCAGGTATGGGAGCGGATCTTTATGAATCGTATGTAGGTTCTATAGTAGCTACATCTGCGCTGGGCGTAGCAGCCGGCCTGGGTTTAGCGGGCGTTACTGTTCCGATGGTCATGGCAGCAGTCGGGGTTATCGCATCTATTATAGGGACATTTTTTGTAAGAAGCAAAGAGGATGCGAATCAATCGGTTCTATTGGCAGCCTTAAGAAAGGGAGTGTTTGTCAGCTCTTTTATAGTGGCTATAGCGTCTTATTTTCTGGTAAAGCATACGCTCGGTAGCCAGCATATAGGGGTCTATTGGTCAGTTATATCGGGTTTAGTGGCAGGCGTATTGATAGGCCTTTCAACGGAGTATTATACTTCCAGCACTTTCAAGCCTACGCAGACAATAGCAGACTCAAGTGTTACCGGTCCCGCTACTGTTATTATAAGCGGCATGGCAGTCGGCATGATGTCAACTGCTGTACCGGTAATAGTGGTGTGCGCGGCTATATTGGCGAGTTTTTTATTCGCAGGAGGCGCCGGTAATTTTAACTTAGGGCTTTACGGGATAGCAATTGCAGCAGTGGGTATGCTGTCTACCCTGGGGATAACTCTGGCGACAGATGCTTACGGCCCTGTTGCTGATAATGCGGGAGGAAATGCAGAGATGTCTCATCTTCCTCCTGAGGTGAGAAAAAGGACAGATGCCTTAGATGCCCTGGGAAACACAACAGCTGCGACCGGAAAAGGTTTTGCAATCGGTTCAGCTGCGTTGACAGCCCTTGCTTTGATAGCGGCCTATAGGGATCAGGTGTGGCTTTTCGGCAAAACCATGGACCTGAATTTAATGAACCCAAGCGTCTTGGTGGGATTATTCCTGGGAGGGATGCTCCCGTTTTTATTCTGTTCCATGACAATGAGAGCAGTGGGAAGAGCGGCTGCAAAGATTGTCATTGAAGTTAGGCGCCAGTTTAAAGAAATAATAGGGCTTATGGAAGGAAAGGCAAAGCCTGATTATGCGCGCTGCGTTGATATTGCTACAATTGCCGCGCAGAAAGAAATGGTGATGCCGTCTCTATTGGCGATCAGCGCCCCTATCGTAGTGGGGCTTTTAGTGGGGATAAATGCAGTGGGCGGGCTTCTTATGGGGGCGACTGTTACAGGATTTGTGCTTGCGGTTATGATGGCGAATTCCGGCGGGGCATGGGATAACGCAAAGAAATATATAGAGGAGGGCCATCACGGAGGCAAGGGCTCTATTGCCCATAAGGCAGGTGTCGTGGGAGATACGGTGGGAGACCCGTTCAAAGATACATCAGGCCCGTCTTTGAATATTTTAATAAAACTTATGTCAATGGTTTCGATTGTATTCGCGTCTTTTATTATAAAGAACACGTTATTTAAGTAAGAAAATTTTCAAATTTCTTGACTTTACGTAGCAGCTGTATTATGATTAAAAAAACGCATAAGGAGGATATTATGGTCAGAAATAAAGGATTGTTTTTAGTTTTATTTTTAACGGTTGTTTCTCTCGCTATGTCCGGATGTTCTATTACATTTCAGACCAGGCATAAGAGCGATGTGGACAGGATAAGCGCTCTTGGAAACGAGATAGATGACTTAAACGCAAGGCTCAGCCAATTACAGGAGGAGAAAGAAACCGAATTGTCTGAACTGGAAAAGGCAAAGCTTCTTCTGGAAGAAAAACTAAAGCAGGAAATAGGCGATAAATCCGTGCGGCTGGAGATGGCAGAGAAGGGACTTGCGATCATATTTTTGACAGAAGTCCTTTTTGATTCAGGCAAGGTAGAAATAAAGCCGGAAGCTTTTTCCTCTCTTGATAAAATAGCGGGCGTGCTGGGAAAGAACGTGGAAGACAGGAATATAGGAATAGAGGGCCATACGGACAATGAGCCGATAAAACATTCAGGCTGGAAATCCAACTGGGAACTCTCTACTTCCAGGGCGACGAGCGTTCTCCACTATCTTGTGGATAAAAAAGGCATAAGCCCCAAAAGGGTAGCTGCTATAGGTTACGGTGAATATAGGCCTGTGGCTTCGAATGATACTGCATCCGGAAAAAAGCAGAACAGGCGCGTGGAAATAGTAATACTTCCGAAGAATATGGAAAAGATCCAGGCAGATATGGATAAAATAACCCAGAGAAAGCAGCAGATAGAAAGGCAGATCAAGAAGTATAAAAAATAAGTGAGGACATCATTTATGGAGTCCGGAGGACGACGTAAATGATAGATCCGAACTTATCCTGAGTCCCGATTTATCGGGACGAAGGATCTTATAAGATTGCTTCGTCCTGACTTCGTCAGGGCTCGCAATGACATGTAAAAAGGAGGAGCTATAAAAATGGACAAGGTAAAGATAAATTTTACAGTAATTATTGCGGTTTTAGCTATTGTCTGTATTGTGCTTGTGGGTTACGCAGCGAGTTTAAACAGCCAGTTGAAAGCTGAAAGGATAAAAATCCTGCAGCTTAATGATCAGATAGCAGGGCTTAATTCCAAGGCGGGTGATTTACAGGTACAATTGACCAAAGCAACCGCTCAGGTAAATAACCAGACAGGTCTTGCCGCCAATTTACAGGCCGCTCTGGATAAAGTCAACGCAGAATCGGCAAATTTAAAAACAGCGTATTCAGATCTTAAGTCAAAACTAAAAACGCAAGACGCTGTTCCTCTAGAGTAACAAAATTTTTATGGAATCAGAGAAGGACGCGAATCGTGTTTGAATTAAATACGAATTCGCGTTTTTCTTTTAGCCATAATATATGAATATCCCAAAACACATAGCGATAATAATGGATGGCAACGGGAGATGGGCCGAGAAAAGGGGCCTGCCCAAGGTCATAGGCCATAAACAAGGTGTGGATATCGTAAAAAATACCGTAAAGTTATGCCTTAAAACAGGCGTTCAGTATCTGACGCTTTACGCATTTTCAACCGAGAATTGGTCCAGGCCTGATAGTGAGATAAAAGCGCTGTTTCAGCTTTTAGAAAATTTTATAGACAATGAAATTAAATTATTCCATGATAATAAAATAAAGTTTTGTATAATAGGAGAAAGGAGCAGGATACAAAAGGATCTGCTGGCCAAGGTTGAGAAAACAGAGAAAGATACCAGCGATTATCACGATCTTACGCTGAATATAGCGCTGAGCTATGGCGCAAGGCAGGAAATATTAAACGCGGCAAGGATCCTGGCGCAAGACGCGAAGAGCGGAAAGATTGATCCGAAGGACATAGATGAAAAAATGTTTTCCAGTAATCTTTATACGGCTGGACAGCCGGATCCGGATCTTTTAATACGCACAAGCGGGGAAATGAGGGTTTCAAATTTTCTGTTGTGGCAGATATCGTATTCTGAACTTTACGTGACTGAAACGCTCTGGCCTGATTTTGACGAGAGGGAATTCAATAAGGCTATAGAAACGTATAGCAAAAGAGACAGAAGGTTTGGAGGGAGATAGTTTATGTTTAAACGCGCAGTTACCTCGCTAATCCTGATATCGGTTACTATTTTAAGCATATTTGTATTGCCGGTGTGGACGTTCGGGGCAGTGGCGTCTTTATTTATAGGATTTGGGCTCTGCGAGTTTTTCAAACTAAGCGCAAAGAAGGCATTGCCTTTAAGTTTTGCATATGTAGGTGTTTTATCAGGGATACTTTTGCCGTACATAACATATTTTTACAGGCCTACAGGCGGCATATGGGAGGCTGTGTTTTTTATCATCATATTGATCGCGCTTTTTATAATTCAATTCACAAGGAAAGAAAATCAGAATGCAGTATCGCTGATAGCGGTCACGCTATTCGCGGTTTTTTATATAGGATGGTTTTTTACATTTCTTGTAAAAATAAGATTTCTGGAAGATGGGCATAAATTAGTGGCGTACCTGCTTTTCGTCACAAAATCAGGCGATATGGGCGCGTATTTAGTCGGGTCTCGCTTCGGAAAGCATAAGCTGATACCAAGGATAAGCCCCAATAAATCAGTAGAAGGCGCTATAGGAGGTTTTATCTTCAGTATTGCGAGCGCTATCTTAAGCAGGTATTATTTTTCATGGATGAGTTTTAGTTTTGTGCTTTTAAGCGGTATTCTTATAGGCATATTCGCGCAGCTCGGAGACCTGGCCGAGAGCCTTATAAAAAGAGATTATGAGGCAAAAGATTCCGGGACTTCTCTGCCAGGCATTGGCGGGATGCTGGATGCCACAGACAGCATCCTTTTTACAGCGCCTATTTTTTATATCTGCCTTGCTATCTTCAGGTAAATATTATGGAAAATATTGCGGTCTTGGGTTCTACGGGATCCATAGGCACCAGCGGATTGGATGTAATTGCAAAATTTCCGGATAGATTTAAGGTATGCGCCTTATCTGCCAATGCAAATGTCGGATTATTGCGCAAGCAGGCAAAGATTTATAAACCCGAAGCTGTTTGTATAGGTGAAATAAGCGGGGATAAAGGAGGATGGGGCAGGATAAAGGTATATGAAGGAGAAACCGGGTTACTGGAGATGCTGGAAAATTTAAAGATAGATACTGTCCTTGTGGGCATAGTGGGGTCATCTGCGCTTATGCCTATACTTACAGTGTTGGATAAAGCCAGAAAAATGGCGCTTGCGAATAAAGAAGCACTGGTTATGGCAGGTGGCCTTATAATGGATAAGGCTGCAAAGAACAATGTAAAAATAGTGCCTGTGGATAGCGAGCATAGCGCGATATTCCAATGCATCGGAAGCAACGATAAGAAAGATTTGAAAAAGATTTTTCTCACAGGTTCAGGCGGGCCTTTATTAAAGGTAAAAAAATCAGGATTCAGGAATATTACCGTTAAACAGGCGATTAATCATCCCAGGTGGAAAATGGGTAAAAAGATATCAGTGGATTCTGCTACTATGATGAATAAGGGGTTGGAAGTGATCGAGGCAGCCTGGCTTTTTAATATGGAAATTAAAAACATAGAGATATTGATACATCCTGAAGCAGTAATTCATTCAATGGTTGAATTCACAGACGGCGCAGTACTTGCCCAGATGGCCGCGTGCGATATGCGGCTTCCTATTCAATACGCGCTTACTTATCCTGAAAGATCCCGCTCCGGGATAAAAAGCCCTGATTTTTCCAAAATAAAAAATCTGACTTTTTATAAGCCGGATTTTGAAAGATTTCCGTGTATGGATCTGGCATATGACGCTGGAAAAAAAGGAGGCACATTTCCTTCTGCGCTGAATGCCTCAAATGAAACAGCTGTTAAGGAATTCATGGAAGGCCGTATAAAATTTATAGATATACCGAAGGTAATCGACAGGGTTTTAAGGCTGCATAAAGGCGTTAAGGACCCCGGACTTTTGGATATACTTGAAGCTGATAAATGGGCAAGGATAAAAACCAAGGAGATGCTTAGATGCTGTCGCTAGTTTCTTTTATAGTTGTTTTGAGTATTCTAGTCGTAGTGCATGAGTTCGGGCATTTTATTGTCGCTAAAAAGATGGGAGTGCGGGTTGAAAAATTTTCTATAGGATTCGGGCCTGAGATATTCGGCGTGACGAGAGAAGAAACCAGATATTCTGTTTCAATAATACCTCTCGGAGGTTATGTAAAATTATCCGGAGAAACAGGGGCAGAGGGTTTAAAGGGAGAAAAATGGGAATATCTTTCCAGGACAGTCGGAGAGAGGATGCGGATAATATTCGCAGGCCCGTTATTAAATTACATACTGGCATTTGCGATTTTTTCATTCGTGTTCATGGCAGGCAATCCTACATTGACTTCAGCGATAGGCAAGGTCATGCCGGGCTATCCGGCTGAGTCATCCGGCTTAAAAACAGGCGATAAGATCCTGAATATAAACGGCAAGGATGTAATCTACTGGGAGGATGTCACAAAGATTGTGCATACCAGCAAGAATCAGGAGATGAACCTTGTTGTAGAAAGACTCGGGCAAAAGATTTCTATTGTCGTTATGCCGAAATCCCAGGAGATGGATACTGTTTTCGGCTCAAGAAAGAAGATTTCCATAATAGGCATTGTCCCGTCCGGAGATGTGGTATTTGTAAGATATGGATTTTTTAAGTCTATTTATATGGGGGCTGAAAAATTATGGTCGCTTACTTATATAACATGCAGGGCTTTATGGGCAAGCGTTACAGGCGCCATACCTATAAAGGAGTCCATGACGGGTCCCATAGGAATATTTTATATAACAGGCCAGGCAGCCAAGCTGGGCATTATTTATCTATTGCAGTTAATGGGAGTTTTAAGCGCGTCCCTGGCTATCTTTAATCTTTTGCCTGTGCCTGTACTGGACGGCGGCCATATTTTATTTCTTGCGATAGAAAAGATCAGGAGAAAGCCTGTTTCTATCAAGATACAGGAAAACATAACGCAGGTCGGCATGTCGCTTTTAATAATTTTGATGCTGTTTGTATTTTATAATGATTTTATGAGATTTGGGGTTTTTGAAAAAATAGCGCATTTATGGAAAAGATAATTACGAGACAGATCAGGGTAGGCAGGGTTAAAATCGGAGGCGGAGCCCCTGTCTCTATCCAGTCAATGACAAAGACCGATACGAGAGACGTCTCAGCTACCGTAAGGCAGATTAAAGGACTGGAAAAAGCAGGATGCGGAATAGTAAGGGTTGCCATAAAAGATTTCGAGGCTGCAAGCGCCATAAAGGCTATTAAAAGAAAAATAAATTTGCCATTGGTGGCAGATATACATTTTGATTACAGGCTGGCCTTATGCGCTATTGAAAACGGGGCTGATAAGATAAGGCTTAATCCCGGGAATATTTATAAGGAAAACGAAATAAAAGAGGTTGTGAGGCTGGCAAAAAAGAAAAAGATCTCCATAAGAGTGGGAGCGAATTCAGGATCTATCAGGGACAGGGGGCAAGGGGCAAGGGGCAAGGAAAGGTCCACGGTAGAAGGCATGGTAAAATCCGTGATGGATTATATAAAGATATTGGAGAGAATGGATTTTTACGATATAATAGTATCGTTGAAGGCATCGGACGTTGTCAGCACCATAGGGGCCTATAAGCTCTTTTCAAAGAAATCAAAATATCCTCTGCATCTGGGCATTACTGCAGCAGGGCCTGTTTCAACAGGCATTGTGAAATCAGCCATAGGTATAGGAAGCCTTCTTTTGGATGGGATAGGCGATACTATCAGGGTTTCATTGACAGGAGATCCGTTAGAAGAAGTAATAGCAGCTAAGAACATCCTTCAGGCGTTAAACTTAAGGAATTTCGGCCCTGAAATTATTTCGTGCCCGACATGCGGCAGGTGTCAGGTGGATTTGCAGAATATAGCGGAACAAATTAGCTCAAGGCTCAAGGGTCAAGGGCGTAAGGAGCAGATTAAGATTGCTATTATGGGCTGCGAAGTGAATGGCCCCGGCGAAGCTAAAGAAGCAGATATAGGTATTGCCTGCGGCAAAGGTTCTGGAGTTATATTTAAAAAGGGGAAGATTGTAAAGAGGGTTAAAGAAAAAGATATTGTAAAAGAGCTGTTGAAAGAATTATAATAAAATTTGAGATTGCTTCGCTCATTTCATTCGCTCGCAATGACATGTCTATTGTCATTGCGAGGAGTCCTGATTTATCGGGACGACGAAGCAATCTTAAAAATGAGACATATAAAAAATATGCGATGGACTAAATATTTTATACCAACTTTGAAAGAGGTCCCTAGCGAGGCCGAGGCAGTAAGCCACCGCCTTATGATACGCTCGGGGCTTATCAGGAAACTTGCCTCAGGCGCGTATACCTACCTTCCTTTAGGCCTCAGGGTTTTGCAAAAGGTCCAGAATATTATCCGCGAAGAAATGAATAAAGCGGGCGCTATAGAGCTT
>PCTH01000066.1 GCA_002771475.1 Candidatus Omnitrophica bacterium CG22_combo_CG10-13_8_21_14_all_43_16 | reverse complement strand
ATTGCTCGCATGGAAACCCAAAAAGATCATAGATATGCAAATAGCTATTTACAGGCCATTTAACTGGAAAATAGAGCCCATATCCATGGAGAAGGAGATAAGAAACACTCGTATTATGGGTTTGGCTGTCCTTGTCCTTGGGATTCTTTCGCTTGGCTATATTTTGTTAAAAACATAGGGGGGCAATACATGATAAACGCGAGATTCCTCCGTATATTTATATTTTTTAGCGTAATATTATTCATATCTCCGTTGATGTTATTCAAAGGTTACGCGGCTACTGAAGATACTATTGATATCGGGGATGGTTCGTCGAGCTTTATTACTACCAAAGCATGGGAGATGTACAACAAAAAAGAATACCTTAGCGCTTTAGCGTACGCGGAAAAATGCATTGAGTTGTATGAATCTGAGGCTGTCACACAGCAGGAATTCCTTACCAGATACCCTGAAAAGAAGGATATCTCCAAATATTGGGCGTTGAATGACGTAGGCACGTGCTATTATATCGCGGGTTTAGTTAGCCTAAAGACCGGCGAAAATGAGCAGGCGCGAGGTTATTTTACCTTTATCACCAAATCGCTTCCTTACGCGAGCTGTTGGGACCCCAAAGGGTGGTATTGGAAGGTCCGCCCGGAAGCAAATAAAAAATTACAGAAATTGAAACAATAAGGGTTAAAGTTAGGTGTTCTTGTACCGCATTGGAAGTCATCCACTAATCTGTCCTAGAAATTACGCTTCAAAGTGCCCCCTAGTTAAATTTCCAAAATAATTGAATATTTTTGAAAGAATTTGGCCTCCGGATGTGTCTTGTGTATATAAGGTCACAAATTGTGACTTTGAACAGGAGGGAGGGGATATGAAAAACCGTATTCCACAGGAAAGGGGTAAGCCCAGGACCTATGTTATTAGGGGCCAGGAGGTCATGCTGGACAGGGATCTGGCGAAGTTTTATGGGGTTTCTCTGGGTGTATTTAACACGCGGATAAATCGGCACATTGACCGGTTTCCTGCGGATTTTATGTTTCAATTAACGGAAGAAGAACTTGAATATTTAAAGCGCTGGGAACCTGCTTTAAATAAACTGAAGTTTAATGAAAAACCGTGTGTTTTTGCGGAAGCAGGGCTACTAATGCTTTCATCTATTCTTAAAAGCAAAAAGGCTGTCCAGGTAAGCATTGGGATTATCCGAGTTTTATTTAAAACTCACAAGTAAAAAGGAGATCCTATGAAAAATAGACAAGTGACGATGGAGATTGGTTCTCTTTTGGGAAAAATCCGTTCGCTGGTTATCGCTTCCCGAAAAGCCGTGGCGCGAAATATCGATACCATTCAAGTGTTAACAAATTTCGGCATTGGGCGAGTAATCGTAGAACATGAACAAGCGGGCAAAAGACGGGCCGAATATGGACAAAAGGTACTGCATGAACTTTCTGCGCGCCTGAGCAAAGAATTTGGCCGAGGATTTTCTGAAGATAATCTCTCCCATATGCGTAAATTTTACATAACCTATTCCAAAGAGAGACAGATTTCGCAGACACTGTCTGCAAAATTGCCTTTTCAGGTAAAAAGGCGGGCAGTGACCGACGTGTTAAACAAATCCGAGACACTGTCTCGGAAATCTGTAACACCTGGATATGCGCAGGCAATGCACGCCAAATTTACATTAAGCTGGTCTCATTATGTTTTTTTGATGAGCATCAACAACCAAGCAGAGAGAAACTTTTATGAAATTGAGGCTAAAGAGCAGAACTGGCCTCTGCGAGAGCTTAAGAGACAGTTTAATTCTGGTCTTTATGAAAGATTATCTCTCAGCCGAGACAAGAAGGAAGTAAAGAAGCTGTCTAAAAAAGGCCAGATCATTGAAAAACCTGAGGATATGCTTAAGTCGCCTTATGTACTAGAATTTCTGGGATTGGATGAAAGGGCTGCGTATTCCGAGAGCGATTTAGAATCTGCTATTATAGATAAAATAGAACAGTTTCTACTGGAGCTCGGCAAAGGGTTCCTTTTTGAAGCGCGGCAAAAACGCTTTACCTTTGATGAAGACCATTTTTACGTGGACCTAGTTTTTTATAACCGGCTTTTGCATTGTTATGTACTTATTGATTTAAAAATCGGAAAATTAACTCATCAGACCCTTGGCCAGATGCAAATGTATGTCAATTATTTTGACCGCTACGTGAAACGACCGGATGAAAATCCTAGTATAGGTATTATTCTTTGTAGAAAAAAGAATGACGCGCTGGTCAAAATCACACTCCCTAAGGGCAATAATATTCATGCTTCAGAGTACCAGCTTTACTTACCATCCAAAGAAGAGTTAAAAAGGAAGCTTATAGAATGGAGCAGGTGAGGAGATTTATATTGACCCCTGCAGGCAGAACTAGGGGGTCAATGGGGTTTATAAGGGGTAACTCTAACTTTCTAATAGATTCCCGCTTGCGCGGGAATGACAGGGGAAAAGAGTTATCCACAGCATTTTAACATAATGACGTAAGTCGTTGAGCCATATATACTTATGGCTATTTTTCAAACATAGCCAAGTTAACATAAGATACATTATAGGCGCTTTGGCTTTGCCTCAAAAGGGCTTTGTTTATAAGGCTTCGTGTGCTCTTCTTCGTTATATTTGGATTAAATTGTAGCGATAATAGTAGATACTGCGCACATTATCACAAAAACAAGGCCTATGGCCCTTATGCCCCCTCCTGTCCGGATAATCTGAAGCATAAAAGAGCTCATTATGAGGACAAAAACTGTCCATCTGAACCATGATTTTGTAAAAACTCTGGGTATGGCTTTATTTAGGCTGATTTTTGAAAGGCCGAGATCTAGATAAGAACCTCTGGGGCAAAAATTCCAGCACCAATACCGGGCTTGATATAGCCAAGCATCGGATAAAAAAATCCGCCTATTACAACAAGCGGGAGAAACCATACCATTCTTAACTGGGCTTTTTTCATCTACAAATAAATTATAAACTTTTATAGTTTGTTATTCAAGCTATTTTTAATCTATTTGTTTTACAGAATTTGGGATGGGCTTAGCTAAAGAGATCTTTGGATAGAATTGGTTAATTCAAGCGAACCAGTATCTTTTAACGATTTCACTATGCCCTGCTCTAAGAAATATCTAAGATTACCTGAATTTATGTATTCGATTGTAATAAAATCCGTATCCAGCAAGACATCTTCTTTTTTTCCTATGAAATCAGGGCTGGTTACGCTAGTCCTTATTTGAGCGTATTCATAACTACCGGAGCCTTGCGTGATTCTTTCCTGCCGTTCATACAAACTCCCGGTCAACTTTATAAATAAATCTGTCCTTTCTGCCGCGTCTTTAGGAAAAATAACTACTGATTCTGCTATTATTACGTCTGCTTCCGGATTTTTCTCTTTAAAACGCGCGAAAGAACATTCTTCACGTCCAGGCAAATTATCGGTTTCAAACAATTTAACGCTTATATCAAATTCCTGAAGTATTTTTTTTAATGTATTGGCCAATGTTGTTTTTAAGCTTCCCGGGGGTCCGATCAGCAAAATATTTATAGGCTTATCCCCTTTTTTGTTTTTTATAAAATTACCTGCTATCCTTCCTATCTTTGAGCCTATAGAAAACAGCTGAACCTCCTCGATTCTATTATAGGCCTCTTTTTGGCCGACAGGCATCCTGAGCAAGTCTTTTCTTGTCTGGTCCCCAAGAACGCCTTTTAAACCAGCAGCGTCTCCTGGACGAGTTATGTTAAGATAATCCCTGTCCCGTTTATCTTTCAGGCGGTCGATGCTTGCTCTCATGGATTGTATGACTTTTTCCGCTACCGCAATCATTTCGCTTATACTCTTTTCTGTTTTTTCAGGATCAAAATCCATGACCTTGGCCGCAGCATATCTCAATTCCCCGGCTTTCTGAGCGCTGAAATCCCGTTCTTTGATGACCTGCTCTTTTGTTTCTGCGCCGACTTCCGGATTATCCTCTAATATCTTGCTTAGAGTGCCTAGTACCCATCGTTCCCAGTTATAAATATTTTCTTTTTGCTCTTCGAACATCGTATTGTTGCCCGCTTCCTGGCCGTTCGGCACAGCAAGATAAAGAGGCTTAACCAGCCAGGTATGCATGCCTGCCAAACTGCCTATCGTAATGCCGTCCTGGAATTTTTTATTATCCTCGTAGAATATAAAAGCAGGCTTAAATTTATAAACAAGGTCTATCTTTTTAAATGTCAACTCCGCTTTTTTCTCCGGGTTTTCTCTCACCTCGTAGAAAGCGCGTAAGAAATCCAAAACATCGGCATTTGTAGACTCAGGCCCTAAAAAAGCTTCCTTGGCATATTCAATTATATTAAGGCAGTAGTTTGCCGTATTTTTATACGGCAAATAATCAGCTGTCTCTTGCGCGGTTAATGTCTTTTCAAAATTGCTGTCCATGCTTGGCCGCTCTACATTCCCCAGCACATGATCTTTATAAAACGGCTCTTTAAAGTGCACTGGCGCCCCTCCTCCTTTTTCAAAAGGTTGTTTTTCTGCCACCTGACAAAGAAGAGACGCTTTGGTAAGCTCCATAATGGCAAGGACAATCGGGTCTATGCCTCCGGCTCTATTATCAACGTTGGATATATTCATGTAATATTTGTCGTTTTTAACCATCTCGTAAGCTATGCCGCTCGTTATCAGGTCTACAATGGCAGAATCGTGCGCATACGCCCAATGCACATCTTCCCATGCAGCATCAGGATCTGCATGGGTTAAAAAATCGCCGTTACGTTTATCGATTATATGCGTTTTATGCAGCCTGACTTTATAAACATCGCTTGCTTTTGGGTCTTCGTGGCTATACAGCTTTATGTAATCCGTGAGTTTTTTCGAAACATGATAGCCTATCCTCTCAAGGTCTACTGTGACATCTTTATCAGTTGAGTGGCTATCATAGATAATAGTCGGTATTTTTGTTTTTAAACGGTCTTTCTCGTTATAATGCGCGGATTGACCCAGGAACATTTCTATGAACGATCTTCCTCCGTCTACCTGAAATTCCAAAACCCCTTTGGCTCTATCGGAAAAATAGGGCTTGCCTTCGTTATCAAAACCTATTATTACAGCATAACGGGTTCCTGCGCCTGCGGCGCTAATGCTGTTTCCTGTCTTTCCCAGCAAACCGTCGCCTATCATCTTCAAGTCATCGCGTTTGATAATTACATATCTGTCTTTATTGGCTCTCAACCTATTTACTATTTCGCTTTTTAATGCAGCTGATAATACATCCTCTGACAATCCGATTATCCTCTCCGACGCCTCTTTTTTTGTTATAGGAAGAGTAGTTGTCTCGCCTGGCATTGGGTACCATGTTGAATCCCCTATTTTTTTCTGCGTACCTTTGGCCCATTTTTTAAGCTGAGTAAGGTTTTGAAGCAACGTGCCGTCTGTTTTTATGTCTCTGCCAAGCGCCAATATATCTTGAAGCATTAATTCGCGGATAAATCTAAAAACAGGGTATGGTTTGCGGCTTTCAGGTCCTATGTCTATAATATCTTTGTCTTTTAAAAGCTTTACAACCTCTTTAAAGATAGCTGATTCGGTATAATTTTGCCCGCTCTCTAGAGCTTTATCCAAAACATACCCTATATGGTGCTGGGCCAGCATAATATCTATTTGAGAAGACTTGCGCTTGGATAGGAGCTGCTTCACTATCTCCAGATGCTTTTCTAGGGGGAGATTTAAATAGGCGTAAAGATAAGATGCTTTATCCTTGCTGTCTTTCACGCGATCAAGAAATTTTGCTAAATCAGGATGTAGCTCCGGAAAATCAGCTAATTTCTGTTTTAAATAAGCTACCCTGAACAATTCCCGCGTCCTGAATGACGGCGCTTGCTGTTCAACGATACGTTCTACTTCCGGAGGAGATTTGTTTCTAATAGCTTCTTTTGATCTCATGTGCTCAATTTCGTGTTTAAACCCTTCCTGTAAGATGCCTACGAATTGATCTTTGTGTTCTTTGTCAAGGATCGCATACATATCGCCCAGCGTATTTAGATATCTTGCGGTAATATAAAATTGCTCTCTCTTGTATCCCGGATACATGGCTACATCAGAATCTTCTATATCTGCTATTACTACATCAAAATTTTCAGGGAGGGTCCCCTCTAAGCTTCTCAATGCCTGTAAAAGTTCTGAGTCATGAGGATATTTTTTTATTAGCGTATCGCCCTTTAATATGGCCCTTCTATCTCTAAACAGCGTCCATGCCTTGCCTTTTTTTATGGCCTTTTTTAATGCGCCGGTAAACTCCTTGTCCCTGGATGGGGTCAAAACCCTTCTTTCAAGACTGATAGCCAACCCTACTCTTTTTACGGCCTCCCCATTTAAGGGAACTCTTAGGCATGATATGTCCTGCGAATAGGATGCATTTGAACACAAAAACATCCCTGTTAGTATAAATATTAAGGCTATATTGATTGTTTTATTCATCTTTCTCATAATTAAATATCTTTAAAAAGTATTACTTATTAATAGACAAAAAAAGGCCACTTCTCCCATGACCCTATATGCTTATCATATATATTAGTAGTTAGTATATCTTATTACAGGCTATAAGTCAAGCAAAATGCGGGATCTGGCTATTTTTGATGTTTAATAAAAATACGCGCTATCTTTTCTTCTATCTTTGGATGGAGCAGGATTATTAAAAGCCCGCCTATTATATTGCCGATAGTTACCGGAATAAGGTTTTTAAACATTGCCGGAAAACCTGATAAAAAACTGCCTTTTGCCATAAGCGCTGCCGGCAGAAAATACATATTGGCCACAGAATGTTCATACCCTGACACTACGAAGATCATTATCGGAAAATATATCCCGAAGATCTTTCCTGTTATCGTCTTGGAGGATATGCACATAATCACTGCCACGCATACAAGTATATTGCATAATATACCCCTGAATAACGCCTCCGCAAAACTTAATCCTAATTTATTATCGGCTATATTTACAGCCGTAGCGCCTATCGAAGTCAATTCTCCGTTATGGAAAAGCAATCCTGATTTAGAAACAAGCCACGCTACTATTATAGCGCCTAAAAAATTTCCAAGATACACGACCAGCCAGTTACGCAGAACCTTTAAATAAGAATATCGCTGATAGATAACCCCTATAGTCATAAGGATATTGCCCGTAAAAAGCTCTGAACCAAGGATAAGCACCAGCATAAGGCCTACGCTAAAAACGCTTCCCGCTAAAAACTTTACTATCCCGGAGTCCGGCGCCCCTCCGCTCAACACGCTAATAGCGGCGTGGGCGCCAAAAGCGATATACATCCCGGCCAGAATACCGAATACAAATAGCTCAAAGATCGTCTCTCTTGACTTTTTCTCGCCTATATTACTTATAGTCTTGGAAACCTCAAGCGGACTTAAGAAAAGACTTTCCATGCGCGTCCTCCCGTGAAAGTTCTGTTATTAAAGCTTTTATGCTTTCTTCTATGCGTTTAAAATCTTTTTTAAGAAGCAGCTCTTTTTTAAATACACTTGCTCCGAATGCGGCCATAGACGCGCCGTTTGCGAAATACGACCGGATATTTTCAGGCGTTACGCCTCCGCACGCAAGAAGCTCTATATCCTGAAGCGGCGCCTTGATCTCTTTAAGGTAGCCAGGCCCGAAAAATCTGACAGGAAAAACCTTTACCATGGTTGCCCCGGCTTTCCAGGCTGTATATATTTCCTGCGGGGTCAATGCGCCCGGAAATACAGGAATTTTATTTTTAACACAGTGTTCCACTGCTTCCGGGATATAAACAGGCGACACAATAAATCTCGCGCCGCTATCTATCGCAAGTTTCAAATCAGTCATAGTGAGCACGGTGCCTGAGCCCACTATGAGCCTTGAGCCGGCCTGCTTTGACATCTTCCTGATAGCTTCCGCCGCAGACGGGGTATTCATTGTTATTTCAATTACCTTCAAACCGGAAGACGCTATTGACTCCGTGAGCGGCTCTAAGATATCTATCTCCACACCGCGCAATATCCCTAAAAGAGGTACTTTTTTAAACTGGCTTATATCCATTGGGCTATTTAATCAAGGCCGGTATTTTTAAGGCTTTCGTAGAAATTCCTGTAATTTTCTTTCTTGTCGCTGTCGCGCAGCGCCATTGCTGCCTTCGGGTGCTCGTTCATCATGCCGGCTATGGCATAGGGTATGACGTAGCCCCACTCTATCTTCTTGCTGAGAGGAATAAATTCGCTGGAAATAACGTCTAAAATAGGCCTGATATCAAATTTCGGATTCTTGAGAAAACCCATCAATAGTTCCAGCGGGCAGTTTCCCGCAGCCCTGCCGATTCCGTATATAGTAGCATCGAGATAATTCGCATCGTGTATTATCGCTTCTATGGTATTGCTGAACGCCAGCTGCTGGTTATTGTGTCCATGAAACCCTATTTCCCTGGTTTTTAAAATTGCCTTGAAGCGCTTCACAAGGATCTCCGTGGTCTCCTGATAAAGATTGCCGAAACTATCCACGATATACACCACATTAGCCCTGCTTTCATTCTCTATCTGGCGCAAAGCCTCGTCCAGCTCAATGCCCTGGTCTTTGGAAATAGCCATGATATTAATAGTGGTCTCATAGCCCTTTTCAGCAAAGTGGTTTACCATAAATATGGCCTTATCGATATCCTTGACATATGCGGCAACGCGTATCATCCGCACAGGGCTTTCACTGGCGGGCTTCACGTCGTCTATATTTACGCGGCCTATGTCCACCATAACGGATATCTTTGTCCTGGACTCTATCCCGTCTATCACCTTCCTGATTTCTTCATCGTCGCAGAATTTCCACGCCCCGTACTCCTTAGCGGAAAAAAGTTCTTTGGAATTCTTATACCCTATCTCCATATAATCTATGCCGGCCTCTGATGCTGCCTTGTACACCTCCCGCACAAATTTGAAGTCAAACTTGTGGTTATTCATAAGCCCGCCGTCGCGGATAGTGCAGTCTAGAACTTTAATCTTTTCTCTGAACATGTCTTCTCCTTAAAAACTAGGTTCAACGCAAAGAATTTTGTGCTTTTTAAAGCCTTTCAATCCCCCTATCATAAAACTCAAATTCGTGAGGTATTTTATCTTGCACCACGTAAGTAGTTTATTCTTAGGTTCCATGCCGATATTCCATTTAATATATTGATATCCAAAATATGCTGTCAGGATAAGCGCTATCAGGCTTGCCAGCCCTAGCCCTAAAATAAGGCTTAATATAAAAATAAAGCCGAATATATGCGTCAAATGAAAATTTCCCAGATAAATAAAGCCTTTTACCGGGAAAGGAAAGCTGATTGAAGGGTTTTTGTCCAGAAATTGAAATATTATCTCTAACCTGCTCTTTTTTAAATGCTTATTAAGCAGCATTGCGTGCGCCTGGCCATATGTCACCCACACTCTCCTGAGGGCTTTTAAATCCGCCCTGTGCATGTGATCAACCTTTGCGTCCGGGGCAAAATAAAATTTCCAGCCTTTTGATCGGTGCTGAAAACTTAAATCCATATCTTCGCCTGTAGGTAAATCCCAGAATTTAGCCCCGATACTTTCCATTGCGGCTTTCCTGTACGCCACATTGCAAGTGCCGAAAAAATACGCTTTGTGCCCG
>PCTH01000051.1 GCA_002771475.1 Candidatus Omnitrophica bacterium CG22_combo_CG10-13_8_21_14_all_43_16 | reverse complement strand
ATGAGCAAATATGAAAGTCAGCAAACTATTTTACAGGATCCTGAGGAAGAGTGTATTATTGTTAAGGGTGCGATGTTATGGCAAAAATAGTCATTTCTCCTTTGCCGGGTCCATAGTAAAAAAATACTCTATAAGCCTTAGGGGTATCTTGTTCCGCGTATGCCTCAAAGATCTTTTCGCCCCCGGGCCCTTGCAAAGAATAATACTGGTGGGTTTGTAAGCTTGGATGACGAGGATTTTGGCTAAGAAACTCTAATGTTTTTTTAACAGCTTTGTATTGTTTTTCTAGCGTAGGGTGTTGTTTTAAATTAGCAAGCTCTTGTTTAGCAGTTATAGTAAAGCATAATATAAAGTTCATAGCTCCTTAAAAAACTTGCCCAAATCTTTTACTTTTTCTATCTTGCCTTCATTTGCTTCATTTAAGCCGCCCCGAATCTGCTTGAGCACTTTAGGATTATCATAGATCCATGCCTCCTTGGATGGAACAGCAACAACAGGTTTTAATAAAATATCTCCATCCTTTCCTACAAATACCTTATACGCATCTGCCTTGTTTTTAGAAGAAACGGCTTTCAGAACTTTTTCTCCGAGATTTATCCTGTTCTTGGAATCCACAGTTTTAATGCCGACCGCTATGAATTTTTCCTCAACATTTATAGTCATATATCTCACCTCCCTGCTATAAGTATGCCATAAAGTGGGAGGTTAGTCAAGTGGGAAAGTGGGCTTATATAGATCTTCATTATTACCTATATAAGAATATTTTACCTGTTAAAAGTTCAACAATCAATAGGGGCTATGCGAATGTGTCTATTAGGCATGATGATAGCTGAGGTAGATTCCCGCTTTCGCGGGAATGACTTATTGATGTGGGCCGAAAATGGCGGTGCCGAGGCGGATGAGGTTAGCGCCTTCCTGGATGGCGACCCGGTAGGAGTCGCTCATGCCCATGGAAAGGTATTTTATATCTATAGCGGATTTTATTTTATCGAAAAGTTTTTTGGTTTCCCGGAAATAATGCCTGTAGTCCTCGGGGCTTTTCAAAAGAGGCCCCATGGTCATGAGGCCTGCTATTTTTATATTTTTAAACCCAAGCAAATCTTTTATAAGGTTTCCCAGGTCTACGGGGAGGATGCCTGATTTATTTTTTTCTAGGCCTGAATTAATTTCTATTAAAACAGGCATTACCTTTCCTATTTCAGCGCAGGCTTTATCTATGGCAGCCGCGATTTCAACCGAATCGACTGTTTCTATCATGTCAAAAATACGGACTGCCTTCTTGACTTTATTTTTCTGGAGGCGGCCGATAAAATGCCATTTGACAAGGCTTCCGATGGCGCTGAATTTTTCTTCGGCTTCCTGAACGTAGTTCTCGCCGACTATTTTTACGCCGGCGTCTATCGCTTCTGAAATATCTTCTGCGCTCCGGGATTTACAAGCAGCTACAAGATCTACATGGGCGGGTAATTCGCTTAGGATCTTTTGAACGTTATTTTTTATCCTTGCCATGCCTTCTATCAGTATCCTCGTTATCCATGGCCTTTACAGGTTTTCTCTTGGCCCAATAGACATAATTCACAGACATGCCTTTAAAGTATCTCCTGATAATGTCCATATCGGACTTGGGGAGGGGCTTTTCATCGCATTCTCTTAAAGGCGTATTTATCTGGACTTCTTTTATGCCGAGCTTCTGCGCCATCTTCACTATCTCCTTGGCGTAGGCCTTATTTTTACCGACGAACATGATCTGGAGCGCCAGCCTTCCCCTGTAAATCTCGCTGAACCTTTTTATGCCCTTTACCACATCCCCGAATCTTATGCCGGGGTCAGGCCTGTTGATCTCCCTGAAAAGGTCTTCTGCGTTGGCGTCGAGCTTAAGGATAACGAAATCCGCCAGGGCAAGATCTTCCTGCACATCGCTTTTACCTATTAAAGACGAGTTGGTTATGACAGCAATCTTTTCTTTTCTGATCTTTCTGACGCGCTTTATGATATCGCCCAGATTTTTAGCCAGGGTCGGCTCTCCGTTACCCGAAAAAGTAATATAATCTATTTTTACGTTCTTAGGGAGGGCTTTTATTTCTTTGGCGATGGCTTCCGCGGAAATAAAGACCTTTCTGCCGGAATTAAAAAGTTTAGTCTCTCCTATCTGGCAATAGGAGCAGTCAAACGTGCACGTCTTGTCTGTCTGAGATAAGGGATCCACGCCAAGGGACCTTCCGAGCCTCCAGGAATATACGGGGCCATAAATATACTTGAATTTTTTCATATAACCTATTATAACATACTCGGAGGTAAATATGTCGAAAAAAGCCATTATATTACTTGCGACGGGTTTTGAGGAGATAGAGGCGATTACCGTGGTGGATGTCCTGAGAAGGGCCGGGATAGAGACTATCAGCGCGGGGGTCGACAGCATGAGTATAACAGGCTCGCACGGAATAGCGGTAGCGGCGGAGAAAAGACTAAAAAATATCAGGCGCGATGCTGACGTTGTGATTATTCCCGGAGGGATGCCCGGGGCAATGCACCTGCACAACTCTAGCGAGGTGACTGAGTTTATAAAAGAAATGAACGCCAAAGGCGCCGTGATCGCAGGTATATGCGCGGCGCCAAGTGTGGTAATGGCTCCAATAGGGATACTGGACAATAAGAACGCCACGTGTTATCCGGGAGACCAGATCGATTTCTCAAAGAGCACGAAATATAAAGACAAGGCGGTTGTGGTGGACGGGAATATTATAACAAGCCAGGGGCCTGGCACCGCAATGGAATTCGCTTTTGCTATAGTAGAAAAGCTTATAGGTAAGAATACTGTTAAAAAATTAAAAAAACGCGCGCTGGCAAGCTAATCCTTCTGCGCGCCGCCAGCCATCCAGCCTGTGGAAAAAGCAGCCTGCAGGTTATATCCGCCTGTGCGTCCGTCTATATCAATAACTTCACCAGCGAAATAAAGGCCTTTTACGATTTTAGACTCCATGGTTTTAGGGTCTATCTCTTTTACTGATACGCCTCCGCAGGTAACCATGGCCTCCTCAATGGGTTTTACAGCCTCCACTGCCAGCCTGAACCCTTTTAATTTTTCTAAAACAGACTTTAATTCTTCTTTGGAAAGATGAGCCAGCAATTTATCCGGATTTATGGGGATAGATTCCAGGAATCTTTTTACGAGCCTGGAAGGGATGAATTCCTTAAGGGTGTTGGAGATTTTCCTGGAAGGGTTATTTTTAAGTTCCTCCCGTAAAGCCAGGCCCAGCTCGTGGTGATTCAGGCCCGGGGAAAAATCCACTGAAAGAAAAACCTTTTTTCCAGAGTCCAGGGCGTCGTATACTATATGGCTCATATGAAGAATGACAGGCCCGGATATCCCGAAATGCGTGAATATCATTTCCCCGCTTGCGGCATGGATGAGCTTATCACCGGCGTAAACGCCGACCTTAGCGTCTTCAAACGATACGCCCTGCCATTCTTTCAAAAAATTATTTTTTAATATAATGCCCGTGAGCCCGGGTTTCGGTTTTATGACGGCGTGGCCTAAAGTCTTCGCGATGTGAAAACCAAATCCAGTGGAGCCTGTCATGGGATAGGAAAGCCCGCCTGTGGCGAGTATTATTTTTTTGGCGCTGTACGCGGAATTATCCTTGGCGGTAATTTCAAAGATATCACCCGATTTCGCTATGCCGGAGACTTCTTTTCTGTACAAGATCCGGCATCCTGAATCCTTGACGTATTTTACCAGTATGCGCAGGACATCGCCCGCTTTATCCGTAATCGGAAAAACCTTGCCGCCCGGCTCTACCTTAAAATCAAGGCCCCTTTTCCTGAAAAATCTCAAAAGCTCTTTATTGAAAAATACGCTGAAGGCGTTCCTGAGGAATTTTCCAGAGTCGGAAAAATTAGCAAGGAAATCTTCCACGTTTTCACAGCTACTCGTGATATTACACCTGGAGTTTCCGGAGAGGAGGAGTTTTTTGCCGGAGGAGTCGGTTTTTTCGAGAAGAAGCGTTTTATTTCCGGATTCGGCTGAGCGGCCGGCTGCCATCATACCTGCCGGGCCAGCGCCTATAACTATTACGTCAAACATCACGCGCCTATTTCTTTCAGGATACTGACACCTAATTTCTCAAACATCTCTTTTAATCTGGCTGTGGGCAGCCCAAGCACATTAAAATAAGAGCCTTTTATATCGTCAAAGATAAACGAGCCGGCTCCTTCTATAGAAAATCCGCCTGCCTTATCGTACGGCCCGAGGAGCTTAAAATACGCGGGGATTTCTCTGGTCTTAAGTTTCTTAACGGTTACGAGGGATTTTTCGTAGTCTGAAATAATGCTTTCTTCTTCTACGTCTACTACGCAGAGGCCCGTGTAAACTGAAATGGTTTTGCCGGACATTTCTTTAAGCATCTTTTTGGCGTGGGAGGCGTTTTTGGGCTTGCCGATAATCTTTTTTCCCAAAAGCACAACGGTGTCAGCGCCTATCACGTATCCGGATTTAAATTTTTTAGCGACTGCTTCGGCTTTTATGCGGGCGTTTATCATGGCGACCTGCTCCGGGAGCCTGCTAATAGTCATGTATTCCACGGCATTGCTCGGCACTACCTTGTGCTTTATGCCGCAGGAGGCGAGTATCTCGCGCCTTCTCTTGGAACCGGATGCCAGTATGATATTCATGGTTCTATTAATATACCCTGAAAATTAAAATATCTCAAGTGTAATCTGCTTAGGGTTTATAATATTTGAAGAGTAGAGTGTCCTGTCAGGCAGACCATTCGGCACTGAAACTGGTTTCGCCGCGCGCTACGGTTTACGGCTCATTTTTTATACTGAAGGTAGTCTTGACAGTATAAAAACTTCGCCGTAATCCCTTGCGCGCTTACATATAAGATATCTATGATGCCGAAACGTTTCTGATGTGCCTCAGGCCTGCCTGACAGGGCTGGCTAAAACAATTACTGCAACCTAGCATAGAAAGTATTACAAATCTGCTTAGGGTTTGAAGAGGAAGTTTTTGAATGCCCAGGGGGCTTTGTTGTCGAGGTAGGCGTCCGGGTTTTCCTTGAAGAATACCTGGTAGTTTGTGAAAGGGGCCCAGTCTGAAGGTTCTGATATTAATTTTCCGAGATACGGCTTGGCTATCTTTAGTATGTATTCGTGGGGCAATTCGTCAGGCTCTAATACGCCCTGGTCGGGGTTTTCTATCGCCCACATAGCGCCTGAGACGGCTCCTATTGCCACCTGCAGGGTAGTAGCGTTCTGATGTTTTACCAATTTTCTGGATTCTTCTATGCTCAGCATGCTGCCTGTCCACCAGGAATTATACCTGTGGCCCATTATAAGCGCGCCGAGGGTATCGGAACCGCTGACGATCTCGTCGTTCATGATGCGTATCCTGGGCTGCAATTCGTAATTCCTGCACCTGAGCTCGTAAAGAGAAGATATAGTTTCGTTACAGGGCATATAAGCGTAATGAACCGTAGGCCTGTAAACGGCCCTCCCTTTCCTCCATATAGTGAGCCTGTCTGAAATAGTAAAGGCCTCCGCGTGCCTTATAACCATGCCGACTGTTTCGCCGTAAGGAACCCAGGTGCGCACCCACGTATTCATTCCCATGCGCGAAAGAAATATCTGGTTTCTGGGGCCGACTTCAGGGACATTGGCCAGATCAGGCAGTTCTTTCTCGTGCGTGCCCCATCCTATCTCGCTAGGGGCAATCCCCTCTTCTCTCAAGCCTTCTATGCTCCAGGTACCCACGAATTCGTCCAGCTGTTTCGGTTTGTTCGTTACCTGGGTGTCGCGTTCGCTTATGTGTATTACCTTTATGCCGAGCTTCATGCTCAGCTCAGGGAATTTTTCCTCTTTTATAAAACGTTCGAGGATCTTTTCGTGCTTTTTCGGGACAGCCCTGTCTTTTAAAACCTTCTCTGCGATATTAATAATGCCTTTTTTGGTAAAATGCGAGATGAGGCCGGGATTGGCGCCGTGATCCAGCACAGCTGTCGCGGCCTTCTGGTCAGTGCTCCACATGGAAATCAGTTTCCAGATCTCCATCTGTTTATAGTAAAGGGATTTTTCGTAAGGCGTTTTCTTTTCGATATTGGCGAACGGGTCCCACTCTTCCACGGAGGTGTTTACATACAATACTTTATTTTCATGGCACCAGTTAAGCATGCTCAGACATTCTATGTTCCAGGCAAGGTCCATGATAATCCCGCCGGGAGACACGTGCCTGGAAAGGGTCCGGGCAATATTAACGGGCGTGATCTTTTCCTGGAAATATTTCACGCCCTTTTTTATCCAGGGGTCCAGTTCCCGGCGCTTGTCGGCAAAATCTATTACAGTGATATTTTTATATGGGACGCTGATGTGTTTTACGAGAAGCGGCAAGGCGCATCTGCCTACCGCGCCGTGGCCTATAATGAGGATTTTATTTTTGAACTTTATCATGATTTTCTTTTTACAGTTTACAACAATTAAGTATTTATGTCAACGCGGTAAAAATTTTATTTGTACTATTTGGATGCTAGGGCAACACATTGCATAGTTTCCAGCCCTGTCAGGCAGGCCGTTCGGCACTGAAATAATTTTGCCGTACGCTACGGTTTACAGCTCGCAAATTTGGCGGAATTCTTCATATATTATAGACGAGGGTCAGTTCCGCCATTTGCTCGCTGTAATCCCTTGCGGACATTTGGCAAAATTTTTCTAATGTGCCTCAGACTTGCCTGACAGGGCTATCAAGTATTCGTTAGTGTTATCTAATATTAAAAACATCACAGCAAAATTTTATTTGATTAAAAAAATATTTTTGATAGAATGAACCTAATAAAAAATTAACTTGCCGGGAGGTATGATGAAGTTCGCAGGAAAAATATTAGTCATCGGATGCGGTTCTGTTTCGCAGTGCGCGATACCGCTCGTATTAAAAATTATAGACGCCCCGCCAAAAAATATTACCATAATGGATTTTACGGATAACCGTCACCGCGTAAAGGACAGCCTGGATAAAGGCGTAAATTACGTGATCGAACGGGTCACCCGCAAAAACTATCCTGTTCTTTTAAAAAAATACGCAGGCGCAGGTGACCTGATAATCGACCTGGCGTGGAATATAGACTGCATAGAAATACTTCAGTGGGCGAGGGACAACAAAGTGCTGTACGTAAATACATCCGTCGAGGTCTGGGACCCGTATTCAATGGATGTCAGAGACCCTAGAAACCTGACTCTCTATGTCAGGCAGATGGAGATACGCAATCTAATAAAAAAATGGGGCGACAATAACGGCCCCACGGCAGTGGTGGATCACGGGGCAAATCCCGGGCTCGTGTCCCATTTTACAAAAGTCGCGCTGGAAGATATCGCAAAAAAAATTATTTCCGATAAACCTAAGGATAAGCGCGTAAAGATATTGAAAGAGGCGCTGGATAATAAAAATTATCCCGCGCTCGCGAAAACATCCGGCGTCAAGGTCATACACATAAGCGAGCGCGATACGCAGATCTCTGATAAGCCCAAAGAGGTGGATGAATTTGTAAATACGTGGAGCATCGAGGGGTTTTTTGAAGAGGGGATCGCCCCAGCTGAGATGGGCTGGGGGACTCATGAGAAAAATATCCCTGAAGGCGCGTATTTCCATAAGTCCGGGCCTAAAAACCAGATCTGCCTGGAGAGCATGGGCGTGAATACCTGGGTAAGATCGTGGGTGCCTGACTGCGAGATAGTGGGAATGGTTATCCGCCACGGTGAGGCGTTCGGGATATCTGACAGGCTGACCGTATGGGATAAAAAAAGCAAGGCTATCTACAGGCCCACGGTTCATTACGCGTATTGCCCCGCGGACGCCGCGATAATTTCTCTGCACGAACTCGAGATGAGGCGGTATAATCTCCAGGAAAATCAGAGGATAATGAATAATGAGATCACTAAAGGCGAGGACAGGCTGGGCGTACTGCTCATGGGCCATGATTTTAATTCATGGTGGACGGGAAGCCTTTTGGATATCGAAGAGGCGAGAAAACTCGTCCCTAACCAGAATGCCACGACCCTGCAGGTCGCAATATCAGTAGTGGCTGCCGCCAGGTGGATGATAGAGAACCCGAATAAAGGATTTAATCTTCCGGATGATCTGCCGCACGAAGACATAATGAAAATCTCAAGGCCGTACCTCGGGCCTTTTATTTCAATACCAGTTGACTGGACGCCTCTTAAGAACTACAATAAGACTTTCCGGACGCTCGGCCTTAAAAAACCGAAAGCAAAGGACCAGTGGCAGTTCACGACATTTTTAATAACGCAGTCATGAAAAATAAATCCGGCGGCATAGAAAATTTGATACGTAAAATGCTCAAGAAGCACTCTTCCCCTCTTATGCTCATACAGGAGGACGCGCTTGAGAAGCAATACAAGGCCTTCCGCAAGGCGCTGCCCGAAGTCATGCCTTACTACGCGATAAAGGCAAATCCGTATCCAGGGATCATCAAAAAGTTTATTGAATTAGGGACAGGCTTTGATGTGGCGAGCGCCAATGAGATGAATGCCGTCCTGGGGCTCGGCGCAAGTCCAGACAAAATAATTTTCGCCAACACTATAAAGTCCCACGAAGACATGCGATCCGCCTGCAAGAAAAAAGTAAAGCTCATGACATTTGACAACGAGCCGGAATTATACAAGATAGCAAAGGCATGCCCCGGAGCAAAAGTCATCATAAGGATCAAGGTGGCGAATATCGGAAGCATCGTGGAGCTCTCTTTGAAATTCGGGGCGGACCCGGAGCAGTCGATATCGCTGCTCAAAAAAGCGCGGGCGCTGGGGCTAAAACCAGTGGGCGTGAGTTTCCACGTGGGATCGCAATGCACCAACGCTGAAAATTATTTACAGGCGCTTGAGGTGTCCAGCGTGATCTTCAGCGAAGCGAAGCAGTCAGGGATATTCCTGAATATACTGGATATAGGCGGAGGGTTCCCTATAAAACATTTTGACGCTGACAGCCACCTGACATTTGAGCGCATGGCAAGCCCAATAAGGAAAAAATTACAGAGGCTTTTTGATAAAAACGTGAAGTTCATCGCTGAGCCCGGAAGATTTTTCGCAGGCCCAGCCGGAATACTCGTGACGCAGGTAATAGGTAGGGCTTTCAGGAATAATAAAAATTATTATTATCTCAACGACGGGCTATACGGGGATTTTTCCGGCATAGTGTTTGACCACTGTAAATATGAATTCAGGACTTTAAACCGCGGGCAAAGGTTCCTGAGCACCCTGGCAGGACCCACGTGCGATTCATTTGATACTATTTCCCTGAGCGAAGACCTTCCAGAGATGGATGTGGGTAATGTGGTCTATGTGAAAAACATAGGCGCTTACTCATGCGCAAGCGCTGTCCCGAACTTCAACGGCTTTAAACCCGCAAAGATCGTGATGTGCTAATGGTCAACCTGTCAGGTTACCCAGATGGGTAACCTGACAGGTTGACCAAGGTATCAAAAAAGAAAATGGTGCCCGCGTCGTAAAGAAGCCCGCTGTATAATTCGACTATTTTCTTTCCCCTATTTTTTATAAACTCCCTTATCGCAAGACCGTCAGGATGATTTTTTAAAGAGCCTATAAAAAATACCCTGTCTTTATGAACTCCTGATGCGCCGCCTATAAAACCTGTTTTGTAGCCAGGTAGTTTTATATGCCCGGGTTTTACAAGCAAGGCGGATTTACCCCAGATATCTTTTATAGATTTGTCGGATGTAATAATGCTTTTATCATCTACAGGCACAATAGAACATTTCGCATATCCCTGCTTTACTTTTATAAATTTAGCTTTTAGATTTTCTATATGCTTTTCAATTTTACCGTTATAGCGAATTATGGTTTTCCCAAGGCTACAGGCATCATAAATAATATCCGCGGGATAGGCGAAAGATTTAATGTCTTTGCCTTTAATGCATTCGTAACCATTATCTCTTAAAAGCCCTGCTATTTTTTCAAGGCTCGGTTCGTAAATGACCTTTTTGCCGTAGAAAAACATCATCATGTCAGGATGGCCATTGACAGGTCGAGCTAATTTTGGATGTAAAGGCACTTCTAAAACATAATAACCCATCTGCTTTAATTTCAATTTTGCCTTTTCCGGCATCCCGGGGTCAATAACCGCAATAGGTTTCCCCCAAGCTTGCGCCAAGCGCGCCATTTGTCCGAAACGCGGATGATACGGCCCTGCGAGCACAACACCTTTTGAATTCAAATCCTTTGACGGATGAAGGCCTATGCGGATTACTTTTACGCCTGATTTTTCAAATACATCGCAAACATTTGCTGACCAATGGACTGCCTGTTCCATTGAAAGCGGTTTATATATCCCTTTCCTGAATAATCCGGCTAATTTTGTGCCTCTTATAACAATCGCAGGATAAATTCTAGCTGTTTTTGGCCTAAGCTCAATAAGTTTTTTAGCTGTATCTATTGATTTCGAAAGCGTGTCGCCCGGAAGTCCGAGCATTACCTGCACGCCCAGATCAAGGCCTGAAGATTTTATAATGCGGCAGGCGGTTTTGATGATATTAAAATCCACCATCCTATTACATTTCTTTAAAACCTCTTCATCGAGCGACTGCACGCCGAGCTCCACCAGGCATCCGCCCATTTTCTTAAAAAGCTTCATTGATTTTTCAGTAACAGCCTCGGGATGCGTGGACATGCGGATGCCGGCTATCTTTTTATTCTTTACATAAGGGGAAACTGTTTCCAGGTATTTTTTTTGGAGGGCTTCAGGCAAAAGCGTAAACGTGCCGCCGAAAAAAGCAAGCTCCACCCTTTCATGTTTTGGAATAGTTTTTAAATTTCTGTCTATAACGGATTTAATGTCTTTTTCTGAAGGGATCTTTGCTGCGCCTGATATTTTATGCTGGTCGCAGTAAATGCACCTGTACGGACAGCCTGCGTGCGGGATAAATATGGGTATGATTTTCATGTAGCGTACTTATCTCTAAATATAGCTATATGTTCCTCTGTTTAATCGTCCGTTAATTCCATCATTATCTTTTGCATTAAACCCTGCTGGTTTAGCAGCACTATCGGAAAGTATAACAAGTTTCCCGTTTAAATCATAAGTATATTCTATGCCATTAAAAACCTGTTCTTTCATACTTTGGTAAGTTTTGTCTTTTCTTAGCCTGTCTCCTTGTAACACATAGTTAGCATAATATCTAGCGAATTTTTCATCTTGTCCAAATAAATAGTTGGAACACCTTATCAATACAATAGTAGGTATTATAACCCCAAACCGAAATATTTTGCTCCACCAAAGCGCCTCTTCTAAACCTTCAATGAAATAAAAAAATATTAAACTAGTCATCAAAGAATTTAGCAGAAATAAGATAAGTGGCGATGGATGAAAAGATACCTGTTGCTGAACCTCTTTTCTAAGCGTATGGCTAGTTTCATGTAAAAATGTATTTTCGATTGTGCGATTGTTTATTGAACTACAATATAAAATAATCTTTCCTTTGTCTTTTCCATACTCAGGAACTTTTCCTTTTGACCTAAATATATTAAATATATTGTCAGGTTCAAGTATTATTTCTACAGGCAGGTGTTCTTTTGGCAAAATAGAAACAATAAAAGCTATTGATTTTAACTTATCCAAGGGGAGTTTCTTAAGTCCTCTTCTGTCTATTATTGTGATGCCTTTTGATTCAAAATATTGCATTAAATCTATTTCAGTTTTCAGCCTTTCTAAAACATCATCGCCTTTATCTCTTAGCCTTTTGTATATATTAGAATATCTTGTAGGTTTTAGACTACTCAAATTTGATTTTTGAAAATCAAGAGGTTTCCTTAAAATAAGATCCTCTCCGTACGTTGTGTTATTAAATAAAAATACCATAACTACAACTAAAGATATTATTTTTGCATTGAAATCTTTTTTAAAGTTAAGCATAATTTTATAAAAATAAACTTATCTATGAATTATAAAATTCATGGTTCTTTTTATATATTATTCTTCTAACATTAAGTATGCCTTATAGATAGAAAGGGTTCAAGGCATGAAAATACTACTTATTTCTATGAAATAACACTGTAAAAATCATTACAAGCGTGAAGAAGAAAAAGTTTACATAGGTAAATGTCCTATAGACTATATCCTGGCTCTGGATGCCTGCGGGAAACATTGCCAGAAAACAAGACCACGCGCCTATTACCCAGAGAATGCTGATATCCCTGGACGAACGGCGCTTTATGATTCTCACTATAAGCGGGATGTTCCAGAGAGGGAGCATTATGCTCGCGATTAAGGCTATTTTAGTCAACATATTAAATCAGGCTTTTCCGGCGGAGCCAAGGACGTGCTCGTTTTTATGCTTGTACATCTTTATAAGCTCGTCTCTTGCGGGGCCCAGATATTTACGCGGGTCAAATTCTTTCGGGCTGGTCGCAAAAACCTCCCGTATCTTGGCTGTCATCGCGAGACGGCCGTCTGAATCAATATTTATTTTACAGACAGCTGAAGTAGTAGCCTTTCTCAGCTGTTCTTCAGGAACGCCCGCTGTATTTTCAAGCTTTCCGCCGTATTTATTTATGATATCTATATACTCCTTTGGAACAGAGCTGGAGCCGTGCAAAACTATCGGAAAACCCGGTATCCTCTTCTCAACTTCTTCCAGTATATCAAATCTCAGGGGCGGGACGCTCTCTCCGGGTTTTAATTTAAACTTATACGCGCCGTGGGAAGTGCCTATGGAGATCGCGAGAGAGTCAACGCCGGTCTTTTTTACAAAATCTTCCACTTCTTCAGGATGGGTGTAATGGCTGGCTTCGTGGCTGACCTCATCCTCTATCCCTGCCAGGACTCCGAGCTCGCCTTCCACTGTAACGTCGTATTTATGCGCGTATTCGACCACCTTTTTCGTCAGCGCCGCGTTATCGTCATATGTATGCGCTGAACCGTCAATCATGACGGAAGAAAATCCCGACTCTACGCAGGAAACGCAGAGTTCATAGGTATCGCCGTGGTCCAGGTGAAGCGTCACAGGAATGCTGGAACCCGCTGTTTTTATTATCTCCATCGCTCCCATTGCCATGTGCCTCAATAAAATCTGGTTCGCGTATTTCCTGGCGCCCGAGGAAACCTGCAGAATTACAGGAGACTTTGTCTCAATGCAGGCAGTGACTATCGCCTGGAGCTGTTCCATGTTATTGAAATTATAAGCCGGGATGGCGTATTTACCAGCCATTGCCTTTTTAAACATATCTCTTGTGTTGACCAGCCCTAATTCTTTGTAAGAATGCATGAAATCCTCCCTTTTTTATGTGATATTTATTATACCACTATCCTAAACATTGGTCAATTTTCTAAAAGACCCGATGATATCCAGCATGCCTTCTTTTGTCCTGGTGCGGAACGCCTTTTCCCTGAAAGGCCTGACGCTGGGGATGCCTTTTGTGTACCACGCGAAAAATTTATGAAACCTCATAACGCCGTGCAGGGCGTCATAGAAATCAATATAGGAATCCATGTGCTCTATCATGATGTCGGCTATTTCGTCTATCCCGGGTCTGGGGATTATTTTTTTATTTTTTAAGAATGCTTTTATCTGCTCAAATATCCAGGGGTTCCCGAGCGCGCCGCGCGCCAGCAAAAGGCCGTCGCATCCTGTTTCATCCAGCATTTTTTTAGCCAGCTCCGGGCTAAATACATCCCCGCTTCCGATAACAGGTATATCCAGGGCCTTTTTTACATCCTTTATAGCGCCATAATCCACTTCTCCGCTGTAGCCCTGCTCCCTGTTTCTTCCGTGGATGAACAAGGCGCTTGCGCCTGCGTCCTGGCTAGCGAGGGCAGAGTCTCTTGCGTTTATAGAAGAGCTGTCCCAGCCTGTGCGGATTTTTACAGTGACGGGTTTGGAGGAAGTTTTGACAATAAGTTTCAAGAGCTTGTTAAGTTTTTTAGGATCCTTTAATAATGCGGCGCCTTCGCCGCGGCGCGCGACCTTTTTCACAGGGCAGGCTGCGTTAAAATCCAGGACATCGTATTCGTAAGAGCCCAGGACATCCATTGCCCTAAGTATAAACTCCTCCTCGCAGCCTATGATCTGTATGCCGAGAGGCTTGTCTTCAGGGCCCGTGGAAAGCATCTTTTTAGTCTTGCGCATCTTGTAGCTCAGGGAGCGGACATTGATCATTTCTATAAAACCGAGCTCGCAGCCGAACCTGCGGTTTAAGAGCCTGAACGGCAGATCGCTTACCCCTGCCATGGGAGCCAGGATGAGATTCGACTTTAATTTTAGGTTTCCGATTTTAAGCATATGCTTTTTATTGGGAGTCCGACTCCCTACGGGAGTCGGACTCCCATCAGGTTTCTATTTTACCTTATATCATTGCTTTTTGGCAAATTATATGGTATATTGTAGTTCCTATATGAAAATTAAAAGAGAGCCCACAAAAAATAAGAAACCTCGCAGGTCATATAAAAATCTGAAGTCCACCCTTTTTCTTGAAAGAGAGCTTCTGCAGAATATTTTAGACAATATACCTGACGCCATATACTTCAAAGACGCCAAGAATAGGATCATAAGGGTAAACAGATTTTACGCCGAAGGCTTTAAACTGACTCCTGAAGACATTATAGGCAAGACTGATTTCGACTTCTTCCCCAAAGACCAGGCCCAGAAAATGTTTGAGGATGACACCTATGTGCTTAAAACCGGCAAGCCTATTATAGGCAAGATCGAGCGCACGCTTTTACCTAACGGCACGTATAACTGCGTCACCACCACAAAGATCCCGATAAAAAATAAAGAATGTAAAGTCATCGGCACGCTGGGGGTAACCAGGGACATCACGGCTTACGACAATTCCGAGCGCACAAACCTGGACATGATAATCAACTCCCTCAAGGTCCTGGACAAGATACTGGAAACCAAAGACCCTTACACATTCGGCCACACAAGGCGCGTTTCCCTGATCGCGGAAAGAATCGCCAAAGAGCTCGGCTGGGAAGAAAACAGGATCCTGGAATTAAAGATGTCCGCTGAACTGCACGATATAGGCAAGATTTTGATACCCCTCGAGATACTCAATAAGCCCGGAAAGCTTTCAGACCTGGAATATAAAATGGTGCAGGAACACGTACAGCAAAGCTATGACATGCTTATGCCTTACTCGTTCCCTTCACAGCTGCCTGAAGCAATATACCAGCATCACGAGAGGCTGGACGGAAAAGGATATCCGAGAGGTTTGGCGGCTGATAAAATTTTACCCGAAGCAAAAATCCTGGCCATATGCGACGTCCTGGAAGCCATGATATCACACAGGCCTTACAGGCAGGCATTGGGCATAGATGTAACACTGCAGGAGTTAAGAGACAACGCCGGCAATAAATACGACAAGGAAGTCGTAGATGTAGTTTTAAAAATAATCAGCGAAAATAACAACAAGCCTTTCTGGTCAAATTCATAATCTTAAGGCAAGACTTTTATAGCCCTTTCCGGCCTAGTAGGGCATTTATTCTGGCAAATCCCGCATCCCACGCATAAAGAAATATCCACGTAAGGTTTACGAATCTTTTTACCCGCAACCACTTCTTCATAGGTCTTGATGGCTTTACTGGCTACAGGGCAATGTTCTTCGCATACAATGCATTCTTTGTTCTGCGACCAGGGAAGGCAGATAAATTTATTAATCACTGCCGCGCCCAGCTTTTGTTCCTTTTTTTGAGCCAGGCTTAACCTGGGGATAGCGCCTGCGGGGCAGACCTTCCCGCAAAGATTACAGTTGTACTCGCAGTATCCTATCTCAGGCACGAGATGAGGCGCCCATATGCCCGCGAGGCCTGATTCGAATATCGCAGGCTGGAGGCCGTTGGTCGGGCAGATCTTCATGCAATTGCCGCACCTGATGCATTTATTCAAAAATTCATGCTCATTTTTAACCCCGGGCGGCCTGATGAGCCTTTTTTTAAGAGGACCTTCTCTTCCCTTAAAGCCCAGGAATATAAATGAAGACGCTATCAAAAATAAAAAATCTTTGCGCGTGATGGAATCCTTGGCCTGCGGCCTGGCCGGAGTTGCAGGCAAGCCAAACTTTGTGCCTTGCGTCGGGCAATCGTATATGCAGTCCATGCATAATACGCACTCCCCTTTTTTATAACTCATATCCCCGCTTATCGCTGACATGCGGCAGTTGATTTTACATTTCATGCAATTTACGCATTTATCCACGCGCCGGCTTACTATGGAAAATCCGGCAACGGCAGAATATATCGCGCCCAGGGGGCAGATGACGCGGCACCAGAATCTTTTCGTTATAAGCGCGAGGCCGCATATCATAACAAAAAAACTTAAGGTAATCAGCGAATGGGGAAAATAAAATATCTTTGTCCCTAGTGCAGATAACTTAAGCATGCGATAAAAATCATAGAGCGGCGCGTAAAAATTTAAACTCTTTATCAGAAAAATGAATGCCTTGTCCAGGGCCAGGGTAAAAGACGGTATAAAATTTAAAGAAAGAAATCTCGCTGTAATAACAAGCGGGTCGAAAATCCAGGCAATCTGAATCCCGATAAACGCAAAAATAACAATAATGCCAAGGATAAAATATTTAATATTCCTGAAAATGCCCGTATCCCTGTTTTTCGATTTTATTCCGCACGCGTCAATGATAGTCCCGAGCGGGCACATCCAGCCGCAGAAAAATCTGCCTATTATAAACGTCGCTCCGAGCATCATCAAAGAAAACAGGCTGAATATAGAGACAAGCGGATCTATTTTAAAAAACGCGGCTGTGTGCGGGGTCAGCCACAAAAGACAAATAAATAACGACAGAAATAGCGCCTGGCTGAATTTTCTAGCTAAAACTAATTTTTTCATCTTGAAAACCTTTTCCGATCGGCGATCGGAATACGGTCAAACATTAATGGTTAATATGTCTGATTTTGCTATATCAGTATAATCGCCTTTACCTATATTGTATTTCACGGCCTGCTTGATATAACTCATGGAAGACGGCTCCCGGCCCATCAATACGCAGGAGTAAGCGTCGCACAATACAGGATCCGTGCCGACTATCAGGGTTTTCATATCCACTACATCCGCAAGATTGCCGCCTGAGGGCCCGTTTCTTTTGAGAATCCTGTAGGCGTCTATCACATTCAGGTCTGGCTTTATGAAATCTGTAAGATGCGCCAGCTTTGTCCCTATATCAAAATGCATAAGGCCCCTGTTGCCGCTGCAGATACCCATAAGGTTTTTCATGGAAATCGTTAGTCCTGCCAAAGAATGATGTTTTAATATAGGCACGTTTATAAAGGTATCGCATTCCAGGGCATCCCTGTAGATAGGCCAGCCTTCCATGGGGCTGGCATAATTAAATTTCGCTTTTACCACATTCCAGTCGTCCGGAGAAAAAACATTCGCGCCTTTTTCCCTGGCGATTTTTTCTATGCCGCTATTTTCATAGCATCGCTTTTGGTCGTTACAGGTCCTGTCGAATATATTTACCCTTTTAGCGCCTGATTTAAAGCACATATCCACAAGAGCGCCCACTACATAAGGATTAGTATTACCCGCTTGCTCAGGAGAACGGTCCCATCCTATATTGGGTTTTATAAGCACGATGCTGTTTTTCCTGACAAATTTTCCCATACCGCCCATTGCCTCTATCGCCTTGACAGTCATTGCGTAAGGATCTTCTCCTTTTGCCACAACCAGGTCGTGCAGGCCCTTTATTTTTTTGCCGGGCCTTCCGCTAGAAGCCTCTTCCTGGCCAAAGGCGAATTTAAATAACACGCTATTTAACGCAAGGCTTCCGGCGCCTATCCCGCATAGCTTCAAAAATCCTTTTCTTGTAATTTTTCTCTTGGGCAGCCTTTCGAATATTGAAACTTTTTTCATGCCTTTCCCTTCCTTTCTATTATCCATGACGCAAGTATGCCTGCCTCATAAAGCGCAAGCATAGGCACCGCGAATATCAGCATGTTCACGATATCCTGCGTAGGCGTAATAATAGCAGCTATTATAAAGATAACCACTACGGCGTATTTGCGGTTTTTCCTGAAAAAGGCCGGATTCAGTATCCTAATATAAGATAAAAGCGCCATGATGACCGGTATCTGGAATATACCCGCTCCTATCAAAAGCAGCGCGCCCGCGAATGAAAAATATTTTCCTATGCTTATCATGGGGACTGCCGCGCCTTCCGCAAAACTGATAAGAAATTTAAGCGCGAAAGGGAGCGCTAGAAAATAAGAAAACATTATGCCGAGCGCTGAAAGTAAAAATGAAATCACAAGCCAGCTTGCTATGGCTTCCTTTTGATCCCGCTCTACAGCGGGTATCAAAAACAGCCCGAGCTGCAGCAGGATAAACGGCAGGGAGATCACAAAGCCGGCGAGAATCGACATCCTCAGATACGCAGTGAAAACCTCTGTGGGGGCAAGAAATATAAAATTTTCTATTATGCCTAAGGCCGGCAATCTCAGGATATCAGAGATCTTATCCGCAAACATAAAGGAAAAGACAGACGCCAGCGTAAAAAAAACAAGGCTCGCAATGATGCGTTTACGCAATTCCTCAAGATGCTCTATGATCGACATCCTGCTTGGGTATATATCATCGGCCATTTTTAATCCTTTCAATTTTAAAGGCACAGGTATATTATAGTATATTATATGATATTTGGGAAGAGGAGGTGTGCATGGCTGTAAAAAATGTCGGTGAAAAGTACAAGTGCAATGTCTGCGGAAATGAAGTGACTGTTACAAAATCGGGCGGCGGGGAACTGGTCTGCTGCGGTCAGCCAATGGAAAAAACAGCGGGTTAAGCTAACCGGACGTCTATTATATTTAAAACCTTTCCTGCCAGGCGAAGAAATTCTTCTCTTTTTACAGGCAATGTCTTTACAGCATTGCCATTTATAGAGATACTGCCTATCTTATATTCGCCGTAATCTAGATTATCCGGATTAAAATAATTGACCCGTATAGCCTTGTCCGCGAAAGTCGTATTGACTGAAACCTTTCTGGATTTTCCGAACTGCGATTTTACCAGCTTAGGGTCTATCGCGAGGCTCCCCATGTCTCCTCTTACCCCGAATACCTGGGTAAGCATGGTAAATAAAAGCCAGCTGGCCGAGCCTGTCAGATAATGGTACATGCCGCGGCCCTCGGAATTGAAATACTCCGGGATGCCGGGATAAATCTTGCTGATGCCGGTATTCAGGCACATATTGCATATGGAATTTATGACCTCGTAGCCTTCCGCGGCAAATCCCCTTTTATAAAGCGCGTACGCAAACATCACGTTCATGTGGCTGAAGAACGAGCCATTTTCTTTTTCGCCGTAAGCGAACCCGAATGCCCTTCCTAGATCAGGCTGGATTTCTTTAAAATCAGTGTTAAGCCTGAAGCCTTTCAGAGCCTTGTCCCATAAATACCGCTTTGCGCTTTTGTATATTTCGCGCACCTGTTCATCCGTGGCAACCCCGCTTATTATCGGGAACACCTGTCCCGTGAGAGCCATGCGCACGCCGCGAGCATGATCACCTTCCACCCGCCTGCCCAGATTGTCATAATACCCGTTAAAGAAACTGTAACCGGATTCAACTTTCAGCCATTCATCCTTTCTTATATGGCTTGCCAGGTTATCGGCCTTTTGGCGCAAATCACTTATTATTTCTTTTTTATAATTTATTTTTTCCAGCAGGTTTGCCAGGTCAAAAAGGTTCCCCGCGTAAGCGGCCGTAAAAGCAACGCTCTCGCCGTTTTCCCCCGCCATATCAAGCCCGTCGTTCCAGTCAGCGCCTTCCAGAAGAAAATTTCCGTGTTTGCCGATTTTTGTAAAAGGCCTCTGGTGCTCTATAAGGATATGCTCCAGCATCGTGTCTATTTTATCGCTTTCGAAAAACGGGGCTTTTTCAAAAAGTATATCCTTGTCGCCTGACTGATTTATATAAAGATTCAAAGCCACCAGCGGCCAAAACCCGTGATCCATCCAGGTGCGGGAAATATTGTTCCTGTCGGGAATAAACTCCGCATGATTTTTGCCTATTATCGTGGCGTTGGAGCCGTCGGGCCGTACCCCGCCGAAATTATTTATGAGCATCTTGCGCGCCTGGCCGGGATGCACTAAAAGCATGGTCAATAAATCCTGCCACAGGTCTCTCCATCCCCTGCCGCCCCTGCCGTAATCAAAATCAGGAAGGAACGAACAGCCGAATATCTTCCTGAATATGGGCTGGGCGCTTACCCACTTCATCCACCTGTCAAAATCCTTGTCATCCGTAGAAAAATAAACCCTCTGCGATTTTTCAACCCAGTATTTTTTATTAAAGGCCAGGGCCTTGTCTAATTTTTCAGCGGAATTGAACTTTTTGAATATCTTTTCAGGGCTGGATTCCGTGATGCCCATTACCGCGACGTATCTAATAGATTTGCCTGGGGCTATGGAGAGCATTTTAAACCTTATGGCAGCCATCGCCTCCTTGCCCTGGCTTTCTATGCCTGATTTTTTCCCGGGGGTTTTATTTTTTAAAACAGCTTCCGGCTTTTCAAGGCTTCCGCCTTCGCCCGTAAACTCCGCGAGCGTAGGAAAAACCCCTTCGGGAAACCCGGAATTTGCGTCGCCGGCGAGCACAAAATAAGATAACCTGTTTATTTTATGTCCTCTTTCGTCGAAACTCATCGTAGGGGTCACTATTACCCCGCTCTTACTCGATTTTATCCTGTTTAAGAGGGATGTCACATGCCTGTGATCGCGAAGGTTATCAGCGGACCTGGCGTATATAGGTATAGCCAGGGTAGGGGTTATTTTTAATTTCTTTTTTGAGATATTGGAGACTTCCACAGACATCAGTTCCACAGGCTCGTCTTTGGCCGGAACAAAATTCAGCACCTCTACCTTGATGCCCAGGGCTTTATTGATTTTTATTACCTTGTGCCATAAAAATCCCGCCTCCACCAATGTCTCGTCGCTCTCTCCGAAAGCAACAGACCATGCCGGGCGGCCTTCCACGTACAGCCAGAAATTACGGTTATACATGGTATTATCCAGGTCCAGGGTAGAAACAGGGACTGTCAGGAAAGAGTGCTGCCCTGTTTTTATATTGCCGTGCAGGTTAGGCGTGATTGAACTCATTATGCCGGATTCGTTCGCAAGGGGGAAGTAAAGTCTCGATATCTTATCAGGGTTCTCCGCCACAAAAGTGGCGTCATCATCTATGAATCTCCAGAGCGTGTTATGCATATTTCTCCCAGCGTAAAATATCCCCGAGGCTTTTTTTAGCGTGAGGTTTCTCTTCTTTTTTCGGATATCCGACTGTTACCATGCTGACCAGCTTATACCCGTCCGGAGCGCTAAAGATCTTCCGGATATCTTCCGCATAATCTTTTTTATCTCCCGCTATCCAGCAGCCGCCCAGGCCAAGCGCTTCTATCGCCAGAAGCATATTCTGGGTAGCAGCGGAGCAGTCTTCGATATAGTATTTTGTGTCTTTTGAAAATACCGCCACGAGATGCGAAGCGTCTTTAATAAAAGGCCCGTTCGGGCACATGCCGCATATTTCCTTAAGAATTTTTTTGTCAGATGTCGCCACAAATTCCCACGGCTGCTCATTCCTGGCAGTGGCAGCCAGCCTTCCGGCGTCTACGATTTTTTCTATGAGGAGTTTCGGGACAGCTTTATCGGAATATTCCCTGACACTTTTCCTGTTTTTTATTACTTCGAAAAATTCCATACACGCTCCTCGACCCTGGTCCACCTGACAGGTGAGCCAGATGGCTCACCTGTCAGGTGGACCAGGTTTTAGGTTTTATTCAGATTTGACGTGAACCGCCTTATTTCCCTTGCCTTCCGGACGTAGGCCGGCATTAAGAGCTCGGAGAAGATAGATTTATTGTGCCATAAAGGGTCGATATTGCCTTTTATTATTTTATTTTTAACAAGTATCTTGTAGTCCAGGGTCCCGGGGATAGGGGAATAAGACGCTATGACAGCCTTCGCGCCGAGAGAATTTATAAAAATTATATCGTCCATGGTCTTTTCCATATCAATATAGCTAGAGCCCATCAATATATAAACGCCCAGGTCTTTTTTCGTGAAGCCGGCTTCCTTCAGGTTTCTGAGGGCGAGCTTCAGGTCGTTACTAGTAACCTTCCCTCCCGTAAACTGCTGGATGCTTTCGTCTGAAGTCTCGAGAGATATGCGCAGGTCCCTGAAATTGGCCCTCCTGAAAAGATCCGCAAGTTCCTCGTCTATAAACCTGGCGTGCAAGCCGTTAGGCGTATGGAAAGTGAACTGCATGCCCGAGGCGATGATAAGCCTTAGAAATCTTTTGATGCCTTCCTCGCTTCTATACAAAAGCGCGTCGTCGTAAAAAACAAAACTCCTGGTCCCGAATACCCTGTTGTAATGCATTACCTCTTCAAACAGGCTTACAGGGTCTTTCATTTCAAATCTTGCGCCGAATATCCTGGAGGCGCAGTAGGTGCACCTGAAAGGGCAGCCCGCGGTAAGCTGTATCGGAAGAATCTCTTTATCCTCCAATAAATCATACGCGGGATAAAACCCGCTCTGATAAAAACATTCCTTATCAAGAAAGCTGCCTTTCCATATGATATCCGCATTGCTTGTGAGGCGCGCGTGCTTATGGCAGATAGTAGGATAAATACCGCCTAGAGCGACAGGCGTATTTTTAAAACGCTCTTTCAAAAGCCTTATTGCCAGATGAGCCCCGGGATACCAGTAAGTCATTCCGCTGGCCACATAGATCTCGTCTATTTCCGGAAACGCGGATAGCTTTTCCATAAACTCCGGAATAGATATGCCGTACCTGAAATAAGGCCTTTCTATATTTTTCAATATATCCGGCTTTTCTGCTTTTTCTTTTCGTATCTTTGAAAAGCCGTATTCGTCTTTGCGCCTGGCGCACCCTGCCAGGCAATCCACCAGGTTTACCTCAGCGCCTTTACCGCGCAGAAACTGGCCTATGCGTAAAAGCCCTACCGGCTTTATGCCGAAGTCATAAGCGCTGAAATCATATATCCATGGATTTATTAAAAGTACCTTTTTCATTAAAAAATAACTTTCGGGGCCTCTCTCGCGCCTTCCACTGCCTTGAAATAAACCCTAGGCCGGCTAAGGCCTCTCAAGCCGCAGAAAACACTGCCGAATATGGTCCTCTGGTACGCGTTGAAGGTTTTTACAGCGTCATTGTATCTCATCCTCTCGACCGCAATCCTGTTCTCGGTGCCTTCCAGCTGCGCCTGAAGGTTCAGAAAATTTTCATTCGCCTTCAGCTCCGGGTAATTTTCAGCGACCATTAAAATTTTTGACAGCGTTTCAGTGATCGCATTGGCTGTTTTTATCTTTTCCTGCGCGCCGGCGGCTTTTGCCCACTGGCTCCTGAGTTCTGTTATTTTTTCAAACGTGCCTCTTTCGTGCTCCATATAGCCTTTTACAGTGCTCACCAGATTCGGAATCAGGTCAACCCTTCTCTGGAGCTGATTTTCTACCTGAGCCCAGGTACTGTTTACCTGCTCATCCAGGATCACAGGCTTATTAAGCCCCGCGATAATCATCCCGCCGAAAACTATTACGACTCCCGCGATAATCAATAAAACCATGCCTATTTTTTTCATGTTTCCCCCTTGATCTTTCTCCACCGCGTAGGTGGAGCGAAGCTCCACCTGAAGCTCCACCTACGCGGTGGAGGTGGTTAGAATTACCAACTGCCTGAGGCGCCGCCGCCTCCGGAAAAGCCACCTCCAAAACCCCCGAATCCTCCTCCAAACCCTCCTGAGCCGCCTCCGAATCCCCCGCCGCCATACCAATAATCACGCCTGCGCCTGGTTGAGCCCGGCAATAACAACAGAAGCGGAACCCTCATTACCATTATAATAAAAAAAACAATAAATAAGAAGTCAAAAATAGACGGCTTTTTTGAAGGGGCGGCTACTTTTATATTTTCCAATCCAGAGATCTCAACATGATATTCGCCGGCTATGAGCCTGCTCACAACCGCAGCGCCCTGAAGAATCCCGGCGTCATAATCCCCTCTTTTAAAAAACGGGAGCATGAACTTTTCAATTATATTTTTGGCAAGCGCGTCAGGTATCGCGCCCTCCAGGCCATACCCCACTTCTATCCTCACCTGCCTGTCTTTTACAGCCACGAGCATCAGGACGCCGTTATCTTTGCCTCTCTGGCCGATGCCCCATTTTTCAAAAAGCTTTACCGCGTAGGTTTCTATATCGAGCGGCGCAGTCGTATCTATGGTCAGGACAGCCAGCTGGCTGGTGGTCTTGGCTTCGATTTCCGAAGAAAGCGCGGAGAGCTCCGCTTTTGTTTTATAAGATAAAATACCGGCGTAATCGCTCACATAACCGGCATAGTTTTTAAGATCCGCCTCTTCGCAGAACCCGATGCCAGTAAAAATAAAGAATGCGGCTATTATGAATATCTTTTTCATGAAAGCTTTTCTATCTCTTTAAGATATTTCTCAAAAAACACCTCTACGTCCCCGCCTTTTATCTTTTCGTCATTCATCTTGTCCTTCAATATGGCGATAAACACGTCTTTGGAAAGGCCGTAATAATTACAGAATTCTATGAGTATCTGTTCTTTGTCCACGGGGGGCTTTGGGGATTTCTGCCTGAGGAGCGCCCTGAACGCGGGGATGAGCGAGTTCAAGGACCCTTTCATGAGACTCTCGACGCCTTTTTTCCTGAGCCCTATTTCCAGATAAGCCTGGCGGATCCTTATAAGCTTTCCCTCTATTTCTTTTTTGCAGAAAAGCTTAAGGTTGGCCTCGTCTATCTCCAGGCCGCTGAACACGTCTTTGCCGTAGACCAAAATATTATTTTCTTTTATCTCAATAAACTCTATCGGGAAGGTGTCCTTGGATGTTCCAATATGGGACAAAGATAAAAATAAAGGCGCCGTTATCTTTTTGGACATGCCGGAATTTATGACCCGGAGCGAATCTTTCAGCTGCGCCAGCCCAAGACACTTGAATACAACGGCCAGATTTATATCCGATTTTCCCGGAATGAAATATTTTCCGGTAGCGCTGCCGTATAATACAATCGAGATTATGTTTTCTTTATGTATCCCGAGAAGCTTGATGAGATAAGGCTGGATAACGGCCTTTAATTCAGGCTTTATGCCTTCTAACTTTAAGCTTTCCATGCTGCCTCCATGCATTTTATAAATGGAATATCTGGATAATGCCTTTCCGGATAAGCATAACTGCTATTGCGGCTAAAAGAAGATTTGTGACCTTTGACAACGCCCTTGTACCTGCCTTCCCAAGAATCTTTATTATAAAACCAGAAAATGAAAGTATGACGCCTGCCAATAAAATATTGACCAGCACTGATATAAGCGTAGCAGACAGGCCGTATTCGCCTCTCATAATAAGCGATGTGGTAAGAACCGCCGGGCCTACTATAAGCGGCGTCCCGAGCGGCACTGCTCCGAGCTCCTGATTCGCATACTGGCTGCCTTTGCCCGGGCCTCTGATATCCGCCACAGCAATATAAAAAAGAATAGCCCCTCCGGCTACCATAAAATCTTCCAGAGTAATGCCCATAAGATTAAAAACAGCCTTGCCCAGAAATATAAAACCTACTGCCAGGCACATAGCTGTAATCATGGACTGAAATATTATTTTGGATTTTTCTTTTTTCTTGTGTTTTTCTGTGAGGCCTACGAAAAGCGGCAGGACACCTATAGCGTCAACCGCCACAAAGATGGGGATAAAAGCCAATAAGACATTCTTAATCATGATCTACCTCTTTCCGGTAGCTAGCGCCTATTTATTTTTTCTTTTTCTTTCCTGCTGTTTCAATAGGCTTTTTATATTTTTGATTAGAAGATATGCCCTGACTTTATTGATTCTGATAAAACCGCGAGGCTTTTTACTGTCTTCCATTGATGCAATTCTTTCTATCTATATTAATGCCGCATTATAATTTTTAACCGACATGCCGATGGAAATATAATACCTATAATAGGCGCCTTAGTCAAGGCTATAGTTTTCCGAAGAGCATCAGTACGCCGAGGATTATAAATAAAGACGCGCCGCAGTATTTTATGATCTCGGGTTTTATATATTTACCCAGAGTCGCGCCTATTAAAACCGAAACAGCCGTGATGACCATGTACGCGCAGACAGAGCCGATAAATACCGTCAATGGCTTGGATGATTTCGAAGCCATGCCTATCCCGACCATCTGAGTCTTGTCCGCCATCTCCGCGAAAAATACAGCTGTAAACGTCGCTAAAAAGATTTTCCAGTCCATGTTTCCCCCTTTGTGCTTTCAGGATAATGTACCATAACTGAAAAATATAGACAACTGTATTATTTAAATAGGCAGGTAACAGTATTGTAACAGTCAGCCCTGCGCAGACAGGCCATTCGGCACTGAAACTGGTTTCGCCGCGCGCTACGGCTTACGGCTCGTTTTTTATACTGAAGGTAGTCTTGACAGTATAAAAATCTCGCCGTAATTCCTTGCGCGCTTATACGTAAAACCCACTGATGCCGAAACGTTTCTGATGTGCCTCAGGCCTGCCGGCGCAGGGCTGCAAATACCTATTAGTGTTGCCTATCCTTGAAAGTATTGCAAATTATAAGGAAAGACCTGCTATTTTTTAGGGAGCATGATGCTGAAGGTACTTCCCCTGCCTTCCTCGCTATCCACCCAAATCCTTCCATTATGCCTTTCGACAACCTGCTTGGCCATTGAGAGGCCCAGGCCTGTGCCGTCTCTCTCTAATTCTTTTGCATTGCTGGCGCGGTAGAATTCATTAAAGATATACGGGAGTTCTTTCTTGGGTATCCCGATGCCGTTATCGCTAATCCGTATCAGCACGGAGCCGTCTTTATCCTCTATGGTTATTTCAACCTTTCCGCCTTTCGGAGTATACTTCACCGAATTTGCCAGAAGATTTGCAATCGTTTCCTCAATATAAACCTGTGCGCCTTTTATAATGTCCACCCCGGCATCTATACGGCGGCTCATGTATATGCTTTTAGCCTTTGCCCTCGGGTCCACCAGAATAATGGCGTTCTCCGCAGTTTTAACAATAGAAAAATCCTTCATCTCTATATCCCTGCTCAATTTGATGCGCGTTATCTCCAATAGCGCCTTTATGAAAAATATAAGCTTACTTGTCCTGGTGCCTGCCCTGCGTATCAGGTCTTTCTGTCCGGGATTAAGTTCTCCCAGCATGCCCTCGGCCACAGGATCGATACAGCTCTGTATGGCAGAAATGTGCTCTTTTATATCATGCGTCACGCGCAAAACATACTCGCTTTTTATCCTGTCTTTTTCTTCAAGAAGCAGATTGGCCTCTTTCAGGCTTTTTTCCCTTAATCTGAGCTTTACCGATATAGAACTCGCCATATACGCGGCCAGATACAAGGTGGTGATGAAAACAAAAGATGTGCCGAGTATATATACCTTATTCATATAAAGGTCGTTTACGACAAATCCCTTCAGACAATGATGGCCCAGGATATTGAAATATTCCAGGCCCGCCATTGATACAAAAAGACACGCAGTGAACGTGGCCTGCAGAAAGCTCGCCCTCCTGGAAAGCAGGATGCTCGCAATAATCATATGAAAGATAAAATAGAATATAAACGGATTTTCTATGCCGCCTGAAAAATGTATAAGCGCAGTAAGGCTAAGGAGGTCCAGTCCTATCTGAAGATTGGCGAAAACAATTGCCCTGGTTTCAATATCCTCAGGCTGTTTTTTCCAGATATGCCTTGTGTATAAAAAAAATGCCGAATTATACAAACCTATCAGGATAGGGATTAGATACAGGGGAAAAAACGGGAGGGAAAGCCTTACTACTTTTTGCACAACGAAAACCGTGAGGATTACGCCCGTAAGCGCGATCCATCGCAATCTGATAAGCCAGTTTATTCTCTCTAAAAGGCCTTCATATTTCATGCAGGGTTATATGGTTTTGAGCAATTTTTCAACCTTTTCCAGCAACTCTTGCGGCTTAAGGGGTTTCTCCACATAATCGTCAACCGGAAGCCATGTCTCGTCGCCTGCTTCTTTTTTAAAATCCATGCCTATCTTATCTTTGATAGCAGTCAGCATAAGTATAGGCACATCCTTACTGCCTTTGTCGCTTTTAATCTCCCTGGCCACCTCAAAACCTTTATCCATGGTCTCCATCATAACGTCAAGTATCACAAGGTCCGGGGATTCCAGCTTTACTTTTTTTAACCCCTCTGCGCCGCTTTTGGCGCTTACAATCTTGTGGCCCCTGCTTTCCAGAACTACGCGCATCGCCTCAACTATATCAGGGTCATCGTCAATAATCAAAATCCTTGCCATGCCTTGCCTCCTTAATCCGCTTTCCCCAGCCAGACATCATAAACATCCAGCAAAAAGAGAGCAAGAAAAATCATTGCTAAAAAAGTACCCGCAAATTCCAACACCCAGCTGAAAAATATCTGATTCGCGTAAGGGATCAGCCACATTGCCCCTATGTCGACAATAATCACCAGAAACGGAAGAACGGCAAAAATCCTTTTCAGCTTTTCCGAATAGCCGGTAAACATAAACAGCGCAGCCGGCAAAGCAAGAAGGTAAAGCGCGTAATAAGGAAGATACTTATGCGTGTGATCCGCCAGTTCCATAGACTCCATCGAACCGTATGCCTTCGCAATCAATGCCGGCTTCATTTCTGTATCCTGCCAGATATGCAGAAGAAGCGAAAGATAAATTAACCCTACTATACACAGCAAGGCCGTTATAAATAATTTCGCGCTTATCGGCGCTTTTGAAAGCCTTATTTTTTCCATCTTAGCACGCCTCCTTCCTTTTATTTGTTAAGGTAAAGTTCCTCATAAAGGACGATAGCCTTTTTTACGGCAAATGTGGCGCAACGCGAAGAAATCGTAGCGCCGCTCACGCCTGTAATATCCTTACCCACAGTAAGTTTGGATTCGCCGGTCTTGCCGTCATATTGGCTCAGATAGCTTCTGCGCGCAATAGGCTGGCCTCTTTTTTCTTCATAACTTAAGACCTCTACCCTGGTTACAGCGCCCTGGAGATCTAAACCGATAATAAAATCAACCGGACCCCATTTTCCGGGCTCCTCATCAAAAATAGCAACGCCTATCTTCTGCCCGTCTTTTAAAGCAAAATGGAACTCAACGCTGGTTTGGGCCTCAAACTCTTTTGACTTTGACCCTTTCTGAAAATAAACAAGGCTCCCGTCCAGCCTTTCCAAAATTTTGGATAACTCCGGATCAGCGAGCTCCTTTGTTTCAGTGGTAATCTCTACGCCTTCGCCAAAAACCTTTTTCAGGGCATCTTCTCTTGTCATAAGGCGAACCGCGTAAGTAACCCCTGAAAAACTAAACCAGGCGCATAGCGCCACAGTTAAAAATAAAACACACTTTCTAAACATGCTGCTACCTCCCTTTACCCTCCGCCTCTTTGATAAAATTAAGGCTATGTTTTAATCCGGAAGAATATAATATTTTTCCGGATTCGGTTATTATAATTACTTCCATGTCTGGAATTTTTTCCAATCTTTTCAATCCTTTTTCCGGGCCCATTATAAAAGGTATTTTTGTCCATGCCTGCGCAACAACAGGGTCATTATAAATAAGTATGACGCTCTGGACCCCCTGGGTAGGGTACCCTGTCTTCGGATCAAATATATGATGATACCTTCTGCCGTCTTTAATAAAAAACCTTTCATAATCCCCGGAACCCATCACTGCCATGTCTTCCACCTCTACGTATCCCAGTATCCCTTCGCCGCGCGGATCCTTAATGCCTATCCTCCATAATTTTGAGCCCTTTCTGCCAAGACCATATACATCGCCTCCCGCATCTATCAATGCAGAAGCCACTCCATTGGATTTTAAAACCTTTGTCGCTTCGCTGATCGCGTACCCCTTAGCAACCCCGCCCAGATCAATCCTTACAGCCATATTATCCTTGGACAGTTTTCCTTTGTCCAGGGATAAATGCTGATACCCTACATTAGCCAGGCAATCTTTTATCTCCTGCGGCGCGGGAAGATAATAATCCTTATTATAAAATCCCCATAGCTCTGCCAGCGGAGCTATGCTGATATCAAAAGCGCCGCCTGAGGTTTCGCTTACATTAAGCGCTATCTGAATCAGGCCGATGATCTCTTTATCAGAGATGGGCTCGAGCGTATGATTAAACGCATAAACAGGGCTTTTGGAATTCAGCGAGTTAAACTTCGTATCTATTTCCTGCATCCTGTTTAAAGCGAGATTTATCGCCTTTAAAGTGACTGCCTTTGGCCCCACTGCATAAATGGTCACATAAGTATCCATCATGAAGCGGGTCTCTTTTTCCACATGAAATCTGCGCTCATTATACGATCTTACCGCCCAGAGCGCTGCGAATATCACTATTATTATAATAAATACCGGTTTTAATTTTTTCACATTAAACCTTATCTACGTTAATTTCTAAATTATTGTCATTGCGAGCGAAGCGAAGCAATCTTCTTAAGAAAGATTGCTTCGTCACTTCGTTCCTCGCAATGACAATTACCAAACAACCCTTAGAACGTCGTTCTCCAGCCTATCGTATACCTGTTAGCTCTTATACTGGCTGAGCTATTTGACCTTTCGCCGTTAATCAAGGAATAATCTCCTATGATCGTAGAGCTCGGCGTTATATTGTAATTTATGCCCAGTGTTGTAGTATCATAGTTGTCGCTTAACATGGTGCTTGAGCCTGTCTTATAAAGCTCCGCGTGGCTGTATTTAAGTAAACCAGCCCATTCCGGAGTGAAATTATACAAGGCCCTTGCATAATATCCTTCCCTTTTTCCATCAGCTTTTGTAGAACCTGTAACAACCAGGTCATCCCATTTTCTGTAGATGTATTCGCTGGTTATATTCAGCTTCTCATGTTTCCAGTCAAATCCAACAACAGATTGAAAACTGCTGTCAGGATTGCCCCAGTTTCCAAAGCCAACAGATCCAAGAAGCCTTAACTGCGTATGGAATAATTCAGGCGCGATGTGCAACAAAAGCGTTTTAGAGCCGTTATTATCCGCATACCGGCTTGAGGAATTACCGTTCAATAAGCTGACATATACAGGCAGGGATAACTTTTCAAAATCAAAGTTCTTGTAAAGTTCTATTCCTGAATCATGCCATGACTCTAAATAAGCGAGCCCCTGATTCTGATGATATAACTCGTGCCACCATGTTTCTTTCGCATATTCCTCAGAAAACATCGGATTGAATACGCCTGTCTTTAGCTCTGCTCCTTTAGGCAGAAGCGCGGTAATAGTAGCGGAATGAATAACAGTGCTGCTCGTAGCGCTGCTGTTCCTCGCTATATCAGACCCGATAGACGGGGTTGCGCTCGCAGACACTGAGTTATCTATCGCCACGTCAAGTTTCAGGATATCAGACAGCTCCTTATTTAAATAGAGGTACAAATGATGAATACCCGCTGAAGTGTCGTTATGCTGGGCATCCTTACTTTCTCCGTTACCCCCCCTAACTACTCCCTCTGAGGCATCAAACATGTACAATTTAAGATGGCCTCCCACGGTTGCGCCGTCCATTACTCCGGCAGAACCTTCTTTTATCGCATCTACTGCCCTGGCGAGCTCCGGAACCTTCTTAATCTCAGCTGCCTGGGATTGCTGCTTTGTTTCAACAGCCTGGATTTTAGAGTTCATGGCGTCTATGGTCTGCTGCTGGGACTTGATAGTCTCCTGCAAAACCTTTACCTGTTCCTTCAGGTCAGAGATATCATCCGCCAGAACAAGCCCTGTACTAAAAAACAAAAATCCGCACAGGACTAACAACAAAATACTAAATTTCAACATCACCACCTCCTTTATGTTTTTTAACATTTGGTTAAAAGACTGCTTTTTACAAAAAGCTCGTCTGTTTCCAAATAAAGATTTACTATTATATCGCTCATAAACGTGATCAAATAGCGCGGGTCTTTTGCTTTTTTCAGATCCAGACTCCGGATACCTGCCTTGGCTGTCTCCCAGAACATAGGTATGGCTGTCCAGGACAAGGAAAGTATAGCCGCTATCCTTTTTCCTGAAATCCCTAAAGGCTGTAAAGGCGCCAGTATTCTGGATAATCCCCTGCCGAGATCTTCAGGCGACGTGGTCCTGGCCAGCAAAGAACTGGCCCATATGAGACAAATCAACCGCAGCGCAAATATAATACCTGTATTAAGCCCTTCGCTTGTAATATTGAAATACGCGAAGTGAGACACGACATGTTTTCCGGAATTAAAAAACACCGGGAATAGAAACGACACGAATATCAAGGAAGAGCATTTCCTGGCGCTTGAAAAAAGATACCGGAACGATATCGTTGACATGGAGGCTACTGCGGCAAAGAATACAAAAAGCGCCGCATAAAACCACAGGCTGGTAAAAAATAACACTGCAAGCGAAAGGATAACGACACAGGCTATCTTAATCTCAGGGGATATCCGATGTACGATAGAATCCCCGGCCAGATAATGGCTAAGGCTTAATCCCTGATATTGGTTTTTAACCTTCGACGCTATCCTGCTGCCTTCTGTTTCTTTCAGTTTCAGGCAGATCCTGCTGGAGACTGCGCCTGTAAACCAGCCTATAAAAACCGCTCCTATGGATAGCCACGGTAAAAATATGAATATCCCCGGGTGCTTTACCAGTATCAGATACGCAAGGCCCAGCTGGACGATATTATGCACGAGCGCGCCTGCAACGCTGATCCCCACTATGCTGAATAAGCGCTGTTTCGCGGCATGCGCCAGCCAGTATAAAAATCCCATGGTAAGCGTGCTCATAACTCCTGCAGCGAAACTCAGGATAAATCCGGGCGACATAAAAGTGCCCATCACAAAAGAGCTCAACACGGTGCGCAGAACTGTTATTTCAAGCGCGTATCCGAAACCTAAATTTACCAATGCCACCAGCGTGATTATATTTGCCAGGCCAAGTCTTAATCCCGGGACAGGATGAGGGATAAGGGATTCGGCTATCTGCAGGACACAGGCAAGAGATACCAAAAGCGCGATTTTATATATATTATTGTCTGTTGTTTGATTTTCTTTCATACTAGTAAGCTACCGCGTCTATAATCGCAGGGCCCTTTGATTTGATTTCGATCAATACCTTGTTAGGCACGCATAATAAAGTCTCGCCGTTATACTTTATCCAGCCCATATTTTTACATATATGGTGAGGGCAATCAGTATCCAGAACCCTCACTCTTCCGCCCTTAAGTTCAAGCCGCATCTTCCCGTCAAGGATAGTGATTATTTTATCCTTATCCAATCCGCTTTCTTCCAGAAGCTTATTTTCCTGATATATATATACCCTGCTCATCCCGGAAGAAGGCCCGGAACGTTTATGAATAGCCCAGAAAGAAACGATGGAAAAAAATAAAATCAATATTATAAAGACCAGGTCAAACCGCGTTGTCTTATAAAAATCTTTGTCTTCTTTTTTTCCCCGGACATTTTTCATCAACAATCAGCATATCCTGCGCATTTAAAACTGGGCTGTAAGGACAGCTGTTAACTGGTCGTTACTGGCCTCCTGCGTAGAAGGGCCTGACTCTTTATTCCAATCATAACCAAGTTTCAGAAGCGTATTATCGCTCCATCTGTACCCCATGCCAAGCGAATAACGGTCATACTTATTGGCTGTAACGCTATTTAAAACAGCGGTTACTTCATTATCCAGATCCACGTAACTGTATCTCGCGGCAGTATAGACCTTTTTAGTAATATTGTATATGCCTTCTATAAAAGCGAAATTGCCTGCCCTCTCATTAACGCCTGCGGTGCTTGTAGTATCATGGAATCCTCCGTACGAAAGCCTCACGATAGCCTTACTGTCGGAATACGCAGGCGGGTCCAGCGGTTTCGCGCCTTTTTTAAAATCATATCTTGCGTCAACTTCCCATACATTTCTCTGCCAGTCAGCCGCGCCGCTAGGCCTGGTCTTTAATCCTGCCACGGATAACTCTGCGTCAGAAGATTTCAGCCTGCCTGAATCATAATAGCTGGCGGATAAATATAGCGGATCGATCGGCGTATAATACAGTTTCCCCATAAACGCCTTTCCTCCGCCCGAATCAGAACCTGCGGTACTATTGCCATTGCTTATAGAAGCGGCCCATCCTAAAGGCTTTAATCCTATTTTATCTAATTTTATTTTGCCAGCTAATTCCAATCCTTCATCAGTGACTCCTGCATTGGCTGCAGAATTAGACGGCAATGCGCCTTCTACCGGGTTATTAGACCAGTTCTCTTCCCCGAAACCAAGCTTAAATCTTCCCAGCCTGGAAGAAAGGCTGAAAGGCGTATCTTTCAAGGACTGTATAAAATCCCTGGAAGAGAGATAAAAATAATCCAATAGCGGGCTTGTTGATGATATGCCTGTCACGCCATTGTCTAATTTAAATCTCAGGACAACTGTATTTATTTCATCCGGCTGATAACTAAACTGGATTTTCGCGTCAGGCATCTCAAAAGACCCTGAAGAAAACGAGCCTGCGCTCCCTGATTTATAATACCCTGCCGCGAATCTGCCTTTCATTTTAAGTTTTGACAGCGCATTAGAAAGATCCACTTTCGCAGCCGCGGGCGCAGCAGAGCCTGATTCCTTTATCTTTGCAAGTTCTTCCTTAGCCCTGGCTGATTCGTCTTTTGCCTTAACCTGCTCGGATTCCAGCTTTTCGATGCGCTGCATAAGCTGCTGAACCTGCTGTTTCAACACCTGGATTTCTTCATCTGTCCCTGCAAAACTGCAAGGGATAAACAATGCCCATAACGCTAACGCCAGCATAGCTATCAATACACTTTTCATATCTCCCCGCTTTTATCATGCGCCATCCTGCGCATCATGTAATCTGCCAGCGTGCTTAAACTCTTCTTGAAACACGATTCCTCCAGCCCGGACAGATGATCCTTCGATCTATTAATATACGAACACGCGTCTTCTCTTGTTTTTAAAAATGCGGGCGAATCAATAAACCTGCGCCGTATTTCCTTAAACGCCCCTTTCTCCTGCTGTTTCAAAAGACGCATGATCCTGGTTTTGTCCTTTGAGCATGATAAAAGGTTCAGCGCGGGCAAGGTCAATTCACCCATATTAAAGTCAGCTCCCGGAACTTTTCCGAGTTCTTTATCCTTGCCTATAAGATCCAGGCAATCATCGATAATCTGAAACGCTATGCCGAAATTAAGCCCGTACTTTCTTAAAGAGAGCTTCATTTCTTCGGGACAGCCGGACGCAATCGCGCCTGCTTCACAGGACGCTGCAAAAAGAGTAGCTGTCTTTTTCTTTATGATCAATAAATACCTTTTCTTTAAAAGGGATATGTTATCCCTTTCGCACACCTGGACCAGCTCTCCCTCGCACATCTCTTTCGCGGCAGAACTGATACAATCCAGTATATCCATGCTGCCGCAGCGCGAAACAAGCTGGAACGCTATGGAATAAAGGTAATCGCCGAGGGCGATAGAGATATCCTCTCCGAATTTTGTGTTGATCGTGGGCTTATTGTGCCTGAGGTTGGCGTGATCAATAACATCGTCGTGGATCAGGGACGCCATGTGGATCAGCTCGACGCTAGTGGCGATCTTTATCAGCTGTTTTTCTATTTCCGGCGCCTGAGCGCCTGAAACCGCCTTGCCGGACAGAGCTACCAGCGCAGGCCTGAGCCGCTTGCCCGGAGAGACAAGCACATAATTATTTATATTCAGAATAGACTTTCTTTTCGACCTCCCGAGGCTATCCCTTAAAAGATCCTCGATCTGGGCTAATTCTTTTTCAACCGGCTTATAGATCTCTCTCAAAAGCATTTTACTCCGCCTTTTCCTTAAAAAAATGTCTTCAGCAAAAAAGATGCGCCCATAAGAAAACTCACCATAATATGCAATCTTATGACGCCTGCATTTGCAGGCAACAGCTCATTTACCTTATCGAAATTCGCCCTGGAAACCTTCATTATCCTGAAGGCAGCCGGGATAGTTAAAAAAGTTACAAGGCTTATCCATGGCAGGCTTCTAAAAATAGCGCATACAGCAATAATAACATATACCAGACATAGAAGTATATTAAAAAATATAACAGCTTTTTCTTTCCCCAGGAGCACCACAAATGTGTTTTTATTTACCGCTTTATCGGCCTCATAGTCAGGGAATTCATTTATAAAAAGTATCAGGCCTACCAGGATGCCGACAGGTATGGATGCCCAGAACGCTGTCCAGGAAAATCTCATGGCTTGGGCGTAATAAGACCCCATTACAACAAGCGGGCCGAAACAAAAACCCACCACTATTTCGCCAAGGCCCCTGTATCCAATCTTCAAAGGAAGCGCTGTATAAAAAAATCCCAGGAACACGCCTGTGATTCCCAGAAATAATATTACATTCGTAGCCATCCTGTGATTAAGCCATAGCCCTATAAGAGACCCAGCGCTGAAAAAGACAAGGCTTAGCGCCAGGATTTTTTTGGGCGATATCATGCCTTCCTGTATGACCCTGCTGCCTCCGCTGAAAGGCGTCGGATTTTTATTCAGCCAGTCGTTTTTTGTAACGTGGTCGAAATAATCATTACACGTGTTAGCCGCCAGATGCAGCAAGCTTACCCCTAGCAGCACCATGAAAAAAATCAAAAGGTCAAACCTTCCTGCCTCCCGCCAGCTTATCGCAGCGCCAAGCGCTGCCGGCATTAAAGCGGCTGTCAAAAACGGCGCGCGAGCTGCCTTTATCCAGACTGCGAAACGCTTAAAACTTATCATAGTATATGTATATATCCTCTATGCCTTTTTTGGTAAGCACAGTTATGGAAGCGTCTATCATGGGCGGCGGACCGCAAAGATACGCTTCTGTATGCCCGTTTCCGACTACTGTCCTTTCCACAACCTGGGTAATCAGGCCTGTCTCGCCTCTCCAGCTATCCTGAGGCTTTGGCTCTGAAAGCGCCGGGATATATTTAAAATTCGGGAACTCTTTCGAAAGCATGAAAAGCTCTTCCGTAAAGAAAAGATCCTTTTTGCTGCGCGCGCCGAAGAAATACGTGACCTTTCTCGGCATATTTTTTTCTTTCAGATGCAATAATATGGAACGTATCGGCGCCATGCCGCAGCCGCCGCCAATGCAGACTATGTCCCTCGTAGAATCCTCCCTCAGGTAAAAATCCCCAAAAGGCCCTGTAAGCGCGATCTTATCATTTATATCCAGCACTTCATGTATATATGAGGAGCACATGCCGTTCGGCACTAAGCGCACGATCAGTTCCACTATATTATCCTGCGAAGGCCTGGACGCGACAGAATATGCCCGGAACTCATCTGTTTCCGGTATCTTAAACTGCACGTACTGGCCGGGCTTGAAGCTTATAGCGGAAGGTTCTTCTAATTTCAAAAAGACATGTTTTATATCTGCGGTAAGGTCCAATATCTTGGCCACTACCGCCTTATATTCCTGGGCAGACAGAAGTTCCGGGGAAATCAAGACCTCGATATCGTTCTTTACCTTAACCTGGCAGGCAAGCCTGACTCCCCTGAGCCTGTCCTTGCGGGAGATAAACACCTCTTCGGTCGGCAATATACTGCCTCCGCCGCTTAATATTTCTATTTTGCAGTATCCGCAAGTCGCCTTGCCTCCGCAGGCTGACGGCACAAAGATCTTATTCTGGGCGAAATAGCTCAGGAGATTATCGCCTCCGTCAACAGTCAGGATCTTTTCCTTATTAATAGTGATCCTGCACTCCCCATAGGTAACAAGAAACTTCTCCGCTATCACGAGAAGTATGGCAATCACCGCCAGAATAGCATTCATTATGAGTATAGCTGTCATTGTAGCGTAATCATCCCCGCGAAGCCCATAAAGGCAAAAGCCAAGAGCCCCGCGATAATCATTGTAATGCCCGCTCCCCTGAGGCCTTTCGGCACATCGGAAACAAGCATCATCTTTTCTTTTATAGCCGCCATGATTATGATAGCAAGAGCCCAGCCTGCGCTGGTCCCTACAGAATAAAATATTGTCTGAACGAAATCATATTTTCTCAATACCATGAAAAGCAGTACCGCGAGGACAATGCAATTAACAGTAATGAGCGGAAGAAATATCCCGAACGAAGACCGAAGCGGTGGAAAAAACTTTTCAATAAGCATCTCCAATAGCTGCACTGTTGCAGCAATTACAACAATAAAAATCAGGTATGAGACTATCTCAGCGTGAGCAGGCACAAGGATCAGCCAGTATATAGGCCAGATAATAATGGCGGTCAATGTGACCACGAATATGATAGCCACGCCCATACCCATGGCTGTCTTAAAATTCCTTGAAATAACTATAAAAGGGCACATCCCCAATATGTACACAAGCGCTATATTATGCGTAAATATTGCGGCGACCAGAAGGATTAACGGATTAGTCGCGTTCATTTTTAAGCCTCTGTCTTTTTAGCAATAGTCCTGAATATCCACAGATAAACCCCTAAAAGAAAAAATGCGCCCGGCGCGATAGTCATTACCACCCAGTTTACCCAGGATCCGGGCATTACCCTGTAGCCGAGAAGCGTACCGAAACCGATTGTTTCTCTTACAAACGCCATCAAGATAAGCATGAAAGTATAGCCTATGCCGCAGCCTAACCCGTCAAGCGCGGAAAGAAGCGGCCCGTTTTTAATAGCGTATGTCTCTGCCCTTCCCATAATGATGCAGTTTGTGATAATAAGCCCGACGTACGGCCCAAGCTCCTCGCTTATGGGCGGGAAATACGCCTTAAGAAACCTGTCCACGCAGATTACAAACGTGGCGATGATAACCATGTAGGCAAGCATGCGCACGCGGCTAGGTATAACATTTCTAAAAAGAGAAACAAGGAGCGAGCTGAAAACTATGCAAAATGTCACCCCCAGGCCCATGGCAATAGCATTATCCATGCGGTTTGTTATGGCAAGCATGGAGCATAGCCCGAGGACCATGCAGAATGTGGGATTGTCCTGCCACAATCCTGCTATCAGGGCCTTGAACCATTTCGCGTTCCTGAAACTTCTTTTTACTGTCTTTTTAGGCGACATAGATTATCTATTATTCAGTTGTTCTTTCAGGATGCCGGCGTTTTTCTGCAATACGCTATTCAATAATCTTTCCAATGCCCTGCTCGAACCTGTGGCCCCGGTAATAGCGTCCACTTCGTTAACGGCGCTGGATTTGCCTTCAGGCATAAATACCAGCCTGGGAAAAAATTCCTTGCCCCGGAACTGTTTTAAAAAACCATGTTCAGCGATCCTTCCTCCGAGCCCGGGGGTTTCCTCCTGAGATACTATCTTTATGGCTTTTATGCTTTTTAAATCCGGGTTAATGCTGGCCACCCCTGATATAGGGCCCCAGAGCCCGGGCCCGTAAAACTCAAAAGCTGCTGCGCCGTCTCGTGAAATAAAAAACTCGGTTTTGCCGGCATCCAACACCCTGACCTTATCGTTAAAGATAGCGAGCGCGCTGCCAGTTTCATAGGTAATTTCCAGCGCGCCAAGCACGGCCGATTTCAGCTTCACTTCTTCATTTTTAAAAATCAAAGGCTGGGTAAATGAATTCACGCCTACAAGCATTACGCTTGATACGGTACCCATCACCAGAACAAATAAAATTATCTTTAACGCTTTCATCTTTTCTTATACCTTATTCTCAGCACCATTGTATCTATAAGGGGCGCAAAGGCATTTATTAAAAGTATGCTGAACATAACGCCTTCCACATATCCTGAAAGGTTCCGGATCAATAACGTCAGTATCCCGAGGAGCGCGCCGGATATCCATTTGCCCGGCCTGGTAAAAGGGCTTGTGACGGGGTCTGTAGCCATAAAAAAGGCGCCTAAAAGAAGGCCACCTGAAAGAAGCTGGAACGGCCCCAATGCGAATTGGGTATGAATCAGGTGATTACTCAAATAAGGAAAAACAAATACTGTAGCGAGATAAGCTAAAGGCAGCCGCCAGTCAACTATGCGCATAACTATCAAAAATAGCCCTCCGGCAATGATAGCAATGCGGAATGTCTCGCCTATACAGCCGGCAGACTGGCCAAACATAAGGTTTGAATAGGAAGTAAGTATGCCCTGGTTTTTAAAAAGCACCAGCGGCGTAGCGGTCGTCACGGCGTCCACGGTATTTTGAAAATGCGTAAAGCCTCCGAGGCCTTTATTAAAAGGCAGCTGCCAGTTAATTGTCATGATCTTCGGAAAGGATATCGTAAGAAATACCCTTCCTACTATAGCCGGGTTAAAGATATTTCTGCCTGTGCCGCCAAAGACCTCTTTACCGAACATGACGCCGAACATGACCCCCACAGCCACTACCCATAAAGGGACGCCCGGAGGAAGGATAAGCGGGAATATCAAACCTGTTACCAGAAACCCTTCATGTATCTCTTTTTTTCTGAATACGGCAAAACATACCTCTATAAGCCCGCCGAAAATATAAGAGGTCATGATCACGAGAAGGACCCTCAGTCCCCAGAAATATATTGAGGCTATCGTAACAGGCAGAAGCGCGATGATAACAAGCGACATCAGGCGCTTAATATCCATATTGTCCACGATATGAGGAAGCGCGGTAACCTTATCAGTGCCAAAAAAGAATCCATCCATGGCATTCAGCACCGGCTTGAATGTTTTCAGATATTTATTATTTCCTGCGATTATTTTTACCTGGTCTAATGTATTTTTTATAAAACGCATTTTTCCCCGCTTATAGTTTTGTAACGCCTCTGTATTCTTCTATGCCCTTGAGGTTAAAATAAGGCAGTATGCACTGGGTGCTGTCGCATCCCTGCATGGTAAGCTTATCCTGGCCGTCTTTTATGATTTTCATGAGCGATATTTTTGAAGGGCACACATAACTGCACAGCCCGCACTCGATACAATTAAATATGCCGTAGTTCATCAGGGTCTCGTCTATCAGACTGCGCTGGACATGCTTGGCCAGGAGATGGGGTATTATTTTAACAGGGCAAACCTCTTCGCAGAAACCGCAGGAGATGCAAGGCCTCTCCTCTCCGTGCTCATTGGTATCAGGCGCCCTCTTTACCCAGGGAAGTATTTCTGCCAGAAAAGCCCTTGTGTAAGAATCCCTGGTTTTACCAGGCCTCATAAACGAGAGGAATTCCCTTTCCCTTTTTTCCGGTATGGCCACTATATGAGAAAATGTCCTGTCCACAGGCAAGCTGATATCGTTTAACTGGAATCCAGTCAGGAGGCTGTTCAGAACCACTCTGACAGGCGTTTCGGTTTTAACCCTCCCGGCAAGTATATCTTTTAAAGACGTTCCTACACGCACCTTTATGTGGATATTATCTTTTATCGAGGGGCCGCAGATAGCGATAATCCTTTCTATAAACGGCTTGCCTTCGCAAACCGCTTCATAGACGCCCAGGACAGCCTGGATATTCAGGATCACTACGCCGATATTTGCTGCTGAATAGCCGTATGGAAAATTCTGATTGAGTATGGTGGGGACGAGTATTTCATCGTAGCCCTGGGGATATTTCGGTTCCAGCGGATATGTGTCGAGCCATTCTAACTGGGATGTTAGCTTCGTTACCTGTTCTATTATGTTTCTCTTTTGCGCATTCAGGCTCAGATGCACCTTGGAATTAGGCATGATCCTTTTAAGGATCTTTACGCCTTCTAAAAAATTTAAGAGATTTTTGTCTTTAAGCAATAGCTCCAGAGAGATATTATAAGGCTCTGAGCCCACGCCATGCACAATAAGGTGTTTTACTTCTTCCGGCGGAATGATCGAGCTTTTAAAACGGGTAGGGATGCCTTCTCTGTCCAGCGAGCTTACGCCTGAGAGGTAAATCAATTCTTCTATTTTTTCATTACTTAATCTCGCCCAGTCCGGCGAGCATCCTTCCAATCTGGGGATCTCCCCGGAGGCATTGGTTGTCCGGATGATAACCATGGTGGTCTGGCGTTTAAAATAATTTATCCGCTTAACCTCTTCGACAACCCCGTTCACTGAAGAGTGTATCGGGGATGAAACAACGCTGTCGTCCCTTGCGATTGTCTGGCCGGCAAATACCGCATCTCCCTTTTTAACCAGGCTTTTCAATTCCGTGCCAAAACCCTGCTTGAGCGGTATGATCACTATGGCCGGTATCTGGTTTTCCACAATTACAGGCCTGGCCTGGCCGTTAAAATTTTTGAACTTGTATCCGCCCCTGAATGTCCTGGCAGGTTTTAACATGTCATGACCGCCTATGCTTTATATATACAGGGCAGGCCTTCTTTTCCTTTTCCCTGCAGCTTTTTATTTCCCAGCAAGCAGTTGTGCTTAGTATCTTTTTAACGCCCTGGATGTTTATCCTATTTTTCCGGATCATATCTTTTATCTTTTCCAAACGGTCGATATCGTATTTTGAATAGAACCTGTTTTTACCCAGGCGGGCAGGCTTTATCAATCCTTTTGTCTCCCAGATCCGCAGTGTGGCTGGACAAACCTTGATAAGCTTCGCAGTAATTCCTATGGTGTAAAGAGGTGTGGCGTAGTTTTCTTGCACTTTATTTCCCTATATATAATAGATGTTTTTATATCATATATCAATATCATTGGCAAGTACTTTTTTTATTTTTATTCTTGGAAAAAAGTGTATAATGGTAGCTATGATTTACGACCCATTCCAGGAAAAAGCCATCAATTATATCAATGAAGGTTACTCTGTAATAGTGTCCGCGCCTACGGGCGCAGGCAAAACCGTCATAGCCGAACACGTGATAAACGACTGCCTGGCAAAAGGCACCAAGGCTATATACACGGCTCCCATAAAAGCACTCTCTAACCAGAAATTCAGGGATTTCCAGGAAAATTTCAAAGACCACATAGGCATACTCACGGGAGATGTCACTATAAATCCGACGGCATCCATACTCATCATGACAACGGAGATCTTCAGGAACAAGGTGCTGGCAGAAGAAACCAATCTGAACGAATATTCCTGGATAATCTTTGACGAGATACACTACCTGGACGACTACGAACGCGGCACCGTGTGGGAAGAGTCCCTTATATTCCTGCCGCCCGGGATGAAGATGCTGGCGCTATCGGCAACCATACCAAATATAGACGAATTTGCCAAATGGATCGAGTCGATACATAAAAAACCCTTAAAAGTGGTCAAAGAGGATAAAAGGCCCGTGCCGTTACATTTCTTTTACCAGTGCCACAATAAAATCCTGGATAATACGAGAAGCATGATGAATACCGGGCGGCATGAACAGTTTAAGCCGAATAAGCCTGTGGGCCTCGTAGAATACCTTTTTGACAATAATAAGCTGCCCTGCATATATTTCTGCTTTTCAAGAAGGCACTGCGAGAGGCTCGCAGAGGAAATCATGTGTTTTGATTTTTTAAATCCTGACGAGAAACAGTCTATAAAAACGCTTTACCGCGAGCTGCGGCAGAGATTTGACCTTTTGAATGAAAAAAGCGCTGAATTTATGCTTCCTTTCATAGAAAGGGGTGTCGCGTTCCATCACGCAGGCATGATGCCCACGCTGAAGGAAGTCGTGGAGAGGCTTTTTACCTCGAGGCTGATAAAGGTGATATTTACCACGGAGACATTCGCGCTGGGCATAAACATGCCTGCGCGGACAGTCGTGTTTAATGAACTCAGGAAATTCTACGGGAATTTTTACGGCACTTTGAAGACCAGGGATTTCTACCAAATGGCGGGCCGTGCGGGAAGGCGCGGCATAGACGAAGAAGGATTTGTCTATTCCAGGGTAAACCTGCGCCATACCTCCGGACAGGAATTAAATAAAGTGATTTACGGCACCCCGGAAAAGGTGGAAAGTAAATTCAACGCGTCTTACGCCACCATATTGAACCTTTACAGTAAATACAAAGAAAAACTATACGAGATATACCCGCTCTCATTTCATTATTTTCAGGCAAATAAGCACTCGAGGCGGAAAGCGCTGGACCTAATGTATAATAAAGTGAGGCTATTGAAGGACCTGGGATATATAAAAAATAACGCTCTAACGAAAAAAGGCGAGTTCGCCAGCAAGATCTACGGTTATGAGCTCTCTCTCGCAGAGCTCTACGGAAAAGGGATCCTGGAAAATCTGTCGGAAACCGAGCTGGGGATACTGTGTATGGGACTTGTATTTGAACCGAGAAAAAACAGTGTCCTGCCGAAACTTTCCAAAATCACAAAATCCATCAGAAATATCACTGATACAGTTTTAGACAACATAGAAAGATTTGAGAGAAAGTTAAAGATAAGGCCTTTCAGCAAAAGATATCACTTTCATCTTTCGCTATGCCTGGAGGCATGGGTAAGAGGAGAAAATTTTGATAATATGCTGAGGCTTACGGATTCCGACGAAGGGGAGATAATACGCTATTTCAGGATGGCGGTTCAGATACTGAGGGAACTCATGGATACGCCCTGCTCTTCGGAATTCAAAGAAAAGGCCTTAAAACTAATCCGCATCATTAACCGCGATATAATCGACGCTGAAAAACAGCTACGAGGGTAACCTGCGAGGCTGGACTAACGCGCGCTGCCAGTTTCTTTCCTTGATATCTTTGGCTACGTAGATATTTTCTCCGGTAAACGGATTTTTTCCTGTCCAGTACATGGCAGCTGACGCTGTCATGGGGAGCGGTATAAAATCCTGGATCTGTTCCGGCCTGATTTTTCTTTCTGAAAGGTATCGCGCCATTTCCAGGCTCGCGGGCTTATCCGCGCCGGGATGAGACGTGATAAAATAATTTACGATAAACTGTTTTTTGCCGAGATCTTTATTTATATCCTGAAATCTCCTTACAAATCTTTCATATACCCTGATGCCCGGCTTATTCATAAGCTCCAGGACTTTAGCGGAAACATGTTCGGGAGCTACCTTTAGATATCCGCTTACGTGTTCCCTGCATAAAGCCTTCAGGTATCTGTCAGACTGCCTGTCTGTCAAAAGATCGTACCTGAGACCGCTACCTATAAATATATGTTTTACGCCTTTAATCTTTTTGACCCTGTCCCAGAGGCTCAGGGTTTCGTCGTAACCAAGCTCGAGATTAGGGCATTTCGAAGGCATAAGGCATCGTTTATCTTTACAAGCTCCGCGGCGTTCCCATGATTTGCAGGCTGCGGCGTATAGATTTGCGGTAGGGCCTCCTATATCAGTGATGGTGCCTTTGAAATATACCTGCTGAGCCAGGATTTCTACCTCTTTAACTATGGATTCCCTGCTTCTCGACTGTATTATGCGGCCCTGATGAATACCGAGCGAACAGAAACTGCATTCGCCGCTGCAGCCTCTGTGGGAGGTGACAGAATTTTTTATTGTCTCAAAACCTGGCACCCCGCCTTCTTTGTCATAGTCAGGATGAGGAAGTCTGGCGTAATCCAATAGATATATCTCGTCCAGTTCTTTGGTCGTCAGCGGTTTTTCCGGAGCTAGCTGCACGACAAATCTATCACCGTGCTTCTGGGCAATCGTTTTGCCCCTGATAGGATCTGATTCCAAATAAAATAATCTGAACGCCTCGTTAAATTTATCCTTGTCTTTTTCAACATCTTCAAACGAAGGTATTTCTATATGATTTTTCAGGCGCTCCAATGTCTTTTTTACAATCACTGTCCCGCGTATATTATCAAAACTTTTTATGTCCTCTTTATTTTCTATGCGCCTGGCTATTTCTACGATCTGTTTTTCTCCCATGCCGTAGATAAGTAAATCCGCCTTTGCATCCAAAAGGATCGAGCGGCGAATCGTGTCTGACCAGAAATCATAATGAGCAAGCCTTCGCAGGCTAGCCTCTATGCCTCCCAATACAATAGGCGTATCAGGAAAAAGCTCTCTTACCTTATTCGCGTAAACAATAGTAGCCCTGTTCGGCCTCAGCCCGATCTTTCCGCCCGGAGAATAATCGTCCTCTCTTCTTTTGGAGCGGTTAATGGTGTAATTGGCGAGGATCGAATCCATATTTCCGGCGGTTATGCCGAAAAATAATTTTGGTTTTCCGAGTTTTAAAAAATCGTCCGAGGCCTTCCAGTCAGGCTGAGCTATAATGCCTACCTTATACCCGGCGCGCTCCAGGACCCTCGCGATAACAGCCGCGCCGAAAGAAGGATGGTCCACGTACGCATCGCCTGTCACCAGGATAATATCCAGATGATCCCATCCTCTATCCTGCATGTCCTTTTTTGAAACAGGTAAAAATTTATTCATAATTTAAACTCTGCGCTACTCACCGATAATCTTTATCAAAACCCTCTTTTTTCTCCGGCCGTCAAATTCGCCGTAAAAGATCTGTTCCCACGGCCCGAAATCAAGCTCGCCTTTTGTAATAGCAACTACCACTTCTCTGCCCATGATAGTCCTTTTCAGATGCGCGTCGCCATTATCCTCTCCTGTGAGATTATGCTTATACTTATCGACTCCGTACGGCGCGAGCTTTTCCACCCATTTAAGGAAATCCTCGTGAAGGCCTGATTCATTATCGTTGATAAATACGCTCGCCGTGATATGCATGGCATTCACCAGGCAGATACCTTCTTTTATCCCGCTTTCAGCCAGGGCGTTTTCCACTTCAGAAGTAATGTTCACTATCTCATATCTATTTCTGGTATTCATCCAGATGTAATCTGTGTATGATTTCACAATTCACCTCATCTCCGTTCTCCGAACGGGGTAGTTACCCCCGTTCGGAGAACGGAGGCGGTTACGTTTATAGAAATGCAGAGGAAACAGTGTCTGAAAACAAAAATCCTTTTTCAGTAAGCATTATACCTCTTTTCTCCCGGGTCAGCTCATCTATTTTATACTCCAGAAGGGCATCTTTCGAAAGCTCATCAAGAATGCCTTTTTCCAAAGTGTCCTCGAAATCAAAGCCTGTTTTATTTTTGAACCAATCATAATCTATGCCCTGCCTGGTCCTTATTTTCACTGCACTGGTTTCCCTGGCCATCCTGATGCCTGATAGATTTTCGCTGTACGTAATAAGGCTAACGCCTTTAACGTACCTATCAATATACTCTTCTACGTCCCGCACATTTTCAGAACGCGTCCCGTCTATATAAGAAACAGCTGACGGGCCAAGGCCTATATAAGGAAGATTATCCCAGTAATTCAAATTATGAGCGCATTCAAAACCTGGCTTGCTAAAATTTGAAACCTCGTAATGATCAAAGCCTTTGGATGGAAGATAAGACATCGTATATCCATACATCTCCGCCAGGACATCATCATCTAAAGCTACGATGCGGTTTTTTTCTCTCATCCTGAATAGAGGCGTACCCTTTTCATAACTCAGGGAGTAGCAGGATATGTGCCTGGCGGCGCAGCCTGCGGCTTTTTCAAGCTCGAGCTGCCACGCCTTTAAATCCTCTCCGCTTGAGCCGAATATCATATCAATGCTTATATTTCCAAAACCTGATTTTTTTGAAAGTTCTATCGCATCCATCGCACCTTTTGCATCATGAATCCTACCGAGAAGCTTTAGTTTTTTATCGTCAAAAGACTGGACTCCCATGCTGATGCGATTCACGCCTTTATCCAGGAATAATTTAAGTTTTTCTGAATCTACGCTTTCAGGATTTGCCTCTATAGTAAACTCCATGCCGGGCGTTATAAATTTTTTTAAACCCGACAACAGCTTATCCAGTAAATCCAGGTTTAAAATACTAGGCGTACCGCCGCCTATATAAATACTGGAAAACCTCTGGTTCAATCCCTGAAGCTCGTTTAAAATCACAGATATGTACGAATCCGCCAGGGTTTCGGAGTACAGGGCGCTATAAAAATCGCAGTAAAGGCATTTCTCTCTGCAAAACGGTACGTGTATGTATAATCCTGGTTTAGTATCCGTCATATAACCTGTTCTGAAAGCTGCATCCAGCGTTTACCGAAATAGCGCCTCGTCATTAAAAGACACTGGCACGCTATGGAAATATTCATAGACCACCAAATGCCCTGGGCGCCAAGCCCAAGATAAACCCCAA
>PCTH01000043.1 GCA_002771475.1 Candidatus Omnitrophica bacterium CG22_combo_CG10-13_8_21_14_all_43_16 | reverse complement strand
CTCGAACAATATTTTTAGCAAGGCCCACTATTATATCATGGCGAAATCATTGAGAGAAAGATTAACGCAGGCGCTGGTTGATAATAAGCTGATTGCTCAGAAAGATCTTGAGCGGGCCAGGAATCTGCAGGCAAAAGACGGCGGGAACCTCAGTAAAATACTTGTTAAGGAAGGTATGATAAGTGACAAAGACCTGATGGCAGTGATGAGCAAGGAATTGAATATACCCGCAATCAATCTTTCAAAATATAAAGTGGAAAGAGACAGCGTCAAACTTATACCTGAGGCAATGGCAAGGCAGTACAAGGTCATCGCCATATGCAGATTTTCCAATACGCTGATCGTAGCCATGGCAGATCCTCTCAATATATTTGCAATAGACGACCTGAAGATGCTTACAAAGTTTAACATAGAGCCTGTGATGAGCACTGAAACAGATATATTGGATTCAATAGATAAAATGTACGATACAAGCGATAAGCCGATGTCGGACGCTATTAAAAACACAGAAGAATCCGGCCTGGAAGTAGTGAGCATGACTAAAGAAGAATTTGACATAGGAGAAGCGGCGTTGGAAGGCGATACCCCGCCTATTGTAAAGATGGTCAATTTGATAATACTGGAGGCCTTGAGAAAAAGAGCTTCTGATATTCACATTGAATCTGAAGAAGATTATCTGCGCGTGAGGTACAGGGTTGACGGAAATCTCCAGGAGTCATTGAGGATACCGAAAAAAAATCAGAATGCGGTGCTGGCAAGATTGAAAATCATGTCGGGCATGAATATAACGGAGTCAAGGGTGCCGCAGGACGGCAGGTTTAAGATACGGCTGCATAAAAAAGAGGTTGATTTCAGGGTGTCTATGCTGCCGACATCTTTTGGGGGCAAGGTGGTAATGAGGGCACTGGACAAATCAAATCTTTCAATAGGGCTTGATGCGCTTGGTTTTTCCGAGCGCACGCTTGCCAGATTCAAAGAGGCGATAGCAAAACCTTTTGGGATGATACTCGTGACAGGGCCTACGGGAAGCGGAAAATCCACCACTCTTTATTCCGTGATAAATCAGATGAATACTTCTGAAAAAAATATCATAACTATCGAAGATCCTGTCGAGTATCAGATAGAGGGCATAACGCAGATACAGGCAAATGCAGAGATAGGATTGACTTTTGCAAACGGCCTGCGCTCATTACTGAGACAAAGCCCTGATATAATAATGATAGGAGAGATAAGGGATTCCGAGACTGCTGATATTGCAATAAAGGCGTCGCTCACAGGACAATTAGTGCTGAGTACCCTTCATACAAATGACGCGCCTACTGCTATTTCAAGGCTTATGGACATGGGCATAGAGCCGTTTTTAATAGCCAGTTCTGTGGTGATGGTGGCTGCTCAGAGGCTGTGCAGGGTTATATGCAAAGCCTGCAAAGGCAAAGGCTGTAAAAAATGCAACTCAACGGGCTATTTCGGAAGGATAGCGATACTTGAGGCCCTGGCAATAGACGACAAGATCAGGGAGATGATAATAGAAAGCGCTTCTGTGGATGACATAAGAAATTATGCTGTTTCAAAAGGCATGAAGACATTGTATGACGACGGAATGGAAAAACAGAAAAACGGCATTACCAGCATGGAAGAGGTTGTGCGGGTAACAACAGAAGAATGATAAGGGCGCGGAGCTCACTATCGTTCGCTCCGCTACTCCACAAATGAGGGAGTAGCGAAGCGAGCGTAGCGAGCTTCGCGCAATATTGATGCCTACATTTAAATATACCGCAAAAGAGATTAACGGGAAAACAGTGAGCGGGGTGCTGGAATATTCGGACAAGGCGCTTCTTATAGATGCCCTGCGCAAAAAAGACCTTATAATAATTTCCATAGAAGATGCCGCTAAAAAAAGGCCGATGTCTACGGGCGGCAGCGTAAAGCTGGAAGAGATAGTTATATTTTCCAGGCAGCTGGCTACTATGGTTGATAGCGGCATACCCCTGGTTCAGGCCCTGGATATTTTATGCGAACAGATAGAGAAGCCTGTTTTTAGAAGCATACTTGCGAAAATAAAAGATGACATAGAGACGGGCTCCAGCCTTTCTGATGCGTTCGCGAGGCACCCCGCGGTATTTTCAACGCTTTATGTAAATATGGTAAGGGCAGGCGAATCAAGCGGGGCGCTGGATGATATCCTTGACAGGCTTGCCACATACCTTGAAAAATCAAACATGCTGCAGAGAAAGGTAAAATCCAGCCTTATATACCCGACTGTTGTGGTGACAATGGCCATGCTCATAACGCTTGTCATGCTTTTAAAAGTCATCCCGACCTTTAAAGGGATATTCGCCATGCTTGGAGGCCAATTGCCGTTTCCCACAAGGGTGCTGATTTTTGTAAGCGATACCATAAGGGGAATGTTTGCATATGTGGCATCGGGGATAGCGATAAGCGTATTTGCTTTAAAAAAATATATGAAGACCAGACAGGGTAGGGAAAATTACGACAAGATGCTTTTGTTTATGCCGGTCCTGGGGCCTCTTTTCAGAAAGGTCGCTGTCGCAAAATTTACAAGGACGCTTGCCACGCTTGTCAAAAGCGGAGTGCCTATACTTGTTTCGCTGGAAATAGTCGGTAAAACCGCAGGCAATACTGTAATAGAAAAGGCAGTGGAATCTGTGCGCACCGGAATAAAAGAGGGAGAAAACATAGCTGACCCGCTGGCCAAAAGCGGGGCTTTCCCTCCGATGGTTGTCAGGATGATCAAGGTAGGGGAGCAGACAGGCGAGCTGGAAAAGATGCTTACCAAGATAGCTGATTTTTACGAAGACCAGGTGGATGCTGCCGTAAGCGGCCTCACCAGCCTTATAGAGCCTTTGATAATAGGTTTTCTGGGTATAGTTATAGGCGGCATAGTCATTGCCATGTTCCTGCCGGTCTTCAAACTCACCGAAATCATCGCCCACTAGCACTCCCATAGGGGCATTTCTTGACAAAATAAGGCATGTATGCTATACTTTCTTTAGTTATTATTATAATTTTAAGCCATTTTAAGGCTAAAGAAAGGAGGAAGTAAAGATGTTATTAAAATTAAGAAGTGGACGTGGCTTTACGCTTGTAGAAATAATGATAGTTGTCGCAATCATATCTCTATTAGCAGCAATTGCAATACCGAACTTATTGAGGGCAAGACATAACGCGAACGAAGCAGCGTCAATAGCGGCCTTGAGGACAATCAGCACAGCTTGCGAAAGTTTCCGCTCAGCTCAGACACCTACATCTTATCCGGCAAACCTAGCAGCATTAAGCACGGCAACACCGGCGTATATTGACGCTGGGTTAGCAGGCGCTACAGCAGCAGGAACCGCAAGACAAGGGTATTTTTATACATATGCAATGGTAAATGCCAATCAGTTTACCTGCACAGCAAGCCCTGCGGTAAGCGGCACAACAGGAACGCGTATTTTCTTCGTGGATGAAAGCGGCGTAATAAGGCTTAACAATGTATCAGGACTGCCGATAGAATAAGCCGTTATTCAATATTATATTTAAAAAAGTGCCACGCATATGCGTGGCACTTTTTTTGTCCTTGACTTTTGGGCCATAATCGTATAATTTATTATAAATGAAATCAAAAAAGGGATTTACGCTAGTTGAGATAATGATAGTAGTTGCGATAGTTATGACTCTTGCGACGCTTGTAGTTTCGAGCGTATTGCGCGCAAGGCATAACGCAAACGAAATGGCCGCTATAGCTGCGTTTAAAACAGCTATTACCGCATGTCAGAATTTTTACGCGAATACGCTTCCCCACACTTATCCTCAGGGCCTGTCGGATCTTATAGCTCCGGTCTCAAATCCTCCATATATCGACAGCGTGCTTGCAAGCGGAACAAAACAGGGGTACAGTTTTACATACAATTTTATAGATAGCGAAAGCTTTACGTTGAACGCTGACCCGGCTGTTTCTGGAAAAACCGGGACAAGGCATTTTTTTGCGGATGAATCAGGAATAATCAGGGCTAATAGCAGCGGGCAGGCAAACGCAGCTGATCCGGCTGTTGAATAAAAGGGATAACGTGTAGGGAATGGTTTAAAACCGTTCCCTACATATATATAATATGGGTGCTAAATAATAATGATAAGACCGCTAGGTATAGATATAGGCTCCAGCAGCATAAAGCTGATAGAGCTACAGGAGAAAAAAGGAAAGCTCGAGATTTTAAAATGCGCTATAAATCCGGTTTCAGGCGAGGATATCAAGACCAGCCTTAAGGATTTACTGGCACTTTCAAAACCGTCAACCAGGCGCGTGAACGTTTCTTTATCGGGCCCGTCCGTTATCGTGCGCTATATTGAGATGCCGCCCATGAAGAAGGAAGAGCTCAGGAGCGCTATAAAATTTGAAGGCGGAAAATACATTCCTTTTGACATAAACGAGGCAATACTGGATTGCGCTATCCTGGATAAAAGCCCTTCGGGCAATGCGAACAGGATACTCTTGGTAGCTGCCAGGAAGGACAGGGTGAATGCATGCATAGAGATTTTTAAAGAGGCCGGGCTTGATATAGCCAATATAGACGTGGATACTGTAGCTGTATTAAATGCGTTTCAAAGGCTTGGGCTCGGGGCCAAACAAGAGAATATTTACGCGATGATAAACATAGGCGCCAGATTTTCCAATATGAATATAGCCGCAGGCGCATACCCTTATTTTACAAGGGACTTATTGTGGGGAGGCTTGGATATTACAACTAGAATAAAAGAATCGCTGGGATTGAATCCTGGCGAGGCAGAGGCGCTTAAACGTAATCCCGGAGAAAGAAATGCAGAAGTGGCTGCGGTTTTGATGCCTACGCTTGAAAAATTTATATCAGAGATCCGGATGTCTTTTGATTATTTTGAAACCCAGTTTGGTAAAAACATAGAAAGACTTTATATAAGCGGCGGAGGGGCGTATCTTTTTAATATTCAGGATTTTTTAAAAGAGAATCTCGGGATGGACGTTATTTTATGGGATCCATTGGAAGGTATTAAGATTTTAGATGAATCCGGCTGTAAAGATTTTAAAAACTCTCCAGGCCAGTTTGCAGTGGCAATGGGCCTGGCTTTGAGAAAATAAATTTCACGTCATTGCGAGGAGCCGAAGGCGACGAAGCAATCCCTAGAGATTGCTTCGGGCTTCGCCCTCGCAATGACAAATATGTTATTTGAGTAATTATGATAGAAATCAATCTTTTACCGGAAGAACTCAGGAAGAAAAAAACAGAGTCTTCTTTCAACCTTAATGTCGAGGCTGAAAAACTTAAGTTTCTGATAGGCGGGGGCGCGATAGGCTTTTTGATATTTATTGTTATAGTGTTTTTTCTCGGTTCTTTTATAAGAGGCGCCCAGATAAAAAGGCTTTTGGCCAGGGAAAATAATTTTTCCGGCAAACTTTCGCAGATAGATTCTGTGAATAAGGAGATAGCTGTATTGAAGTCCAAGATGACCACCCTGGACCAGCTTACAAAGAGAAAATTCTTATGGGCTGAAAAACTAAATCAGCTTTCTGACCTTACTCTGCCAGGGATATGGTTTACGCATATTTATACAGACACAGAAAACAGGCTTATAATAGAAGGCAGTGTCGTGTCAAAGAGCGAAGAGGCAATGGCATTCGTGGGGAAGCTTATGAAGAACCTGAAAGATGATCAGCTGTTTTTCAGGGATTTCAATAATATAAAACTCGAATCAGTACAGAGGAAAATTAAAGAGGAAAAGGATATGGTGGATTTTAAGATAGCCCTTTATTTCCGGTAAAATGACAGATAGTAAAGAAAAACAAAAAATATATATTCTGGCTGCTATATTAGGCATAGCGGGGCTTGTGCTTTATTCCAGCCTTCTTTTAAGGCCCCAATTTGCAAAGTTTATCGCGAGGAATAAAGAGTTTAGTATTATTAAAGAAAAGGTCAAGAGCGGAGAAGCGCTGGTAGCCAATGAGACGGCAATAAGGAGGCAGTATGAAAACTTCGTAAAGCAGGCAGAGTATCTTGAAAAAAGACTGCCTGGCCAGGACCAGGTTTCAAGCCTTCTTGAGGATTTTTCAAATGTTGCGGAGTCTTCCGGGGTTAAGATTCTCAGGATAAAGCCGCTGGAGGAGCCGGCGCCTCTAGTCAAGCAAAAGCCCGCAAATAATTCTTACGCTGAATTCCCGATTTTGATAGAGGCAAGGGCAGGCTATCATCAGCTCGGAGCGTTTGTAAATAAATTAGAAACTATGGACAGATTTATAAGAGTCACGGATATAGATGTGGCTGGGACTGATAAAGATCCCCGCCATCATGATATAAAGATAAGGATTCTCACATATGTTCTTCGCTAAGCGGTTTTTATTGTTAGTTATATTGAGTTGGTCTACGTTTGCATTTGCAGAAGACGGTGCGTTTAAATATGATTCAAAAAGCAGGCGGGATCCATTCATCCCGCTTATTTCAGAGTCTGGCGGGTATGCGTCTGACGCATACGAAGCGAGCGCGGCGGAGGATATAAGGTTGGAAGGCATTGTGTGGGATGACGAAAAAGGGTCCATAGCGATTATAAACGGAGAAATAGCCAAAGAAGGGGATTTGATGGGCACCATGAAGATTTTGAAGATAAATAAGGACAGCGTTATTTTTGACGTAGGCGGAGAGAGCGTGAAGATAGAGCTTAATAGAGACTAAGGGAGGTCGGCATGAAAATATTTAGAGGATCTATGATGGCAGTTTTTTTAATTTGCGTTTTAACGGGCGCTTCTTTTAGCCAGGACGAGGCAGCGGAAAACGAGGCTCAAGAACCTGTCAAAATAGAAGCAATCCAGGCAATGGAAACAGCCCCTGGCAACGTGACAATGGATTTTAAAGACGCTGATATAAATAATGTCCTCCGGATACTCTCTTACAAAAGCGGCATGAATATCGTAGCCGGCAAAGACGTTACAGGACTAGTGACCATAAGGCTGACAGACGTTCCTTGGGAAAAGGCCCTGGATGTGATATTGAGGACGTATGGCTACATTTATGAAAGAGAAGGGAATATCATACGCGTGACCAACTCTGCCAATCTGGAAAACGAAGAGCTTGTCACAGAGGTGTTTTCGCTTAATTATGCAGTTGCGAAAAATGTGCCTCAATCAATACAGGAAATGCTCTCCAGCCGCGGTAAGGTAAAATTTGACGAAAGGACGAATCTACTGATAGTGACGGATATAGCCACGAATATTTACAAAATAAGAGAAGTGGTGCTGAAACTTGACGCTCAGACAAAGCAGGTCATGATAGAAGCAAAGATAATAGAGACCACGCTTGGTAATAGCGATAAGCTTGGCATTGAATGGCAGACAAAGATTATTGCGTCCGGGGCAAAGGTTCCTATTACGGCGCCGTTTAAAAGCGATCTTACGGCGAGCACGGGGTACAAGTATATACCCATACCGAAACCGCCGCAGGATACAATTAACTATGATTCCCAGGGCAATGCTATTGTAACCCAATCAGTAGCTGATTTTCCTACGGCCAGCGCTGGTACTCCGAGTTTTCCATACGCAGCCGTATCTAACTTTACATTCGGGACATTGGATTTTTCACAATTCCAGGCAGTGCTGGAAGTCCTTTCTTCCAGGGGCAATACTAAAATAATTTCGAATCCAAAGATTGTAGTTTTAAATAATCAGGAGGCGCTTATTACAGTAGGCCAGACCTTGAATATACCAAAATACGAAAGAAATGCATCTACGGGGAGCATAGAGATCATAGGTTATATAGAAAAGGAGTTGGGTATTTTACTGAAAGTTACTCCGCAGATAAATTCGGAAGGGGACATAACGCTTTCTTTAAAACCTGAGCTGAGTTCGCTCCTCAGGTATGATCAGCTTACGGCGCAGATTCAAGTGCCTGTTTATTCTATCAGGAAAGCGGAAACTAAATTAATGTTAAAAGATGGCCAGACCATAGTAATAGGAGGCCTTATCAGCGAAAGAGAAGTTGATAAGGTTACCAAGATCCCGCTATTAGGGGATCTGCCTTTGATAGGGATACCTTTCAGGAAAACAGAAAAGACTACTGAAAAAACAGACCTTTTATTTTTCGTAACAGTAAATCTTGTTAAGCCGGGTTTAGTGGCTGCGAATGTTAATAAATGAAATTAGAAGTGATATTTTGTAAAAAGCTCCGGCTGAAATATATTTCTCACCTGGATATTGTAAGGCTTTTTCAGAGAGCTATAAGAAGAGCCGCGCTTCCGGTAACGCTCAGCCAGGGTTTTACCCCGCATTACAAGATAGGTTTTTCAAATGCCCTGAAGCTCGGCGTTGAGAGCGAAGGCGAACGCGCGGTATTCGCGATAGATAACTGGATGGATCCGGAAGAATTTAAAACTAGAATCAATGAAAAATTACCGGAAGGGATACAGGTAGTGGAATGCAAAAAGAAATTTTAATAAATGTGGAGCCGCAGGAAAAAAGGGTGGCTGTGATTCAAGGCAATGCGCTCGAAGAATATTATATAGAAAGGCCTTCAGAGGTAAGCCTGGTGGGGAATGTCTATAAAGGCACGGTTAATTCTGTCATGTCAGGCATAGGCGCCGCGTTTGTGGATATAGGTTTCGGCAGAAACGGATTCTTATATGTGACAGATATGATGTCGCCTGCGAGGGAATTTGATCTGCTGGAGACCAGCAGTAATCATCCGCGGCATACGTCAAGGCCTAAGCCTTCGGACATAGATAAGCTGGTCAAAAAAGGCCAGGAAGTCCTGGTGCAGGTTGTAAAAGAGCCGATAGGAAATAAAGGGCCGAGGCTCACAACTCATGTGGGATTACCCGGAAGGTTTGTGGTGCTGATGCCTTTTGACCATCACATGGGGATTTCCAAGAAGGTCACTGACCATACTGAAAGAGAAAGGCTCCGCCAGATTTTAAAAAAGATTATGCCGAATTTTGATATGGGGCTTATTGTAAGGACCGCAGGCGTTGGTAAAAGCGAAGGTGATTTTAGGCGCGAGATAAGATACTTGTCTGCGTTGTGGAGGAATATAAAAAACCGTTCAACTAAAGTAAAAGCCCCGAATATCGTGAACGAAGAATATTCTTTAACCTTCAGGATATTGAGGGATATATTTACGGAGGATATTACGAGGGTTCTGGTGGATAATAGAGATGAATATAAAAAGTTGATGCATTTTGCGAATAATATGATGCCCAGCATGAAAAGAAAACTGATGTTCTATCAGGAAAAGGCCTCGCTTTTTGATTCCCGCGGTATAGAGAAAGAGGTTGAAAAACTTTATAATAAAAAGATAGAGCTTAAATGCGGAGGCTATGTTTTTATCGAAGAAACAGAAGGGCTTATCGCCATAGATGTGAACAGCGGAAGTTTCAATAAAAAGCACATGGAAGAGACCGCTTTTAAGGTCAATAGCGAAGCAGCCGTGGAAATCGCAAGGCAGATACGGCTCAGGGATATAGGCGGCATAGTTATAATTGATTTTATAGATATGATGAGGGAAAAGCATAACCGCGAGATCTTTGACATACTTGTCAATATGTTCAAAAAAGACAGGGCAAAGATCAATGTGCTGAAGATGTCAGAATTCGGCATTGTGCAGATAACAAGGCAGAGGATCCGCAAGGGCGTCAAAAAAGTTTCTTACAAAGACTGCCCTTATTGCCGCGGCAGGGGTTCTGTCAAGTCAGCCACTACAATGGCCATAGAGGTTTTAAGGGCTATAAAAAAACATATAGAAAAAGCCAGGTTAAAAGAGATCCGCTCTTACGTGCATCCCGAGGTTGCGAATTATATGCTTAATGAAGATAGGCCTGCAATAGCCAAGATGGAGGCGTTTTACAAAATAAGGATAGTCATTATAGCTGAGCCTGATATGCACATAGAGAATTTTAGGATTGAAAAATAAGGCATTTTTTTGTATAATAACTACTTTTAACGCAATAGAACAGGAGGATTAAAATGTACGCAATAGTTGAGACAGGCTCAAAACAGTACAAGGTCGCAAAAAACGACATAATCGAGGTTGAGCGGTTGAATCTGGGAAAGGCAAAAGAGGCAAAGCTGGACAAGGTCCTTTTTATCTTGGACAAGAAAGACGCGACCATAGGGAACCCTTATATAAAAGGCGCCCATGTGGTCTGTGATATCCTGGGGGAAAAACGCGATAAAAAGGTGATTTCTTTCAAGTACAGGCGCAGGCATGCGAGCTCTAAGAAAAAAATTGGCCACCGTCAGGGATATGTGATGCTTAAAGTGAAAGAAATAATGGCTTAAACGGAGGAATAATGGCACATACCAAAGCGCAAGGCAGTTGTAAAAACGGAAAAGATTCAAACGGACAAAGGCTGGGAGTCAAGCGATTTGAAGGACAGGTCGTGACTAGTGGGAGCATTATTATTAGGCAGAAAGGGACTAAATTTTTTCCTGGTATTGGGGTGGGCATCGGCAGGGACAATACCTTGTTTGCCCTCAAAGCCGGCACAGTTAAATTTGGTTACAGAAAAGTTAATGTAATGTAAAGGCAAAGGCCGAGAATAGGCAGGTTTTAACCTGCCTGCTTATGAAGGCCTTTGCGACAACTTTGTAGGGCACACTTTAGTGTGCCAAATGTAATTTAATGTTTATAGACCGTGCAGACATATTTGTGCAGGCAGGGGATGGCGGAGACGGCTCTAATAGTTTTTGCAAGATCAAGGGCCTTAAAAAGAGGCAGGATGGCGGCGACGGCGGCAAGGGCGGGGATATAATCTTAGTAGCTGATAAAAATGTCCAGACGCTTATAGATTTTCATTTCCGCAAGCATTTCAGGGGAGATGATGGTTCGAGCGGCTCAGGCAATCACAGAAACGGCGCGAATGCGGATGACTGCATCGTAAGACTTCCGCTCGGCACTATTGTCAGGGACAGGTACGAAGATATTGCATATTGCGATTTAAAAGCAGATGGCCAGTCCGTGGTTCTTATAAAAGGCGGAGCAGGCGGCCATGGTAATTCCAAGTTCAGGCAGGCTACTGCCGGAGATCCTGGCGAGGAAAAAGAAATAACCCTGGAATTGAAACTAATAGCTGACGTAGGCATAATCGGCTATCCGAACGCTGGAAAATCAAGCCTGATCTCGCGTATATCAAAGGCAAAGTCAAAGATAGCCAATTACCCGTTTACTACAAAGACGCCTATCCTGGGCATGGTTAAATTAAGCGACGAAAGAAGTTTTGTTGTCTGTGATATTCCGGGATTGATAGAAGGCGCGCACGCAGGCAGAGGTCTTGGGGATGATTTTTTGCGCCACGTGGAGCGCACAAGGGCCCTGATTCACATGATAGATATGGCAGGCGTAGACTGCAGGAATCCCGCAGATGATTTTAAGTCTATAAATAGCGAGTTAAAGCTGTATAATGCCCAGCTCGGGAAAAGGCCGCAGGTGATTGCGGTAAATAAAATGGATATACCTGAGGCAAAGGAAAACTTAAAGGCATTCAGGAAAAAGATAAAAAAAACCGTTTATCCCATATCCTGCGTTACAGGAGAAGGGATAAAAGAATTACTGGAAGCGGTGTATAAGAAACTGTAGGAGTAGCGAAGCGAGCATAGCGAGCTTCGCGCCAACAAACATGGAACGTAAAAAGATAAAAAAAGCGAAACGGATAGTCATAAAGGTCGGCGCAAGCGTTTTGACCGCAAAAGGGCTGAAACTGGACGAGAGATGGATAAAGGAATTTACTGCTCAAGTGGCAAGTTTATTCAAACAGGGCAATCAGGTGGTCATAGTTTCTTCAGGCGCTATCGCGGCTGGTATGGGGTTATTGGGCATGAAAAAAAGGCCGAAGAGCCTGCCTGAACAACAGGCGTGCGCAGCTTTGGGCCAGGGACATCTTATGAAAACGTATGAAGAGTTTTTCAGGAAGAAAGGTTTTCATGCCGCGCAGATACTTTTAACATGGGAAGATATAAGGGAAAAACGCAGGTATCTTAACGCGGAAAACACCCTGCATATGCTTTTGAAGAAAAAAATAGTGCCTGTTATAAACGAGAACGACACTGTATCTGTGGATGAAATAAGATTCGGAGACAATGATAAGCTTTCAGCTCTTGTGGCTAGCCTGGTGTCAGCTGATTTGCTCGTTATGCTTACGGATGTAAAGGGATTATATATAGACCGCAAGAAAACCGTAGTCAGCGTGGTCAAGGAAATAAACTCAAGCGTAGAGAAGTTTGCGTGCGGCACTGATAAAGAATGTTCCAGGGGCGGGATGAGGACAAAATTAGACGCCGCAAAAATAGCTGTTAAATCAGGCATAGATTGCGTTATAGCCGATGGCAGGGAAAAGGATATACTTTTGAAGATTTTAAAAGGAGAAAAGGTCGGGACGCTTTTCCAGGCTCATGCGAATAAAATAACAGGCAAGGCTTTTTACGATGAGGCGATAAATCGAGTGATTTTGTAGCTTACATGTCATTGCGAGGAGCCGAAGGCGACGAAGCAATCTCTGAGATTGCTTCGCTTCGCTCGCAATGACAAAAGGTGTAAAATGGTACTTAAAGATAAAGTTTTAAATTTATTAAAAGGCGCAAAAGAGGCATCGCTTAAGCTCGGCAATATTTCCAGCGCGGATAAGGACATGGCTATTTTGGCAATGGCTTCAGCGCTTCTGAAAAATACAAGGTATCTTTTGTCGGAGAACGCAAAAGACGTGGCTCTGGCAAATAAAACCGGCATTTCAAAAGCCCTCGTAGACAGATTGACCCTTACACAAAAGCGCGTAGAGGAAATGGCGGATTCTTTAAGGCAGATAGCCGGCTTGAAATCTCCTGTCGAAAGAATTCTCAGGCAATGGAAAAGACCGAACGGACTTATTATAAAAAAGATTTCTGTCCCGATAGGCGTTGTAGGAATAATATATGAGTCGAGGCCGAATGTTACAAGCGACTCGGCAGGCCTTTCGCTTAAGTCAGGGAACGCGTGCGTCCTGAGAGGCGGGAGCGAGGCGATAAATTCAAATATCGCGATACATAAAGTGATTACAAAATGCCTTGAAAAATTCGACATACCTAAAACCGCCATTGCCATGATAGACGTGACTGACAGGTCTGCGGTGGAATTTTTATTGAAGCAGGATAGCCTGATTGATGTGGTTATTCCAAGAGGCGGAGAAGGCCTTATAAGATATGTTGCGGAAAATTCATTGATCCCTGTGATAAAGCATTATAAGGGCGTGTGCCATTTATATGTCGATAAAGACGCTGATATCGGAATGGCTCTGGATATCATGCTCAACGCAAAGGTCCAGCGGCCGGGCGTCTGCAATGCTATTGAAAAGATGCTGGTTCATAAGCGAATCGCGCATAAATTTTTACCAAAGGCGGCCGGGATTTTAGACGATAAAGGCGTGGAGCTGAGGGGCTGCCCCAAGACATTGAAAATTTTAAAAGGCATCAGGAAGGCTGCGGAAAAAGACTGGTATGAAGAATATCTGGACTTGATTTTAACGGTCAAGGTTGTGAATGGCGCGGACGAGGCGATCAGCCATATCAATAAATACGGCTCCAGGCATTCGGACGCAATCGTCACTAAGAGTAAATTTACCGCAGAGAAATTCTTAAAAGAGGTGGATTCCGCGTGCGTTTACCATAATGCGTCCACAAGATTTACAGACGGGTATCAGTTCGGTATGGGGGCTGAAATAGGCATCAGTACAGACAAGATCCACGCTCGCGGTCCAATGGCGCTGGAAGAACTGTGCATTTATAAATATATTATCCTCGGTTCAGGCCAAATCCGTTCCTGATCTTATTTGGCTAACCTGCCAGGTTGACCATCTGGTCAACCTGGCAGGTTAGCCAGGGGTTATATGAGATATGTAGACTTAGGATTAAGCGATTATAAAGAGGCTTACAGAGTTCAGCGCGAGATTTGGGAGCAGGTAGTTGGCGGGACGAGCGGCAATACGCTGATAATCACAGAGCATAAAAGCGTTATAACAATAGGCAGGGCCGGTTCCCGGGACAATATATTCAAAACCGAAGGCATAGAGGTCTTGAATATTGACAGGGGCGGGGACGTAACGTATCACGGGCCGGGGCAGCTGATTGCTTATCCGATTTTTAGATTAGAAAATGAGGCCAGGGATATACACGGTTTTTTGAAATTTTTAGAAGAAACAGGGATAGATTTTTTAAGTAAATACGGCGTTGAGGCTGAGGCAAGGCCTGGATTAAGAGGTATCTGGGTTAAAGATGAAAAGATCGGTTCGATAGGTATCGGGGTAAAAAAATGGGTTACCTATCACGGCATGGCAATCAATATTAACCCGGACCTGAAATATTTTTCGTTTATAAAGCCGTGCGGCATTAGCGGTGTTAAGATTACCTCATTGGAAGCTTTATTGAAAGAAAAGGTGGGTATTGAAGACGCAAAACTTAAGTTCAGGGAGTCGTTCAAAGAGGTTTCCTTGCTGGCTGAGGCAGTCCATAAAAGGCAATGAAGATTTCGTAAATACAAAGGCGCTTATTTCGCAGCTCGGGCTTAATACTGTATGCCAGACGAGCCGTTGTCCCAATATGCACGGTTGTTTTTCAGCCAAAAGGTGCACATTTTTAATACTTGGTAAAATCTGCACCAGGCATTGCAGGTTTTGCGCCGTAGAAAAAAGCAGGGTTCTGTTAAAGGCCCCTGATAAAGAAGAGCTCCTGAAAATAAAAGAGGCTGTTCAGAAGCTGGGCATCAAAAATGCGGTAATTACTTCTGTTACCAGGGATGACCTGAATGACGGAGGCGCTGGACATTTCGCAGATTGCATAGATATTTTAAGAAATTCAGGCAAGGGTTTAAAAATAGAAGCGCTGGTTCCTGATTTTCTTGGGGATAAAAGATCAATTGAGAAAGTAACAGGCGCAAAGCCGGATATTTTCTCCCACAATTTAGAAACCGTGCCGAGGCTTTATAGCAAAGTGAGGCCCGGGGCAGATTATGGCCGTTCTTTAGATGTGTTAAGATACGCCAAGGAGTTGGATCCCGGGATAATTACAAAAAGCGGGATCATGACAGGCCTTGGAGAGTTCAGGGAAGAAATCCGAGACGTGATGCGGGATCTGAGAAAAGCGGATTGCGATATCATTACAATAGGACAGTATTTAAAACCCGGCCCGGACTGCCTGGATGTAGAAGAGTTTTTAGAGCCGGGGGAATTTGATAAATTTTCAGAATGGGCAAAAGAAGCAGGCTTTAAAAAATATTATTGCGGACCGTTTGTCCGAAGTTCATATACGGAGGGGATATGGCGGAATTGAAATTACCGGAACTTGCAGAAGGCGTCAATGAGGCAGTGGTTTCTTTCTGGCATTTTAAAGAAGGAGACAGCATTAAGGAAGGCGACGAGATAGTGGAGATGGCTACCGATAAGGCGGCATTTAACGTGCCATGCAAATTTTCAGGAATTTTAAAAAAGAAAATGGCGCAGGAAGGGGATACTGTTAAAGTCGGTCAAACACTGGCAATTGTAGAATAAAGGGGGTTTTATGAAAGAGATACTGGAGATTCTGGAAAAAGACGCGAGGACAACACCTGAAGAAATAGCGAAGATGCTGAAAAAAAGCGTAGCCGCTGTTAAGAGCGCGATCAAGAAATACGAAAAAGAAGGCGTTATCGTCAAATATAAGACTATAATCAATACCGACGTATTAAAAGACGATACGCAAAAGGTCAGGGCTCTTATAGAGGTAAAGGTCGCTCCTCAAAGAGGCCGTGGCTTTGACCATATAGCAGAGAGGATATACAGGTTTCCGGAAGTTAAAAGCTGTTATCTATTGTCGGGATCTTACGATCTTTTGTTGGTGGTGGAAGGCAGGGATATACAGAAAGTCAGCAGTTTTGTTTCAGAGAGGCTGGCAACCATAGATAATGTCAACAGCACCGTTACGCATTTTATACTCAAAAAATATAAAGCGGACGGAGATATATTGAAACGCATAGAGCGCAATCATAGAATTGCAATATCGTTTTAA
>PCTH01000002.1:1142-3328 GCA_002771475.1 Candidatus Omnitrophica bacterium CG22_combo_CG10-13_8_21_14_all_43_16 | reverse complement strand
TCTTGTTTTTGTTTGTAATTTATAGCATTTAAATGCGTGCTTTTATATAAGGGCCTTTTATATGGATGATCCATAGGCGGCCTCCAGATTGTTTTTGGCTTAAATGTATATATCTTTTCAGAGGATTTTTTAACGGGCTTTTGAATTATCTCTTTATAGTTTAAGTTTTTGTCCTTATGGCTTATAAAAAGCCTGCCGTCTATTCTTTCCTCAACCGTGACTTTTTCGGTATTTATAGTATCTAGGACCTGATAGAGCTTATTATTGTAAGCGATAGTGAAGTCGTTTCTTAGGGCTCTAGGCGTCTTTATAGAGAAGATTCTATCAAGGTCTATGCGCTCTGGTAAGTTCCTATGGAAGTCTGTTGTTTCTATGGGGCTAATAGCAAATCTCCTGTTAAATACCGGGAGATAATGAGCTAAGAAGCCATTTGCCTCTTTTATAGTCTTTATGCTCCTTAATCTCATCTCTTTTATAAGCCGGTCCTGGAAGGTCTGGAACAATCTCTCAATCCTTCCTTTAGCCTGGGGAGAGTTAGCGTGTATAACATCGACTCCTAGGTCTTTCAGGCTCTTTTCAAAGTGGCTTAAGGATTCTACGTTATTAAGCTCTTCCTCTATGGACTTATGATGCGTGGTGGATTTATATGTTGAGTGTTTATCTAAATAGACACTTATAGGGATGCCGTATTTTTTAATATAGCATTTGAAGCTATCCATAGCTGGGAAGGTGCCTTCATATTCATAGAATCTGGCAAAGGTAGTGTTTGTAGCATCGTCTATATAGCCCATAAGGACGCATTTTGGGCCGCGGGATTCAAACCAGTCGTGATGAGAGCCGTCCATCTGGATCATTTCGCCAGGATGGTGTTTACGCTCGCGCCACGAGCGGTGGGTTTTACCTTTACGCTTATTATATGTAATGCCTCTTTCTATGAACCATAGCCTTAAGGTCTCTGGATTTACGATTAGCTCGTCTATCTCTATGAGCTTCTCAGAAGCAAATGTGGGGTTAAAATCTTTGTAGCGAGTTTTACAGAGATTTAGAATCTTATCTTTTGTTTTAGATGGTATTTTTCTATTGGAAGGCCTGCCGCGAGACTTATGTATTATGCCTTTATCGCCTTCCTGAGCAATCCTATTTACTATTCTACGTATTTGCCTGTCACAGAGATTTAACATGCCTGAAGCGCCTATTTGCGTAAGTTCTTTGTCTATCACCTTATGGATAACAGATAGTTTTTTCAGCTCTTTCTGGTTCATCATGATAATGTCCTCTCCTGCCATAGCGACCTCCTTGTAAGGAGTGCATTATAGCATCTTTAAAACCGGACATTTCTATTTTGGTATAACAGGACATTATCATATTGGGAGGACAGTATATTTTTTATTATTTACCTTAACTGCCTCTTGAGCACTTTGCCTGTGGCTGTCTTTGGAAGGGACTTGGTGAATTCCACAAACTTGGGGATTTTGAATAGTGCGAGATTTTTTCTAAGGTATTTAATGACTTCAGAGCCGGGAAGGGTTTCGTTTTCTTTTAAAACAATAAATGCCTTGGGCACTTCTCCTTTAAACTTATCCGGCATGCCCACAACTGCCGCCTCTTTGATCTTAGGGTGCTTTAACAGGACAATCTCTATCTCTACGGGATAAACATTCAGGCCGCGCACATTGATCATGTCTTTTTTTCTGTCTAAAATATAGATATAACCGTCTTTGCCAATCTTTGCTATATCGCCCGTATAAAGCCACTCATCTTTTATCGCTTCTCTTGTGTCTTCCTCTTTATTAAGATAACCTTTCATTATATTGTCGCCTTTGACCAGAAGTTCGCCTATTTTATCGCAGCCTAAGTCCTGTGATTTGTCATCAACCACTTTTATTTTTACGCCTGCTACAGGTAAGCCTACTGAGCCGGGCTTTCTTATCCCGTGCATCGGGTTAAATGACACCACAGGAGAGGCCTCTGTCAACCCATATCCTTCCAAAAGAGGCACCCTGAATTTATCTTCGAAGGCCTTGAGGACTTCTGCAGGCAAAGCAGCAGCGCCTGAGATGCAGAGCCTCAAAGGATCAATAAGCTTCAGCACCCTGGAAGTAAAAACATGGGGTATTTCCATATGAGCCAGGATATTGAATATGGAAGGTATACCGACAAATACTGTGATCTTCTTTTTTATCACA
>PCTH01000002.1:0-1107 GCA_002771475.1 Candidatus Omnitrophica bacterium CG22_combo_CG10-13_8_21_14_all_43_16 | reverse complement strand
CGGCAAGAGGATACACACGGTAAAGGCAAAAGAATGAAACATGGGCAAAACGCAGATAAAGTTATCTTTTTCAGAAACATTTATGCTGGATATGCAGCTTTTGATGTTAGAGATAAAATTCCTATGGGTGAGCATCGCGCCCTTGGGGTTACCCGTAGTGCCTGAGGTATAAAGAATGGACGCGGTTTCATCAGGATCTATAAACACGTCATCTTTTTTTAAAACGCTGCGCTCTATAATTTCATAAAAATTAAAAGTACCTGGCGCAAGGCCGTCTATAATAATGGTGTATTTTAAATCAGGGGCTCCTATTTTTGCGAAATTTATAGTATCCAGGCAGGCGATCGAGCTTATGATAAGCCTGGCCTCGGAATCTTTTAAGATAAACCCCAGCTCTGTCTCTTTCAGCATGTTATTCACAGGCACGCAAACCGCCTCTATGCCGATAATAGCAAAATAAGCGGCTACAAATTCCGGGGTATTGTGCAGAAATATCGCTACCTTATCGCCTTTTTTAACGCCCAGATTCTTCAGGCCCTGGCTCAGGCCCTGTGACATGTGATACAGATCTTTGTAGCTGATCTTTTTATCAGAAAAAAAGAGCGCAGGTTTATCAGAAAATCTCTCCGCGCTCTTTTTAAGCATCATTACCAAATTTTCAACCGGTACGTCTTTCATAAAAGCCCCTGGCCTTTATTAATTATACGCCCGATGCCCTGCTATTTCAACAACAACTGGAAAACCGACATTATTGAATTTCTATACAAGGATCATTCAGATTCTTTCTTAAGTTCCTCATCGACTTTCTTGATATATTTTTCAGGGTCTTTTTTAAATTCATCTATGCAGCCCGTGCAGCAGAAATTATATATCCTGCCTTCGTATTCATATGTCGCCTTCATCATGGAATCGCCGATCTCCTCTCCTGAAACAGGGCAAATCTTATTGCCGGCGTCTACCGGGTCTTTCTGCTCATTCTGCATATCGCCCTTTTGCATCATTCCGTGGTCATGCCCTGCCGCCTTATCAGATTCGGCAAATACGGACGGAGACATGAAAAACATCACTACCGTTAAAGCCATAACTATCTTTTTCATTTTCCTTCCT
>PCTH01000053.1 GCA_002771475.1 Candidatus Omnitrophica bacterium CG22_combo_CG10-13_8_21_14_all_43_16 | reverse complement strand
GGTGTAACTTTACCGGTATCTGGTATACGCCGAGTTTCTTTATATGATCTTCCAACAGTATTTTTTTCTTGTCTATCAAAACACCTTCCTGCTCAAATGAGTTTGCCACGTCCTGGCTTGTCACGCTTCCAAAAAGCTTATCGTCATCCCCTGCCTCAACGGTTATTGTAAGAGAAAGGCCTGAAATTTTTGCTTTGAGGGCGTCCGCTTCTTTTTTCTCCTTTAGCGCGGCAATCACTTTTTTCTTCTTGATAGCCTCTATTATTTTCAGGCTGGGGCCAACAGCCACCTGCGCCAGTTTTTTAGGGAATAAAAAATTTCTGGCATACCCGTCTTTTACGTCTACTATATCCCCCATCGAACCTATGCTCTTTACATCTTCTGTCAATATGACTTTCATGTTTTATTCCCCCACGTACGGCAATAAAGCAACATATCTTGCCCTTTTCACGGCAGTCGCTATCTTACGCTGGTGCTGCGCGCAATTACCTGTAAGCCTGTTAGGCATTATCTTGCCTTTTTCAGTGACAAACCTTTTCAATTTCATGGTGTCTTTGTAATCTATGGCCTCTGTTTTATCCAGGCAGAACCTGCACGATTTTTTTCTGAAAAATTTTTCTTTCGAGTCAAATTTCTTGGTTTTCAGTTTTGGCTTTCTTGTTTTTTCATCCGATCGTCTTGGCATCTTCTCTCCTAATGTTATGCATGAGAGCAGGCATGCCTGCTCTCATGCATATATGTTTTTTAGAACGGCGCTTCTTCTGTGAATGTTTCTTTGTGGGATTCAGGCATCTCTTCCGAGACTGAACCCTGTTTTGCCTGCGGGGCCCCTAAAAACTGGACCCTGTCGGCTACTATATCCAGGGTACTGCGTTTCTGGCCATCCTGTTCCCATGCGCGGTATTGCAGCCTTCCTTCCACAAATACAGGCCTGCCTTTGGTCAGGTATTGGCTGCAGCTTTCAGCCTGTTTTCCGAATACTACAACCCTCACAAAACACACTTCATCTTTTTTATCCCCGTGCTGCGTCACAAATGTCCTGTTTACAGCCAGCCCGAATGTGGCAACAGGCGCGCCGCTCGGCACATAACGAAGTTCCGGGTCTCTTGTAAGATTTCCTATCATGAATATCTTGTTAAGGCTTGCCATTCTGTCCTCCGTTTTCTATCGCTCCACTACCATCATGCGGAGTATAGACTCATTGAGTACGAGGTTCTTTTTTATAGCGTCTATGGCATCCGGTATAATGCTGAGGTTTATAAGATAATAAATGCCTTCTTTGTATTTCTTGAGAGGATATGCCAATCTGTTTTTCCCCATCTCCTTTGTCTCCACTACAGCGCCTTTATGTTTTGATACAAGGTCCTGTATCTGGCCCAGAATTTTATCGATGCTTGTTTTATCCAGGTCTGGTTTTAAAATAAACATTGCTTCGTACTGTCTCATCCTATCCTCCGTATTTGTTAAATTTATTCATCGCGGCGTTGATGTCTTCTCCCGTCCAGCATTCACAAGCCTGTGAAGCGGCGCTTAATATCCCAGGGAGGTTCTTTTGTTCGGATTTCGTAAACCTGCCCAGGACATAACTTGAAAGGTCTTTTACGTTTTTCCTCCCCAGAATACCCAGCCTCATCCTTGGAAATTCCTGGGTGCTGATAGACTCTATTATAGAATTTAATCCGTTATGACCGCCGCTTGAGCCTTTGGGCTTTATTCTTATAGAGCCGAAAGGCAGCGCTATATCGTCCATTACCACAAACATGTCTTCGGACTTTAATTTAAGCCAGTTTAAAACAGCCCTTACTGAATGGCCTGAAAGATTCATGTATGTCTGGGGCATTGCCAATAGCGTTTTTTCTCTGCCTATCGCCCCTTCGCCTATCAGCGCATTAAACCTTTTGCTGAATTTAAACTTTATGTCATTGGCCTTGGCAAGTTTCTCCAAAACCAAAAATCCTATATTGTGGCGCGTAAGCTTATATTCTTCCCCTGGATTCCCAAGGCCGATAATAAGTTTCATATATGTTGTTCGTCATTGCGAGGAGCGACAGCGACGAAGCAATCTCAAGAGATCCTTCGGATGCTCCTTGCAGTCGCATCCTCAGGATAAGTTCGGACTTATAAGTTACGTCGGACTTTGTCCTCCGTAACTTATGTCCTCACTTACTTTTTCTCTTCTTTCTTTTCTGCCTTTGGCGCTTCAGCTTTAGCCTCTTCTTCAGCTTCTTCTTTTTCCTTCTTCTCTCTTATGAGTTCCGGCTCTAAAGCTTCGCCTTCCGCAGGCGCTGCCACAGCTTCTTCAACCGTCTTTACATGTTCTACGCTGAATATTATACTCTCCGGATCGCCTAATATCTTTACCCCTTCAGGAGGCAAAATATCTTTCATGCTGAGCGTGCCGCCTATTTTAAGATTTGTGATATCAACCTCTATTTTGTCAGGGATATTTGTAGGCAGGCACTCTACTTCAACTTCCCACATAACATGCTGCAGCACCCCGTCTTCCTGTTTCACGCCTATTGCCTCGCCTTTTGCCATAAGCGGCACTTTTACTTTAAGTGTCTCTGTAAGGGATATCTCATTCAGATCCAGATGCACAAGCGTGTCTTTAAAAGGGTTTCTTTGCAGCTCTTTTATGACAACTATCCTCTCTTTCTTCTTCTTGTCTCCCTCGACAAAAAGTTTTATGATGACGTTTTCTCCGGCATCTGTGTGCAGGGCCTTTGAAAGGCTTTTGGAATCTACCTTCAAAGACAGCGTGGCCTCGCCTTTTCTGTAAACCACCCCTGGCACCAAACCAGCGGTCCTGAGTTTTTTATTCTTTTCTTTGCCTTTTTCCTCTCTCAAGCTTGCCTTTAATTCTACAAAATCCATTTTAATCGCCCTTTCTAGTTAAAAAGACAGCTCACGGATTCTTCGTCATGAATCCTCTTTATTGCCTCTGCTAAAAGAGGCGCTATCGACAACACCTCTATCTTTTTATGTTTTTTACCGTTTTCAACTGGTATTGTATTTGTCACGAATAACTTCTTAATAACCGAATCGTTAATGCGTTTTATCGCAGGCCCTGAAAGCACGGGGTGCGTGATAGCTGCGTAGATTTCTTTTCCGCCCTGCTTTTTCAATGCCGCTGCCGCTTCTACAAGAGAGGATGCGGTTGCCACAAGATCATCTATTATGATCAGGTTCTTGCCTTTTATATCCCCCAGGATATTCATAGCTTCTGTCTCTTCCCCGCTGATCCTGCGCTTATCTACTATTGCCAGGGGCGCTTCGAATTTTTTGGCATACGCCCGCGCCATTTTTATCCCGCCCACATCAGGGGAAACTATTACAATATCTTTCAGCTTTATCTTCTTTATGTGATTTACAAAAATATTTACCGCATAGAGGTGATCCATGGGTATATCAAAAAATCCCTGGATTTGTCCTGCGTGCAAATCCACTGTCAGGATCCTGTCTGCGCCTGCTTTGGTGATAAGATTTGCCACAAGCTTTGCTGTTATGGGAACGCGGGGCTGGTCTTTTCTGTCCTGCCTGGCGTAGCCGAAATAAGGCAGCACTGCCGTAATCCTTTTGGCAGAGGCCCTTTTAAGAGCGTCTATTAAAATCAAAAGCTCCATTAGATTATCATTTACAGGAGGGCACGTAGGCTGGATTATAAACACGTCTCTGCCGCGGACGTTTTCATCTATCTTTACCCGTATCTCGCCTTCGCTGAATGTAGCAACCAGCGCGTCTGCCAAAGGGATTTTCAGATACTTACATATCTCCTGCGCCAATTTAGGGTTCGCATTTCCAGCTATTATCTTCATACCTTCTCCTGACTATGGGAGTCAGACTCCCATTTATTTATTTTTTTCGGTTTTTATCTACTACCCTGGCTGGGATCCCAACAACAGTTTTGCCTGCCGGAACATTTTTATTCCTGGTAACAACGCTCCCGGCTCCTGTAATTGCCCCTCTGCCCACCTTCACAGGAGCTATCAAAATAGTCCCTGTCCCTATAAATGCATTATCTTCAATAATAGTTTTATGTTTTTCTTTGCCGTCATAATTCGCAACTATTGTTCCCGCGCCTATGTTGACATTTTTGCCTATAATAGTATCCCCTATATAGCACTGATGCCTTATCTTTGTTTCCCGGCCTATAGAAGACCGCACTATTTCTACAAAATTGCCTATCCCTACATTATCCCCCACAATAGTCCCGGGCCTCAATCTTGCAAAAGGTCCTATGCTGCAATTGGAGCCTATTTTAACATCATTTTCTATAAATGTATAGGGATATATAACCGTGTCTTTTCCTATGCCCGCTCCTTGTTCTATGTAAGTATTATTAGGGTCTATGACTGTAACGCCTGCATCCATAATCTTATTCAAAATCCGTTTTTTCATCACTGATTCTGCCTTGCCGAGTTCGGCTCTTGTATTAACGCCTAAAAACTCTTCCGGGTCATTTGTGGATACTGACTCTACCGAAATATTGGCTTTTGTAAGCACTTCTATGGTGTCTGTAAGGTAATATTCTTCTTTTTTGTTATTTGGTTTTATTTTTTCAAGCCCGTAAAAAAGCGCCCTTTTATTAAAACAATACACCCCTACGTTTATCTCTTCTACTACCTTTTCATAAATAGACGCGTCTAGTTCTTCTACTATTTTTACAATCTTATTGCCGGGGGAGCGGATAACCCTGCCATACCCTGTGGGATTTTTAAGCTGGGCAGTTAGAAGTGTAGCGCCGGCACTCGCGGAAACATGCTTTTCTATAAGCTTTTTTATAGTTTCCTGGCTTAATAAAGGCGTATCCCCGTATAATATCAAGATATTGCTTATCTTATTATCTTTCAAAAGAGCGCTTCTCGCCCTCGTAACTGCATCGCCTGTGCCCAAAAGCTCGCTTTGGGTTATGCATTTTATGCCGCTTATCTGTTTCTTTACAAGCCCTGCTTTATGGCCAACTATAACAAAGACCTTATTCATGCCGATAGAATTGACATTATCAATAAGATACTCAAGCATTGGCTTGCCGCATATATTATGCAAAACTTTAGGCAAAGAGGACTTCATCCTCGTGCCTTCTCCGGCAGCAAGTATAATAGTGGCTATATTTTTCATAAAATAAGGGTAACTTATAAGGAATTACTCCCTAAAAGCAGTGTGTATAATTATATATGTAACGGCTTATAATGGCAAGGAAAATTATTGCCTGCTCCTACGCCCATGATGGGAGTCGGACTCCCATCATAATATTACTCTGCAAATTAGCCTAGATGTGAAGGGCTTCCGTAAGGTTTTGAGCAGCTGGTAACGCAGGGATATTTTTCCAATCCTGGTCCGGCAACTGTCTGTATGAAACAGTAACGCTTTTCCCGTTAGAATCTGAATATCTTGCCAGTATTGACGCCATTTTTTCTATATCGTTTCCCGTAACCTTTCCCTTTGCGAGGCCTACAGCGCTGGGGATATCCAATATATCAAATATGTAATCCCCTGCCTTTGAGAAAGACACAAGCTTTGCGTTATCCTGTTCATCCCGGCCTACTAAAAATCTCAATTCATCGGAAATTTTAAAATGCCTGCCGATTTTTAAAAGATGAAGGTCGCTGATATCATAACCGGCGTTGTATTTTAAAAGGTCTTTCAGCCTTTCCGAGAAACACTTGTCAGTCAAAAGGCATCCTCCTGCAGGACACGGATAATCATTGATCCCAAAGTCCTTTGCCAGCGCTATCTGTCTCGTGCGCCTTCTCCCGTCAATATCCAGTAGTTTATCCCTGTCGATTGTGCCTGATTTTTCCGGCAGTGTAGGCTCAAAAAATTTAGCTGAAAGCGGCCTTACAATAAGGCCCTCCAGCCCTGATTCTTTTTCTATTGTCAGTATAGCCTGCTTTCTCTGGGACATCGGCCTTTGGCCGGTTACCTCCCCTGTTATAATAAAAGAAGCTCCTATTTCTTTCATAAACTCTTTTGCTTTTTTAAAAGTAAATATCCTGCAGTCAATGCATGGGTTCATGTTTCTGCCCCTGGGATATTTGGGATTTTTAACTACTTCCATATATTCTTTTGTGATATTCATGACTTTTATAGGGACGCTGAATTCTTCGGCTACCTTTGTTGCCTGATGCTTGCATCCTTTGGAAGTGCAGTTACAGAATACCGTCAGAAAATTCAGGGCATGCACCTCTACGCCCTGATCCAGCATCAATTTTATAGCCAGCGTGCTGTCCAATCCTCCGGAAAGTAACGCCACTGCTTTTTTATTCATATCTTTATCCGTTTGTTTTGCGCAATTTGTCCAAATATTCTTTTATTTTTTTCTCATATCCAGAATCTATCGGCTCGTAATAAATCCTTTTTTCTGGGATATACTCCTGGTCCACATAATGGCCCTCATAATCATGACTATATTTATAACCTGCGCCATGCCCCAGTTTTTTTGCCCCTCGATAACTGGCGTCTTTTAAATGTTTCGGGACCTCCATTGTCCTTCCAACTTCTACGTCTTTCATGGCCTTATCTATCCCAAGGTACGCCGCGTTGCTTTTCGGCGCGCAGGCAATATAGCAGACTGCCTGAGCCAAAGGGATCCTCGCTTCAGGCATTCCGACAAATTCGGATATTTGAAACGCTGCATTGGCAACCACCAGCGCCTGCGGATCAGCATTGCCCACGTCCTCTGCCGCGCAGATTACGATACGGCGGGCAATAAATCTCGGATCTTCTCCCGCATAAAGCATCTTTGCCAGCCAGTAAAGAGCGGCATCCGGATCTGACCCCCGCATGCTTTTAATAAAAGCCGAGATTGTATCATAATGGCCGTCTTCATCTTTATCGTACATAACCGCTTTTTTCTGGATAGAGTCCTCGGCAACCTCAATATTGAAATCAACAGCCCCGTTCTTTGCGGGTTTTGTGGTCACTGCCCCTACTTCCAGCGCGTTGAGCGCTATCCTCGCGTCTCCGTCGGAGGAGTCTGCCAAAAAATCCAGGGCCTTCTGGTCTATTTTAATATCCATATTGCCAAGCCCGCGTTCTTTATCTTTAAGGCCGGCCTTCAGGATCTGTATTATATTTTCCTTTGATAATTTTTTTAATTCAAAAACGATGGAGCGGGATATAAGAGGCGAGACTAGTGAAAAAAACGGATTGTGCGTTGTGGCTCCTATAAGTACGGGATTCCCGGATTCGATATCGGGCATTAAAACATCCTGCTGGGCCTTATTAAACCTGTGAATCTCATCTATAAAAAGGATTGTTTTTTTAGCGGATGAGCGCTCGCGCTCTTTGGCGGCCTTTATCGCGTCTTTTAATTCCTGGACATTTGAAATTACCGCATTTATCTCGTGAAAATACGCTTTTGTGGCATTCGCGATCACATGCGCAAGCGTGGTCTTGCCTGTCCCTGGCGGGCCGTAAAGGATAAGGGATGTAATCCTGTCGGCATCTATCGCTCTTTTTAAGAGTTTTCCTTCGCCCAGGATGTGCTCCTGGCCCACAAATTCTTTAAGCGATCGCGGCCGCACCCTCACAGCCAGAGGGGATCTTTTTTCTATAATTTTTTTATTGGATTCGAATAAGTCAGGCATGTTAAAAAAAATCCCCACATATGCCGCATGAAAGGACGCTTAATTGAACCCATTAAGCACGTGGGCGCCTTCTCAGGTGCTTATTGTTTCCTTGTAATTATGCCAAGGTCTACAGCCACATCTGAAGTTAGGCTCCCCAGTATTTGGTGTTGGCTCAAAAACTTCCATTTCACCGCGTACATCGTAGGGACAGTTAAAGTATAACACACTGTTTTACAAAAATCAATGCGGGGATGCTATCGTATCTGCGCGCCTAACCTTTTAGTAAGCGCATCCTGCACTTTTTTGTGGATCTCGTTCACTTCTTTATCATTCAGGGTTCTTTCGTCCGAACGGTATTCTATAGTATAGGCCAGGCTCTTCTTGCCTTCCTGTATCTGCTGGCCTTTGTAAAGATCAAACACATCTACGTTTCTCACGAGCCCTCTTGCCTCTTCTTTTATCACATCATAAATGCCAGAGGCATTTATAGTGTCATCTAAAAGAATAGCTATATCTCTTTTAATAGAAGGGTATTTGGGCAGCGGACTGAATGTCTTTTTTAAATTGGCGCAGCCAAGAAGACTATCAAGAGAAAATTCTGCCAGATAGACTTTTCTTTTTATATCAAATTTTCTTGCCACTTCTTCTTTGACTTCTCCGAAAACCCCCAAGGGCTTGGCGTTCACATTTACAGCTACAGCCATATTTTCTTTTAAAGAAGGGTGTTCTGTTTTCTCGATTTTATAATCGGCTACTCCTATATAATCCAGGAGAATCCCGATTATGCCTTTTAAGTCAAATAAATCCAGCTCCCTGGGTTTCTCTTTCCAATTGCCCGGCTTATTGCCGCAGATGCCTATTGAAAGATGTATGGTTTCATCAGCCTGGCCGGTCAGCTTATTCATAACATAAACCTTGTTCAGCTCGAAAAACTGTAAGAGGCTGTTTTTCCTGTTCAGGTTCCAATTCAAAATCTCCAGCATTTCTGATAAAAGGCTTGGCCTCATAATCTCCTGCTGCGAGCTCATCGGATTCTTCAGGCTGACTAGATTTTCCAAAGAAATGCCCAAATGCTCTATCGCATTCCTGCTGGTCAACGAATATGTCATGATCTCATTAAGGCCCATGCCGCATAAAACCTTCCTTATCTCATTTTCAAGTGAAACGGTTTTTTTCTCAAGGCTATATGTCTTATGAGGCGTAAAAGATGGCAGCCTGGAGGGGATCTTATCGTAACCATAAAGCCTGGCAATCTCCTCTATCAAATCTATGCCACTGTCAAGATCCGTCCTGTATGAAGGAACTGTTACAGTAATCTTATTTTTCTTTTTAACAGGCTTAAGATTTAACTTTTTTAATATATCTTTTATTTTTTCGGCGCTGATATCGATACCAAGTATCCTGGCTACTTCATCCAGAGAAAGAGTGATTTCTTTTTCTTTTTCTATGCCGGAGCCTGCGTCGCTAATTTTTCCGGCCAGCCTTCCTCCTGCTGTTTCTTTGACCAACTCCTGCGCCCTGACGTTGGAAGCAAATATCATTGCCTGATCAACGCCTCTTTCAAACCTGTAGCTTGACTCTGATGCCAGGCCAAGCTGCCTGCAGGCCTTTCTCACAACAACAGGGTCAAAGCATGCGCTTTCTATTAAAATATTTTTTGTGCCTTCAGTGATTTCTGTATCTTTCCCCCCCATAATACCGGCGATAGCAATAGGCCTGGATGCGTCTGCTATAACAAGTATATTGGCATCCAGAGGCCGGTTAACCCCATCTATGGTTACTATGCTTTCGCCTTTTTTGGCGCGCCGCACTATAATCCTATTCTTTTCAAGTTTATCAAGGTCAAATGCGTGCAATGGCTGGCCCAATTCGAAAAGCACATAGTTTGTTATGTCCACTATATTATTCACAGACCTGACCCCCATGGCGCCAAGCCTCTGGCTGAGCCACTTGGGAGAAGGCCCGACTTTTACATTTTTCATGATACATCCCACGTATCTGGTGCATGCATTTTTATCCAGGATCTCTATTCTTGCGCCTCCTCTGGCGCTGCCTTTTTTCATATAATTTTTCCTGACCGAATCTGAAAGCTTTATCGAAACACCCGATGCTGCGCTCAATTCTCTGGCAATTCCCAAAACAGAAAGGCAATCCGGCCTGTTAGGCGTAACCTCGATTTCCATTACATGATCGCCTTCTATGTCAGCGCTGGACGCGATCTCCAAGCCTGCCATTGTCAGAAAATCCCTGGCCTTATTTACCTCTATTTTTGACCCTATCAAATCTTTTAACCAATCAAAACTAATTCGCATATGTACCTGCCTCTCTATATATTCTTACTTTCAAAATATCTTTATCAGTTTATTTTCCCTACGATTTCCCAATTGCTTTCACTGCTAACATCTGTTACGATACCGCCTGCTACTGTAATAGTCCTGGTCTTTTTCCGTAGATTTATGCCGGCTATATCCAAATCAGTTATAACTATATAAGTATCGGTATCGCCATTTGTGCCATTAAAATTAAAGTAGGTGTTGGCCTGTATCGTTCCGCCAGCTGTAATATTCCCGTCCGCAGTAGGCATGGTTACGGAAGAACCTACAGCTAATTTTGATGCCTGTAGTTCTTCGTAATTACCATACGGCGCAGGATAATAGGTTGTAAGCGTTATGTCTTCTGCCATAAGCGTAACCCCGAATCCCAATAGCGCCAGTAAAAATACGTAGAAAAAATTAAAGGTTTTTTGCATATAAATCCTCCTTGTAGAGATTGCTTCGGCCTTACGGCCTCGCAATGACATACTAAGGTGTCATTGCGAGGAGTCCGCCTAGGCGGACGACGAAGCAATCTTTATGATTCTAAAATTGCTTCAAAAACCTGACGTCATTCTCGTACAAAAGACGAATATCATCAATTCCATATTTCAACATACAGATTCTGTCTACGCCCATGCCAAACGCAAAACCTGTATAAACCGCAGGGTCTATCTTGACAAATTCAAATACTTTCGGATTTATCATGCCTGAACCTAAAACCTCGAGCCAGCCTTTATGCGAACAAACCCTGCAGCCCTTGCCTCCGCAGATAAAACACGATATATCGACCTCTGCTGATGGCTCCGTAAAAGGAAAGAAATGCGGCCTGAACCGCATCTTTACATTGTCTCCGAAATATTCTTTTGCAAATCTTTCCAAGACGCCTTTCAGGTCGCTGAATTGTATGCCTTTATCCACCATGAAACCCTCTATCTGATAAAACATAAATGAATGACTCGCGTCCACCGCGTCAGGCCTGTAAACCTTGCCTGCGTGTATAACCTGTATGGGAGGCTTTTCTTTTTCCA
>PCTH01000007.1:2725-3747 GCA_002771475.1 Candidatus Omnitrophica bacterium CG22_combo_CG10-13_8_21_14_all_43_16 | reverse complement strand
CTCGCGGGATTCTGTGGCTATCCAATTAGCGCTATAATTCTCCGCTCTGCCATTTGCTGTATTAAATTTATCAAGCGTGCCTGTAAAAACTCCGTTTAACACATCTGAACCAGCTGCGCCTGCGGAGTTAGACTGGTCACTGAACACCACATTCCTGTATGTCTTTACAAATGTTACGCTGGGGCTATCGGCCACTCCCTTCTGTTCCACATTTGTAAGGATATTTACTGTGACCGTATGGCCGCCTATCTCAAGATTCCAAATATTTGAGCCTGTCCTCACAAAACTTCTTTTGTCAGTAACATCTCCTATCCTCATGTAAGTATCAGAATCCCTCTTATAATCGATTTCCTCTATAGAATAGACCATGGTAGGAGCTGTAATAGGAATAATCCACGGCCACGGCCCGCTATAACCAACTGTAGTAACCGTGCCGTCCAGGAAAGAAGTAACTTTCTTCATGCCATTTACTCTAAGATGTTTATCTCTTTTATATGTGATATTAACATATAACATTTCGAGCGACCCTATTGATGGCGAAGATAAAGTAGCCTCGCCTATCAAAAGCCCATCTTTATTTCTCTTGAATATGGTAGTAGACACGGATTCCGCTGTCATGGTGCTTATGCCCCATTCATTATAAGAAACTGTGCTATATCCTATCTTCACGCCAAAAGAGTTTCTGATATCCTTTATAATCCTCATTGTGTAGTACTTAGGCGCTGCCATATTGATATCCCTGATCTCGATACCTATCTTATATCCCTTATCATACAACGACCTTGTTTCTTTCTTATATTGAGCTAGATAGCCTGTATAGCCGCCTTTACCGCTGAAATCAACAAATTCATCTCCTATCTCTACCTGCGTGACAACTTGTTTTTGATAATCCCAGATAGAGAAAAGCATCTTTTTCCCTGTGGTCAATCTCTTGTCAATCACTGAATTATCATCAGTGCTGTAGAATTCATAAGATACGACTTCGGTAACGACTATATTCTCTTTTATGCCGTCATTATTAG
>PCTH01000007.1:2004-2696 GCA_002771475.1 Candidatus Omnitrophica bacterium CG22_combo_CG10-13_8_21_14_all_43_16 | reverse complement strand
TTCGGTAACGACTATATTCTCTTTTATGCCGTCATTATTAGTATCTACGCTCCTTATCGCCTTATATGATTCCTGTTCAGTCATAAGGATAAGCGTCATATTATTACCGACATATTCGGATGTGGTCGTTACTGTCATCAGCCTGTATTCGCCATTGCTGTCTTTCCTGAAATCTTTTTTACGGTCATCGATAGTGGCCTTGGCCCATGTGCCGGCCTTATCTGTTTCTATATACATGTTATTATAATTGTTATCTTCGTCGGATGGGCCTGTTCCTTTGCAGACAAATTCCCAATTAACCGACCTTTCTATGAACTCGTATTTGTCGTTAACAGTCTTCCACGTCTCTCTCTTGGTTGATTCTATAAATTTCTCTACGCCGTTCAGATTTATCCTGTCGTAAGTTATCGTAACCCTTACTACTTCAGATGCGCCGTTACCGTCAGCGTCTTTATATTCCCAGTAAGATTTATCCCTGGATGTATGCACTATGCCGCTATTATTGTTATTGCCGTAATTATATTGATTTATGACATCATAATTATCTATTGTTGTTACTAATCTGCCGTACTCAACACCTTTACATATATATTGGACAGAGGTCAGGAATTCCTTGAGAGGCTGAGAAGTAGTAACATCCCCCATATATGCAAAGCTCTCTATTACCTGTACGAATTTCCCATCTCTTATAG
>PCTH01000007.1:0-1953 GCA_002771475.1 Candidatus Omnitrophica bacterium CG22_combo_CG10-13_8_21_14_all_43_16 | reverse complement strand
AATATGTCTCCATGACCCTGACGGGCTTATCAGATACTGAACCATCATACCTTATTGGAACTTTGTCATAATACGCCTTTTGATAATTTTCAAATATAGGCTGTGGAGTGCCTTGGGCTGAGAAATTGGAATAATTTTCTATTATCTGAACGATCTTCCCGTTTTCTATTTGTTTATAACTATACTGGATCAAGTCAGGGCCGTAATCCCTGCCGCCTGAAATGACATGATTTTCAGTGACAGTTACCGGTCTATTTCCTGTACGCCCTTGAGTTCTATCGTATTCGCTGCTTGTCTCAAACTTATAAACATGCTGGACGCTTTCTAAAAATACATTTGCAGGCCTTCCATCCGGGCTGTAATTATTCATTATTACCGTTACTATCACATCTTTCGTCTTGCCTGCTACAGTCTTGGAGAGTTTTTCTTTGTATATATACTGGACGTTATCGAGCCCTTTAACATTATCTGTTTCCCACAACTGTGGGTTGTCCACGCTTATAGACCTTAAATGGCCTTCGAGATAATAGCTTTCTATGACCTGTACTAATCTGCCTCCCAGGCTAGCTATCTTATCCATATAGATATACTGCACATTATCTACATACAGCCTGCCTCCCATATTGGACATATTGCGGATAACAGTAGCCACCCTCTGTTGTCCATTTCTATCAATAACCTCTTTATAGACATATTGGATAGAATCCAGAAAACTGGACCCATCAGTATCATAATAGGTATAAGACTCTATAACCTGGACTACCCTTTGGCCCGCTTTATAACTATTACCAACGCCCTCTTTATAGTCTTCTACCTTGTTATATATAAGCTGCACATTATCTAATATCAAGACACCGTTTATGTCCGTGAGATTTTCTATGACCCTGACAAACCTGGTCTGGCTGCCGCTGTCATATGTAGACCTCTTATCCCAATATGTGTATTGGATAGAGCTGACATTTGTCATGCCGTAATCATAATTTTCCATTACCTTGACTATTTTGGTTTTAAATTTCGGGATGGTTTTGGAATACTGGTCCGCGACTGAATTTATGGCCTTTATCATAACATTCGTTTTCTCATCCGCTTCAGCATTATTAACAGACCCTATCAAAGAAGTTATGTCCCTAGAATTCATGCCCAGCGCTGTCAAGATAGCTGTCAATAGCGTAAAATCTCCCCGGCTGGCGCTGAACATGGCCTCTTGCCAGTCTTCAGGCAATTGTATCCCTGCTTCACTGACAAGCCAGTTCAGCTTCTCGCTCCATCTCATACTATTCCAATTAGCCGGCAATAACGCAGAGGCTACCTGGCGCTCGTCATAATATATCTTCTTTATGGATGTAGGCGCATCTTTTATGCCAAACTCATATCCTTCTATAATATTTACAACAATGCCTTCTCTTATCTTGACGCTGCCATCACGCTCTGTTGCTTCAATGTCACTAACTGAATAATAATTCTTTTCGCAAGACGTCCATTCTGCGATACCAAGCGTATACGTTAAGGTATAAGTAACAACTGTATTCTGGCCATCTATATTCTCCACTGTCTTCCAGCTCTTCTGCTCGCTTACTACCAGGCCAAATTCTTCGGTCTTTACGTAAGTTACAACTCTTTTGCCATCAACACTCTTATTTGTAAGCGGGTCAATTACGTCCTCGACTTTCTTCCATGTTATCTGCTTGGAGGATAATATGCCTCCTTCGTATGTGTCTATAACTGTCTCTATATAGTTATCGGAACTAAACTGAGGCTGGTGGTTTTGTATGAATAGCTTTATTGCAGCAGTTAAAGCCGCTCTTGCTACTTCATCTGTTTCATCAGGATCTCTATAAAACAAGGCCCGCGGGATTGCGCCAGCATCCATACCAAGGGCTATTAAAATCTGCCCCACTTTGCGTAAATCATTCGCGCCTATATAGCCAACAAGCGCATCCTCCCAATCAGCAG
>PCTH01000070.1 GCA_002771475.1 Candidatus Omnitrophica bacterium CG22_combo_CG10-13_8_21_14_all_43_16 | reverse complement strand
ATATTACTGCGAGGATTTCGAGAAGGTGGTAAAGACCTGCCCGGTGCCTGTGGTGATTGCAGGCGGCAAGAAGATACCTGAAAAAGACGCCCTGGAACTGGCTTATAATGCTGTAAGAGATGGCGCGTCCGGCGTTGACATGGGTAGGAATATCTTCCAGTCTAAAGACTCTATGGGCATGATAAAAGCCGTGAGAAGCATCGTCCATGAAAAAGTAAGCGCAAAAAAAGCCTATGGGACGCTGAGAATATAACTATTGCAAAGGACTTGTTAAAAAACTTGTGATTTAGTTTGTATTATAGTCTTTTTGCTTTATAATATTATTAATGAACCAGAAACAATATCCCACTATTTTTCATCTTTTTTCAGATATTTTTACTAAGTGTAAAGCTGTCTGTGTCTTGATTGGAGGGTTTGCGGTTAATTATTATAAGGTAAGCCGGCAGACAGCAGATGTAGATTTTTTGACTACAAAAGAGGATTTTGAAAAAATAGCAGTGTTGTTAGAAAAGAATGGCTTTAAGAAAGATTATGAGCAGGAGGTGTTTGCGAGGTTTCTTGGAAGCGGCTCTTATTTGATGGATACAGATTTTATGTTTGTAGATAAGGATACGATTGGCAAGATCGTTAAAAAAGGCAAGGAGATCTTTATTGCAAAACAGAAGTTTATGGTCCCGAGCCTTAATCATTTGATCACATTGAAACTGCATGCTATAAGGTATAATCCAGGTGTCCGCGAATACAAGGATCTACCGGATATTATTCAATTAGTTAGAGTTAATAAGCTTGATGTTAAGGATTCCGGCTTTAAGGAGTTGTGCCTGAAATATGGCACAGAGGAGCTTTATAATAGAATACTGGAAAGGACGTAATGCTGCCCAACATGAATAAGTTAAATCTGCCTATATTAAAGGCTGATATTCCTTTCTCAAGAAGCCTTTCTATGGAAGATTATATAAAATTTGTAACTTTTAATTTAAGATATACTATTGACAAAAAAGCTGTCAGGGAACAAAAAAAATTAGCAATGGTAAATGAGCATTTTTCCTTTTTTACTTGACAATATAAGGTTTTGTGGTAAAATTTAAACTTCTATTAATCGGGGTAAAATATGAAAACCAGCCTTGTAAACAAGAAAGATATAGATAGAAAGCATTATCTGATGGATGCCGAGAGCCAGATCCTGGGCAGGCTTGCGGTAAAAGCGGCAATGCTATTAAGCGGAAAGCGCAAGACAGACTATACCTCTAATGTGGATAACGGGGATTTCGTAGTGGTCGTGAACGCTGCCAAGATAGCTGTAACAGGGGCTAAGCTCCAGGCGAAGACCTATACGAGTTTTTCAGGTTATCCCGGAGGGTTTAAGATAAAGACCCTGGAGCGCGTTTTAAAGACCAGGCCTACTGAGGTTATAAGGCATGCTGTTAAGGGCATGCTCCCCAAGAATAAATTAGGTTCCAGGATGATCACAAGGTTAAAGATTTACGCAGGGCCTGAGCATCCTCATGCGGCTCAAAACCCTGTAAAGATAACATAAAGGATCAATAAAATGACAGCACAGAATACGATTTGGGCCACAGGCAGGCGAAAGCGGGCAATAGCGCGAGTCCGGTTATTGACCGGGACAGGCGAAATAGAGATCAATAAAAAGCCTCTGGAAGAATACTTTGAGAGGCCCACTCTCAAGATGATCGTTATGCAGCCTATACAGGCGGCTAATATAGGGAATAAATTCAATATAATCGCGACTGTCGAAGGCGGAGGCAAATCAGGCCAGGCAGGCGCGCTCAGGCACGGGATCTCCAGGGCGCTGGCGCTTACGGGCGAAGAGCTGAGGGTTTTATTGAGAAAGAAAGGTTTTCTCACAAGAGACCCAAGAAAGAGAGAGAGAAAGAAATACGGCCAGAAAGGAGCCCGTAAGAGATTCCAGTGGACTAAGAGGTAAAATAAAAGGGTCATTGCGAGGCACGTTAGTGCCGAAGCAATCTAATAAAGATTGCTTCGTCGTTTCACTCCTCGCAATGACATGAAAATAAGACGCCTATCCGGTCATTTTCCGACGAGAAATTAATTGACAGGGTAGGCGTTTTTGTTTATAATCTTAATATTCTATACACGGAGGATTGATATGTTAAAAGTCGGCATAATGGGCGCAAGCGGGTTTGCGGGAGAAGAGCTTATAAAGATATTGCTCGGCCATCCGGAGGTTAAAATCACAGCCCTTGCGGCGAAGATTGAAAAGATGCATGTGTCTAAAATGTATCCATGGGCAAATGCCATGCTTGACCTGGATTGCTTTGATATGAGCGCAGAGGATGTGGCTAAGGTTTCAGACGTGGTATTTTTGGCGCTTCCTCACAAGATTTCAATGGAATTCGCGCCGGTGCTTTTAAAGCAGGGCAAAAAGGTGATAGACCTGAGCGCTGATTTCAGGATAAAGGATAAGGGCGTATACGAGAAATGGTATGAGATAAAGCACGAATGCCCTGAATATTTAAAAAAGGCGGTGTACGGGCTTTGTGAGCTGTACAGGAAAGATATTTTAGCGGCGGATTTAATCGCGAATCCGGGATGTTATCCTACGAGCATTATATTGGGCTGCGGCCCTCTATTGAAAAAGAAGATTGTGGAAACAGACTGCATTATCTGCGATTCGAAATCAGGCGTGAGCGGCGCAGGCAGGACCCCTAGCCAGGCTTTGATGTTTACCGAGATAGCTGTCAATAGTTTCAGGCCTTATAAAATAAATTTTCACAGGCACATGCCTGAAATAGACCAGGAGCTAACCAGCCTGGCGGGCGCAAAAATAGAGGTGAATTTTATTCCGCATCTCGTGCCGATGGAGAGGGGGATACTCAGCACGATTTATCTGAAGCTTAATAAAAAGATAAATACAAAAGAGGCACTTGGCATGTACAAGGATTTCTATAAAGGCGAGTATTTTATAAGGGTGTTGGAAGAGGGCGTTTTGCCTGATACGAAAAATGTGGCGAGGTCAAATTTTTGCGACATAGGCATAAAGGTTTTTCCGGAAAAATCATTGGCCGTGGTCATGACTGCTATTGATAATCTCGTGAAGGGCGCCAGCGGCCAGGCAGTGCAGAATATGAATATAATGTACGGGTTTGACGAAAAACTAGGGCTGTGATATGAAGATAATTAAAGGCGGGATAACTGCGCCAAAGGGTTTTTTAGCCGGGTCAACAAGCTGCGGGATAAAAAAGAGCAATAAGACCGACCTGGCGCTATTATTTTCCACAATGCCGTGCGTTAGCGCAGGCACGTTTACGACAAATAAGGTAAAATCAGGTTCTGTTGTATTATGCATGCAGCGCATAGCCAGGGGCGTAAGCCAGGGGATTATTGTAAATAGCGGCAATGCGAATTGCTGCGTGGGCAAGAAAGAATTAAAAGATGCCTCTGAAATAACAGAGGCTATAAGCGCAAGGCTGGGCGTAAAAAAAGACCTTATGCTCATGGCTTCAAC
>PCTH01000083.1 GCA_002771475.1 Candidatus Omnitrophica bacterium CG22_combo_CG10-13_8_21_14_all_43_16 | reverse complement strand
AGTTGCGCTTAGTTTTAAAAGAGCGATTGTTCTTTGAAAATCTATTAAAATTTATCTTTACTCTTTATAGGATGTCTTTTTTATATTTTCGTTAACTCGGGGTACAATGGGAACTTCTTTATCAGCCTCGCCACGTCTTTGGCGCATTCGTCCAGTTTATCCGGGTCTTCCCTGTATTTAATGGCTTTATCTATAATCTGCGCTATCTTTTCCATATCCTTTTCCTTCATACCTCTGGTGGTGGCCGCAGGAGTGCCAAGCCTTATGCCGCTCGTGAGAGCCGGGGAAGATTTATCAAAAGGTATCAGGTTTTTATTGACTGTTATGTGGATCTTATCCAAAAGTTTGCTCGTCTCTTTTCCTGTTATATTTTTTGAAGTAAGGTCCACCAGAAACAAGTGATTGTCTGTGCCGCCTGAAACTATCCTGTATCCTGATTTATTCAATGCCGACGCAAAAGACTTTGCGTTTTTTACAATCTGGCGCTGGTATTGCTTGAACTCCGGGGTATCCGCTTCTTTCAGCGCCACTGCCTTGGCAGCTATTATGTGCATCAAAGGCCCGCCCTGTTCCCCCGGAAAAACCTCCAGGTCTATTTTTCTGGCGAATTCCTGTTTGCAAAATATCATGCCTCCGCGAGGCCCTCTCAATGTCTTGTGGGTAGTGGTAGAGACTACGTGGGCATGCTCGACAGGATTAGGGTGCAGGCCTGCTGCCACAAGCCCTGCTATATGCGCCATATCCACAAAAAGATACGCTCCTGCCTTGTCCGCTATTTCCCTGAATCTTTTGAAATCCATTATGCGGGAATAAGCAGACGCCCCTGCGAGTATCATCCTTGGTTTGTGTTTTTTAGCCAACGACTCGATCTCGTCGTAATCCAGCATCTCTGTATCTTTATTCAGGCCGTACGGGATAACATTAAAAAGCCTTCCTGAAAAATTATGTTTAAGGCCGTGAGTAAGATGCCCGCCCGAGGCCAGGTCCATTGCGAGAACAGTATCCCCCGGTTCCAGGAGCGCGAAATATACAGCCATATTCGCCTGGCTTCCTGAATGAGGCTGCACATTCGCATGCTCTGCGCCGAATATCTTTTTTGCCCTTTCTATGGCAAGGCTTTCAGCGTCGTCTACATGTTCACACCCGCCATACCATCTTTTAGACGGATAGCCTTCCGCGTATTTATTTGTCAAAATAGACCCTGCTGCCTCGAGCACGGCAATGCTGGTAAAATTTTCGCTAGCGATCAGCTCTATATTATTCTGCTGCCGCTTAAGTTCTTTGCGTATTATGCTGTAAATTTCAGGATCTACTCTTTTTAGCGCCTTCATATTCAAAGCCCTCTATTTTTTTAATCTGGCTGACTCTTCTGGCATGACGGCCAGACAGATGCCTTGTCTCCAGCCATGAGTTTAAAATCTTTTTTGCTTTATCGGACGTGACTATATTTGCCGCAAACACAATTACGTTGGAATCGTTATGCTCTTTGCTTGAGCGGGCAATATCCTCCCTGTCGCAGAGAGCCGCCCTTACGCCCCTTACCTTGTTCGCCACCATTGACATCCCTATACCGGTCTTGCAGATAAGTACACCCCTTTGGTAAGATTTAGAGGCCACAAGTTTCGCAGCCTTGTAGCCTATAATAGGATAGTCGCAAGCCTCTTCTGAAAAAGTTCCAAGATCTTTTACTGTGTGGCCTTTTGATTTCAGAAACTTTGCCAGAGACTCTTTCAATTTAAATCCGCCATGGTCTGCAGCGATTACTATCTTCATTTATTTTTTCTCCTCTTTAAATATTTCCAAAAATATGTTCTGAACCTCTTCCTTTATGACCTTTTTAACAGACCTATATTCTTCCAGGGATCTTCCTATGGGATCCGGTATATCCTGGCCTTCCCTCAAGAGCCTTATCTTATCTTTCGTTTCCGGCATTATGTTTATGATAAAATCCTTGTGGAACTTTTCCATTACGAAGATAATATCGGATCTTTTCAATATGTCCTTATTAATATTTTTTCCTATATGGCCTGCAACGTCCACGCCTTCTTCTTTCATCACGGATACGGTGTTAGGCGCTGCGCCTATGCCTGCGAATGTAGAAATCCCCGCTGAATCAATGTGCATTTTTTCAGCAAAGCCAGCTTCGTCTACAAGCTTTCCCATCAGGCCCTTTGCCATCACGCTCCTGCAGCTATTTCCTGCGCAGACAAAAAGCAGGGCATAATCCGTCAATGCCTCTTTTTGGGGTATAGCGCCCTGCCTCAATATCTTAAAAGGTTTTTCCGTTACATCCATGACAGTAGACTCTATGCCTATCCTGGCCCTTCCTCCGTCCAGTATCATATCCACGTGGCCGTCCATTCCTGACAATACTTCCTCAATCGAAACAGGAGGCTTGCTGCCTGATAGATTTGCGCTGGGGGCAACCACAGGAACGCCTGCTTTTTTTATCAATAAAAACGCTATTATATTATCAGGCATCCTTAGGCCTATTTTTTCTTTTTTATTGTTAAGCGCCACCAGGGTCAAAGGCCCAGGCCAGAATCTCCTGGCAATCCTTTCAGCGTCTTTTGAAAGGCTGATTTCTAATTGCCGTAATGAACCAAAATCAGCTATGTGCACGCTGAACGGCTTATCCTGCGGCCTTTTTTTTATTTCATATAATCTCTTTAAGGTGTCTTTGTTTAAGGCATTCGCGGCTATGCCATAGACTGTCTCGGTAGGAAACACCACCAGCCCGCCGTTTTTTAAAATTACGGCTGCTTCTTTAATAAGGCGCTCTTCTGGAAAATCAGGGTTTAATTTTATTACCTTTGTATTCACTGTTATTTAAACGCCTTTAATATCCTCATTGCGAATATGGCTGCGTTTTTAGCGCCGGCCTTGCCTATAGCCATGCAGGCAACAGGCACCCCGCCTGGCATCTGGACAGTGGAAAGAAGCGCGTCCATACCCTTTAAAGAGCCCGATTCCATTGGCACTCCTATAACAGGGAGTTTTGTGTGGGCGCTTACCACGCCTGCCAGCGCAGCAGACATTCCTGCCCCGCAGATAATGACCTTCAGGCCTCTTTTTTCAGCGGCTTTCGCGTATGCGCTCACCCCGTCCGGATTCCTGTGAGCTGAAAGTACATTTATCTCGTAAGGGATCAAATTTTGTTTCAATATTTTTTCTGTCTCAGCCATTGTTTCAGTGTCTGAAGCGCTGCCCATCAGTATCCCGATCAAAACTTTTTTCTTGCCTGGCATAATCCCCTCCTGTAGGGAGCGGTTTCAAACCGTTCCCTACTTCTTATTAATAGCCTTGTCGCCTATGTCTTTTCTGTACTGCATGCCTTCGAATTTTATGCAATCTACTGCTTTATACACATTGGTTTTCGCTGATTTTATGTCTTTGCCCAGGCTTGTCACGCCCAGCACCCTGCCGCCGCTTGTAAAAATCTTACCGTTTTTAGCCTTTGTGCCGGCGTGAAAAACTATCGCGCCATTCATCTTTCCTGCCTCTTCCAGCCCAAAAATCTCTTTATCTTTTTCGTATTCATCAGGATATCCTTTTGAGGCGCACACCACGGAAATACAGGAAGATTTTTCCCATTTAATATCTATTTTATCCAGCGTGCCTTCCGCACAGGCCAGCATAATATCCGCTAGGTCTGATTTTAATCTCGGTAATATCGCCTGGGTTTCAGGGTCTCCGAATCTTACGTTAAATTCCAGGACCATGGGGCCATTTTCAGTCATCATTAAACCTGCGTATAAAACGCCTTTGTAGATTTTCCCTTCTTTTCTGAGCCCGTATATCATGGGCCTGAAAACATTCTTCATTGCCTCTTCCATTATGCCTTCTGTGACAACAGGCGCCGGAGAATAAGCGCCCATGCCGCCTGTATTGGGTCCCTTATCATTGTCAAAGATCCTTTTGTGATCCTGTGAAGATTCCAGAGGCACGATAGTTTTCCCGTCTGTAAAAACCAGGAGCGAGGCTTCTTCTCCTTCCAGGCAGTCTTCTATAATAACCTTATTCCCGCTATCCCCGAAAACCTTCTCTACCATTATAGAATCTATCGCATTTAAGCCTTCTTCTATTGTCTTTGGTATGACGACGCCTTTTCCGGCAGCAAGGCCGTCTGCTTTTATTACAATCGGCGCCCCGGTTTCCTTCAGATATTTTCTTGCGGCTTCCGGGCTGTCAAAGACCCTGAAATCAGCTGTGGCAATGCCGAATTTTTTCATTACATTTTTTGAAAAAACCTTGCTGCCTTCCAGCATCGCGACATCTTTAAAAGGCCCGAATACCTTTAATCCGTTTTTGCAGAATATATCCGCTATGCCTTTTACCAATGGCGCTTCAGGCCCCACCACAGTCAAATCTATCTTATTTTTTTTAGCAAAGTCTAAAAGCCCGGGGATATCGTCAGCTTTTATATCCACGAGCTCTGCAATATCTTTTATCCCGCCATTTCCAGGGGCGCAGAAGATCTTCTCTGCTTTTTTACCTTGAGACAGTTTCCATATTATAGCGTGTTCCCTTCCTCCGGAACCCACCACTAAAATTTTCATATTATAACTTCTCCGCTTCCTTTAATAATCTCGCCTATGGTCCAGGATTTTAATTTAAATTTCTTCAGCGCTGCGTGGGCTTTTTTAACGTCGGATTTACTGACAACTATCACCATGCCTATGCCCATATTAAAAGTCCTGTACATATCACTGTCGGTTATTCCGGCCCTTTTCTGGATAACATCGAATATTTTAGGCTTATCCCAAAGTTCTTTGTATATTAAAACGGATAAATCATTGGGCACAACCCTGGGTATATTATCGTAGAACCCACCTCCCGTTATATGCGCGATGGATTTTACTTTTACCTTTTCCATTAATTTTAAAATAGGCTTCACGTAAATTATTGTAGGCGTCAAAAGGGCTTTGCCTGATTTCCCCTTCAGTTCGTTTTTGGAAAACAGCTTCCTTATCAGGCTAAAGCCGTTTGAATGAAGGCCGCTTGAACCTATGCCTATGACTATATCGCCTTTATTTACTGTTTTTCCGTCTATAATTTTATTCTTTTCAGCTATACCCACGCAAAATCCCGCCAGGTCATATTCCTCGCCATTATACATGCTAGGCATCTCTGCGGTTTCTCCGCCCACGAGGGCGCACCCTGCCTGCTTACAGCCTTCCACGATGCCTTTCATTATGCTAACTGCCTTTTTGTTGTTCAGCCTGCCTGTGGCAAAATAATCCAGAAATAAAAGCGGCTCTGCGCCTGTAACCACCACGTCATTTACTGACATCGCCACCAGGTCTATGCCTATTGTATCGTGTTTATTCATGGCATCAGCCACTTTTAATTTTGTGCCGACCCCGTCTGTAGACGATACAAGTATTGGTTCTTTATATTTTTTCGGAATGCTCGTAAGGGCGCTGAACCCCCCTATATCGCAGATCACCTCTTTACGAGTTGTAGATTTTGCCATGCGGCCTATCTCATCCACAAAATCGTTTGCCCTATCTATATGTACGCCTGATTTTTTGTAATCGATCATAATTTCTCCTTCACATAATCTACGCCGTTTTTAAAAATCGCAAAGCCGTCCCCGCGCTTTTTTAATCCTTCCCGCGTCCATCTCGGATGCTGCGTCCCGAGAATATGCCTTTCAGGGTGCGGCATGAGTCCCAAAACCCTGCCTGTCGTATCACATATGCCTGCTATATCATCTATCGAGCCGTTCGGATTATCGGCATATTTAAAAATAATCTGCTCGTTTTTCCTCAATCGATTTAAAATATCTTTATTCTTTGGTATGAATTTTCCTTCTCCGTGCGCAATAGGCAGATATATTGTTTCTTTTAAACCTTTTGTCCAAATACATCTGCCGCTTGGTTTCAGCTCAACCCATTTATCAATAAAACTTCCGGAATCGTTAAAGCTAAGGGTGGATTCTATGACACCTTTATTTATACCTGGCAAAATCCCCGCCTTCACCAGCGCCTGGAAGCCATTGCATATGCCGATGACAAGCTTCCCTCTATTTATAAAATTTTTAAGTTCTTCGTTAAGTTTATACTTAATTTCATTTGCCAGGATTTTTCCGGAAGCAATATCATCCCCATATGTAAATCCTCCGGGTATGGCGAGTATCTGAAAATCCTTTAAAAATTTTTCTCCTCTTGTCAGTTCGTTTATATGCACGAGCTCTGAAACAGAGCCTGCTATTTTAAATGCCGCCGCAGTCTCATTATCGCAATTCGTCCCAGCTGTCCTTAAAACAATAACCCTAGGTTTTTTCATTTTTACCAGCGAAGCGGTTTCTGCCACGCCTCTTTTAATTTATCTATATCCGCATCTATCACTTTTTTGCCTTCGAGGCCATAAACCCTGAGGCCTTTTTTCTCTGAAACCTCTCCTAATAGCCCGATACTGACGCCCTTCATCAGGTTTTCAAAAATCTTTTTATCCTCTTTTCTTACCTCTGCGATAAATCTCGTGTTGGATTCTGAAAATAAAATAATCTCGTTCCTTTTGACCTTACAAGGAACTGCTTTAAGCTTTATCTCTGTCCCGAATCCTCCGCTAAACGCCATCTCAGCCAGGGCCGCAGCTATCCCGCCTTCTGACAAGTCATGGCATGCCCTTAATAATCCGAGCCCGGCTGCTTCGCTCATCCTGTTAAAAATCTTCAGGCCGGATGCCGCGTCCACTATCGGCGCGTTATTGCCTATTGAATTATTGATAAGATTATAATGCGAGCCCCCCATCTCATCTTTTGTCTCGCCTATGATATATATAAGATTTCCTTTTTCTTTAAAGTCCATGGTGACGGCTTTTGTGACGTCGTCCATCACTGATATCGCTGAAATTAAAAGCGTGCCCGGGATAGAAACAGATTCGCCGTGCACGGAATACTCGTTATTCAGGCTGTCTTTACCGGAAATAAACGGGACCCCGTATGAGCTTGCGATATCATAACAGCCGAAACTCGCCCTTACCAAACCTCCTAGCCTGTCAGGCTTATCAGTGTTACCCCAGCAAAAATTATCCAGAAGAGCTGTTTTCTTTAAAGACCCGCCCACCGCTATTACCTGCCTGAGCGCCTCGTCTATGCAGGAACCGGCCATCCAGTAAGGGTCTATGAATCCAAATCTGGGATTTATCCCGTTCGAAACTATAATTCCTTTTTTGGAATCAAACTTCGGCCTTATGATGCTGGCATCTCCGGGCCCGTCATTTTTTATGCCTACCAAAGGCTTCAAAACGCTCTGGCCCTGGACCTCGTGGTCATACTGCCTTATAACCCATTCCTTGCTGCAGACATTCCAGCTCGAAAGGATCTTTAACAGATCCTGAGTAAAATCTTTTTTATTTTTCGGGCTGCACTCTTTATACGAAGGCCTTGCCCATACTGCCTTGCGTTCAAACCTGGGAATCCCGTCATGCAAAAATCCCATATCCAGGTCGCAAACCACGTTCCCGTTATATCTTAATTTGAGCCTTTTGTTTGACGTAAAACATCCTATCACTACAGCCTCGACATCCTCTTTCTTAAAAATATCCATCAGCTCTTTCAGGTTCTCTCTTGGAACCGAAAGCACCATCCTCTCCTGAGCCTCTGATATCCATATCTCCGTGTAGCTCAAACCTTTATATTTTAGAGGCGCTTTCTCCAGGTCAACTTCTGCGCCCAGCTCCTGTCCCATTTCCCCTACAGCGCTCGAAAAACCTCCTGCCCCGCAGTCAGTGACAGCTGTGTATAAATTTCTGTCGCGGGCTTTTAAAAGCGTATCTGTAAGTTTTTTCTCCGTGATAGGATTTCCGATCTGCACTGCCCCGCCTGATACAGTCTCAGACTCGTGGGTCAGTTCTCCGGAAGAAAACGTGGCGCCATGAATCCCGTCTCTCCCTGTGCGGCCCCCCACTGCCACAATCAGGTCTTTGGATCGGCTGGCTTTAAATGATTTATCTTTCGGCATAATCCCGACTGTGCCGCAATAGACAAGGGGATTTCCCGTATAGTGTTCGTCGAAAAGCACTGCCCCGTTCGCAGTAGGTATGCCCATACGATTGCCATAATCCCTGACCCCGCTCACAACGCCTTTCATTATGCGTTTAGGATGCAGCATGCCTTTAGGCACATTTTTATGCGCTGTATCGGGCAGGCCGAAACAAAATATATCCGTATTCATAATAGGCTTCGCGCCAAGCCCTACGCCCAGTATATCCCTTATAACCCCGCCTATGCCGGTTCCCGCACCTCCATAAGGTTCAAGCGCGGAAGGATGATTATGGGTCTCTACTTTAAAACATATATTATCTTCGTCGTCAAATCTGATAATCCCTGCATTGTCTTTAAATACAGACACGCACCATGGCTTTTTCAATTCATTGGTAACCTTCATTACCGTGCTTTTCAACAGGTTGTCTATTTTGCTTTTCTTCGCCCTACACCCTTCGCCTTCCGCCCTCTCTTCATAATCTATTACTCCCCTGAACGTTTTATGTCCGCAATGTTCAGACCATGTCTGCGCAATAGTCTCAAGCTCGCAATCAGTGGGATTCCTGCCTAATTTTTTAAAATATTTCTTTATCTCCTGCATTTCTTTAAGGTTTAAAAATAACTGGCCGGACTTGCTGATCTTTATTAATTTTTTATCGTCCGCTCCAAGAATATCCACTATTATTAATTTAAACTTATATCCGCCGCCCACTTGTCCTCTGTCCCTTGCCCCTTGTCCCTTTGCAACATGCTGTATCACTTTATTATAAAGCAGTTTTTCGCATATGTTCTTAAAGTCGTTTTCCGTGATTTTGCCTTCTATGTGATATTTTCTTTCTGTCCTCAAAAATTTCACTCCATAAATACCCATATCCTTTATTGCTTTCCTGGCGCTTTCTTCCACGGGATCCATGACGCCGGGATTATACGCAATCTCCACAACCCTTTGCCCTTTGCCCTTTGCCCTGAGCCCTGAGCCAATCGAATATTCTTCAGTAACCGGGTCTGCCAGCAATTCTTCCGCTATCCTTTTAGCGTCAGCTTCAGAGATATCCCCTGAGATAATAAAGACCTGGCTAACATTAACTTTTTTTACGCCGCTAATGCCCAGGTCCTTGATATTCTTCTTGATCCCGTTTCCTAAAGGGTCAAAAACACCTTTCTTATTCTTTATTTCTATCTTGAATTCCATTTTATTCGCCTTGCTGTTCTGGAGAACTAGGCTTTTATCCTCTTGAGGACTTCCTGGTAGGCTTCCTCAATCCTTCCTAAATCCCGTCTGAAGCGGTCCTTGTCCAGCTTTTCGTTTGTAACCTTATCCCATAATCTGCATGTATCAGGAGAGACTTCGTCTCCCAGTAAAATCTTGCCTTTGTGCCTGCCGAATTCCAGCTTGAAATCCACCAGTTTCAGGTTTGCCTTGTCAAAAAAATCCTTCATGATCTGATTCACGCTGAATGAATAGTCTTTTATCTTTTTCATCTCCTGGGGAGTCGCGAGCTTCAGGACCTCTATGTGATAATCATTTATGAGCGGGTCATGAAGCAAGTCGTCTTTATAATGGTATTCCAGGACAGGCGTTTTTAAAACAATCCCTTCCGGCATCCCGAGCGTCTTTGAAAGCCCGCCTGCTGATATATTCCTTATAGTCACCTCTACCATTACTATTTTCAGCCTTTTGACAAGCATGTCCCTGTCGCTGAGTTTTTTCACAAAATGCGTGGGTATGCCTTTGGATTCCAGGAGCTGGAAAACCGCGCAGGATATCTCGTTATTTATGACGCCTTTTCCTTTTATCGTGCCCTTTTTTGTGGCGTCAAAAGCCGTGGCGTCATCCTTGAATTCCTGTATCACTAAATCAGGGTTGTCCGTGTCATATAAAATCTTTGCCTTGCCCTCGTATATCTTATTTCTTTTCTCCATAACCTTCCCTTCCCTTAGAAAATCAACAATGTCGTTTTTCTAGTTGTTTAGACGCCTGTTTTTTTGAAAATGGTTTCTACGTGCTTTGTATAATACGCTATATCAAATAATTTATTTATCTCATTAGGTCTCACAAATTTTACAAAATCTCTGTCATCCAAAAGCGCATCCTTAAAACTAATATTTTTCTCCCAGACTTTCATAGCGCATCTCTGGATGATATCGTATGCCTTTTTGCGTTCAACGCCCCTTTTCTCCAGCTCCACAAGTATCCTGGCGGAAAATACAAGGCCTTTTGTTTTATTGAGATTATTCTCCATATTTTCAGGATACACTAAAAGCCCTCTTACGATTTCTATCATCTGATTCAGCATATAATCCAAAAGTATGGTGCTGTCAGGTATAATAACGCGCTCACTAGAGGAATGGCTTATATCCCTTTCATGCCACAGCGCCACGTTTTCCATAGAAACCATCGCATTTGCGCGCAAAACCCTTGCCAGGCCCGTAATCCTTTCGCACATAACAGGATTTCTCTTGTGCGGCATTGCGCTGGAGCCTTTCTGGCCTTTCGCGAAAGGCTCTTCGACTTCCCTTACCTCGGTCTTTTGGAGATTTCTGAATTCCGTAGCTATCTTCTCAAGGGTAGCGCCTACAATGGCTATTTCTGACAGATACTCCGCATGCCTGTCTCTCTGAAGAATCTGCGTAGATATCTTGGCAGGCTTAAGCCCTAATTTTTTACAAGCATAGCTCTCTACGTAAGGCTCAACATTTGAATAAGTGCCTACCGGCCCGGAAATCTTGCCTACGGAGATAATCTCTTTAGCCCTTTCAATCCTTACGATGCCTCTATTTATCTCGTCGAAAAATAACGTTAATTTCAATCCAAACGTAGTAGGCTCAGCGTGCACGCCATGGCTTCTTCCAACCATAATAGTATACTTATATTTTTTAGCCTTTTTCCTCAACTCTTCTTTTAATACCCCAAGATCCTCCAGTATAATATCAGCTGCCTCTTTCATCATGATTGACAGCCCGGTATCCAGGACATCGCTTGAGGTAAGGCCCTGGTGCACAAACCTTGAGGAATTGCCTATATATTCTGCTATGTTATGGAGAAACGCTATTACGTCGTGGCGGGTGGATTTTTCTATTTCTTCTATGCGCTTTACGTTGAATCTTGCCTTGGATTTTATCTTTTTGAGCTCTTTTTGAGGTATTTTGCCTAAACTGGCTAGGGCTTCGCAGGCTAGAATCTCAACATCCAGCA
>PCTH01000084.1 GCA_002771475.1 Candidatus Omnitrophica bacterium CG22_combo_CG10-13_8_21_14_all_43_16 | reverse complement strand
CAGGGGAAATTTTCCCAAAAGAAACAGAATAATAAGCGGGATTTCCCTGGGAGTCGTATGCGTGGAGGCAGCTGAAAAAAGCGGAGCGCTGATTACATGCGACTGCGCCTTGGAACAGGGCAGGGATGTTTTTGCGGTTCCGGGCAAAGTAGACTCAATGACCTCAAAAGGCACGAATAAGCTTATCAAGCAGGGCGCGAAATTAGCTCAAGGAATAGAGGATATTCTGGAAGAATTAGACCTAGAAACCTTAAATCGTTCGCCGAACGGTAAGGTTCAAACTCTTCTATTGGACAAAAACGAAAATCTAGTATATACTTTATTATCCAGCGATCCCAGGTATATAGATGATATATGCAGGGAAAGCGGTATAGGGTTAAATAGAATCGCCGGGATACTGTTAAATCTGGAAATCAAGAAATTCGCAAAACAATTACCCGGCAAAAATTTTGTTAAAATATAGAATGGAGAGTTTAGATGCCAAAATCCCTTGTTATTGTTGAATCGCCCGCAAAGGCCAGCACTATAAATAAGATACTCGGTAAAAAATTCGTCGTTTCTTCTTCAATGGGCCATATAATGGACCTGCCTAAATCGAAGATGGGCATAGAAATAGAAAAAGGCTTCGCCCCTGAATACATAATGATACCGGGCAAGAAAAAGATAATAGACGCATTGAAAAAAGAAGCTGCGGATTCAGACAGCATATTTCTGGCAACAGACCCTGACAGGGAGGGAGAAGCCATAAGCTGGCATCTGGCCAATCTTTTAGGGAAGAAGAAAAAAATCTACAGGATAGCGTTTCACGAAATCACAAAGTCTGCTATAGAAGCGGCGATCGCTAATCCCGGAAAAATAGATATGGACATGGTGGATGCCCAGCAGACAAGAAGGATCCTGGATAGGCTGGTGGGTTACAGCATCAGCCCGTTACTCTGGAGAAAGGTCGGCAGGGGCCTTTCAGCAGGCAGGGTCCAGTCAGTCGCGGTAAGGCTTATAGTAGACAGGGAAAAAGAAATCAGCATTTTTGTGCCGAAAGAATACTGGGAAATAGAGGCAGATCTCAAAAAGAAAAATATAGAAAACTCTAAATTCACAGCCAAGCTGGATAAAATAGAAAATAAAAAAATAGATCTTAATAATCAGGGTGATTCTGTTAATCTGGCAGCCGAGCTGGAAAAGGAACAGTTTACTGTCACAAGCGTTGATAAAAAAGAAAAACGTAAATATGCTCAGCCGCCTTTTATAACCTCTAAGCTTCAACAGGAGGCATTTTATAAGCTAAGGTTCCAGGCTATTAAAACGATGAAGGTGGCGCAGCAACTGTACGAAGGTCTTCCTATAGGAAGCGAGGGAAACGTAGGCCTTATAACTTACATGCGTACAGACTCCGTAAAGGTCTCTAAGGAATCCCAGGATTTTGCAAAAAAATATATACTTGAAAAATATGGCCCTGAATTTGCGCCCGTTGCGCCGAATGTATATAAATCAAAGAAAAGCGCCCAGGAAGCCCATGAAGCGATAAGGCCTGCATTGCCGCTAAAAGAACCTAACAGCATAAAAGAATTTCTGACCCTGGATCAGTATAAGCTTTATACATTGATATGGAACCGTTTTATATCCAGCCAGATGATGCCTGCTGTATTTAATGTAGCGAGCGTTGAGATAAAGGCAGGCAGGTGCATTTTTAAGGCCAATGGCTCTCAAAAGTTATTCCAGGGTTTCAGCATAGTCTATGAAGAAAATGAGGACGTAAAAGAAGAGGAAAAGTTGCTTCCGTCTCTGGAAGCAGGGGAAGCGCTGGACCTTTTAAAACTGGATCCGAGCCAGCACTTTACAAAACCTCCTCCGAGATATTCGGATGCATCCCTGGTAAAAGCGCTTGAAGAAGACGGTATCGGAAGGCCCAGCACGTACGCCCCTATTATTCAGACTATCATTGCCCGTAATTATGTAAAAAGAAAAGAAGGATACTTTTGTCCTTCTGAACTTGGCATAGTGGTTACAGACCTTTTGATAAAAAGCTTCCCTAAGATTCTAAATCTGGAATTCACAGCTAAAATGGAAGAAGAGTTGGATGAGATAGAAGAGGGAAAGCAGAAGAGCGCTGAAGTGTTAAAAGAATTTTATACGCCTTTTGCAGAAGAGGTAGAGCATGCCAAGATAAATATGCGGAAAGTAAAAGGAGAGGCTGTAAAAACCTCGGAGATTTGCGAAAAATGCGGCAAGCCCATGGTCATAAAATGGGGCAGGCTCGGAAGATTTTTGAGCTGTTCTGACTTTCCTGCATGCAGGTTTGCCAAAGCAATACCTACAGGCGTGAAATGCCCTGAGCCTAATTGCGGCGGCATGCTTGTTGAGCGCCGCTCAAAAGGAGGCAGGCATTTTTACGGCTGCTCCACTTACCCTAATTGTCATCATATATCGCGCAGGCTTCCTTCCCAGAATGATGAAGAAAGTGCATTACCAGAGGGAGAAGATGCTTGATAGATTTGTTCATAAATTCATAAATTATCTCGAGATTGAAAAAAACGCCTCAGATCACACCGTAACCAATTACAAAATAGACCTCAGGGAATTCAGCGAGTCAATAAAGGAAAAGCCGATAGAGCAGGTCACGCATCTGGATGTGAGGCTTTTTCTTGCAAGGCTGAAAGAGAAGAATTTTTCAAAGAGGTCCGTGGCCAGAAAAATGGCCTGTCTTAGGAGCTTTTTTAAATTCCTTTATAGGGAAGGCTATATAAAGGCCAATCCCGCGGCTAGCCTTTCAACGCCTAAAATAGAAAAAAAATTACCCCTATTTTTAAATATAGATGATGCAGCGAAGCTTTTAGAATCTCCGGATGTCTTTGAAGATATGGGACTACGCGACAAAGCCATCCTTGAAACGCTTTACTCTACAGGCATAAGGGTGAGCGAGCTTGTGGGGCTGGACAAAGAGGATATTGATTTTATAAGCGGGGTATTTAAGGTCCGCGGAAAAGGCAAGAAAGAAAGACTTGTTCCTGTGGGAGACAAGGCGTTGAGGGCGATAAAGGCTTATTTTGAAAAAATCGGCGTGAGCGATATAAACGAGAAAAAGCCGGTATTTCTTAATAAAAGTAAGCGCCGCGTGAGTGACAGGGCTGTAAGGCGCATAGTACATAAATATATCAGGAAAACCAGCCTTAATGAAAATATTTCTCCTCATTCGCTTAGGCATTCTTTTGCGACTCATATGCTGGATAGAGGCGCTGATTTAAGGAGCGTGCAGGAACTTTTAGGCCACGCGAATCTTTCAACTACCCAGATATATACGCACGTGACTACTGACAGGTTAAAGTCTATTTACGATAAAGTCCACCCGAGAGCTTAAAAAATATGAAAAAGGCTGTTGTATTATTATCCGGAGGAATGGATTCAGCTGTTACTCTTTTTATTGCAAAGAAAAAGGGTTTTAAACCGTATTGCCTAGCTTTTGACTATGGCCAGCGCCATAAAAAAGAAATCTTATTTGCAAAAAAAATGGCTAAGGCTGCAAAAGCAGAATTTACTCTTTTAAAGATACGCCTGCCCTGGAAAAATAGCGCGCTCCTAGATAAAAATATAAAAGTCCCGGAAAATAGGAAATTTTCATCCGGAATAGATATCCCGGCTACCTATGTGCCTGCCAGAAATACTGTTTTTTTAAGTTTTGCTTTGTCTTATGCTGAAGCAATAGGCGCAAAGGCGGTATTTATAGGCGCAAACGCAATAGATTTCTCAGGGTATCCTGACTGTAGACCCCAATATTACAGGGTATTTAACGAGTTATTTAAAAAAGCCATAAAGCTGAAAGACATAAAAATTATCACTCCGCTTTTATATAAGACAAAAGAGGATATTGTTAAGCTTGGCAGGTGCCTGGGAGTAGATTTTAATCTTACATGGTCTTGTTATAAAGGCGGCAGCAGGCCTTGCGGCGTATGCGATGCCTGCAGGCTCCGCGCCAAAGGTTTTAAATAACATATATGAAGAAGGCGAAGATAACAGAAATATTTAGTTCTATCCAGGGCGAAGGCGTGCATCTTGGCCAGCCTCAGACATTCGTCAGATTTTACGGGTGTAATTTAAAATGCGGATTTTGCGACGAAGTCGGAAAGAAAAGATTTAAAGAGTACTCAGCGCAGGAACTCGTTAAAGCTATTATAAAGGAAAATAACAAGGTGGTTTCCCTGACGGGCGGTGAACCGCTGTTATGCGCGGATTTTCTAAAAGAGGCCTTGCCGGGGCTCAAGAAAAAAGGCTTTACCGTGTATCTTGAGACGAACGGGACATTAAAAAATAAACTTTTGGAGATTATTGATTTTTTAGATATAATAAGCATGGATATCAAGCTCCCGTCTTCCACCGGAGGCAGGGCTTTTTGGAAGTCGCATTATGATTTTTTGAAAGCGTCTGCCGGGAAAGAGGTTTTTGTAAAAGCTGTTATTACAAATAAAACCGCATTACCTGATATAAAAAAAGCGGTATCTGTAATAGAAAAGGTCAACAAAGCCATATTTTTTATACTTCAGCCCGCGACCAGCGGCAACAGGATACAAAAAATAGAAAAGGCTCAGGAATTTTTAAAGCTGGCGTGCTCCAGGCTGGATAACGTGAGGATGATACCGCAGGTTCATAAAATATTAGGTGTAAAATGACAAGAATAATAGATGCTAAATTGATAACGGATAAGATTAAGGATTTATTTATAAAGGCCAATACATGTTTAAGGCCTGATATACTGGCCGGCCTTAAAAAAGCAAGGAAAAACGAAGCAAAAGAAAAATCCAAATACGCCCTGGATATAATTATAAAAAATGCGTTTATCGCGAAGAAAAAAATGCTCGCCATATGCCAGGATACAGGCATGGCAGTCGTGTATCTAAAAGCAGGGCAGTCTTTGATAGTAAAAGGAAACCTTAAAAAGGCAGTAGCTAAAGGCGCGGCGCTCGCGTATAAAAAAGGTTATTTCAGGTCTTCGGTTGTGGATGATCCGCTGATAAGAAAAAATACAAATACAAACCTTCCGCCCATTATCTATACTGACATAGTTCCGGGAAATAAAATCAATATAAAAGTTGTGGCTAAGGGCTTTGGCTGCGAAAATGTGAGTAAAATCAGGATGTTCAGGCCGACTGATCCTGTTTCGAGCATAGAGGATTTTGTGGTTAACACCGTGAAGGAAGCAGGTTCCAGGCCTTGCCCGCCCGTATATATAGGTATCGGGATGGGCGGGACCCTTGATAAGGCAGTGTCTCTTTCAAGGGAAGCGATATTCAGGCCGCTTGGGAAAGGCAGCAAAGATAAGCATATAGCGAGGCTTGAGAAAAGCATATTGAAAAAAGTAAATAATCTCAGGATAGGGCCTGCAGGCGTTGGAGGAAATACCACTGCCCTGGGAGTCAGCATATTAACTTACCCTACCCACATAGCAGGATTGCCTGTCAGCGTAAATATAAGCTGCCACGCTACCCGTACCGCGGAAGCAACAATATGAGAAAAATATTTTTACCTCTCACAAAAGATATTATAAAAACCCTTAAGCAGGGAGAGATGGTTCTGTTGAGCGGCCGGGTTTTGACTGCAAGAGACGCAGCGCATAAAAGGCTCAGCGATGCTTTAAAGGCAGGTAAAATTATTCCTGTCGTGTTAAAAGGTGAGACTATATATTATGTTGGGCCTACCCCGCGCAGAAAAAGCGAGGCGATAGGCTCCTGCGGCCCTACCACCAGCTCCAGGATGGATCCTTTTACGCCTTTATTATTAAAACACGGCTTAACAGGGATGATAGGCAAGGGCGAGAGGTCAAAAGAGGTAAACCTGGCGATAAAAAAACACAAGGCAGTATATTTTATTACAATAGGCGGGGCAGGCGCGTATTTATCGGAAAAAGTCAAGTCGGCAAAGATTATAGCATACAAGGATTTAGGGCCTGAGGCGATCTATAGACTGGAAATAAAGGATTTCCCGGCAATAGCGGAGGTATTATGAGGAGTGACGGAAGACGGCTGGATGAAATGAGAAAAGTGAAAATAAAAAGAAATGTCCTGAAATATGCAGAAGGTTCCTGCATGATAGAAATGGGGAATACCAAGGTCATATGCAGCGCTTCTGTGGAAGACAAGGTGCCCCCGTTTTTAAGAAATACCGGCTCAGGCTGGATAACCGCGGAATACGGGATGCTGCCCCGTTCCTGCCAATCCAGGATAGCCAGGGAGGCCTCGCGCGGCAAGCAGAGCGGCAGGACGCAGGAGATACAGCGTCTCATAGGAAGAAGCATGCGTTCCGTAGCTGAATTGAAAAAATTAGGCGAAAGGACTATCTGGATTGACTGCGACGTTATACAGGGAGACGGGGGCACGCGCACAGCCAGCATCACAGGCAGTTTTATCGCGCTGGCAGATGCGCTTGCAAAATTGAAAAACAAAAAGCTGATAAATTCAATACCGCTCACTGATTACGTGGCTGCCATAAGCGTAGGGATTGTTAACGGGGAGAAATGCCTGGACCTGGATTATGCGGAGGATTCAAATGCCGAAGTGGATATGAATATTATCATGACGGGCGCTGAAAAAATGGTTGAAGTCCAGGGTACGGCCGAGAAAAAGCCTTTTTCCTCAAAAGACCTGAACGATCTTATAAGCCTTGCCAAGAGCGGCATAGATGACCTGATAGGCCTTCAGAAAAAACTGATCAAACTCTAAATGGAATTAGTCGTAGCTACCAGAAACAAGGATAAGCTGAAAGAGATAAAAGCGCTGTTTAAAGGCCTTCGCGTAAAGGTTTTTTCTCTGGATTTATTCAAGGGAGCCCCTGAAGTGATAGAGGACGGGAAAACCCTGGAAGACAATGCCATAAAAAAAGCCGTCCAGGTCTCGAAATTCCTTAAAAAGTTCGCGGTGGCGGATGATTCAGGCCTGGAGGTTGAGTATCTGGACGGAGATCCCGGGGTATATTCCGCGAGATTTTCCGGAAAATTCGCTACCTATAAAACCAATAATGAAAAACTGCTGAAGCTTTTAAAAGGCGCGCCTCTTCCCAAAAGAAAGGCCTGTTTCAGGTGCGTGATAGCTGTCGCGGATAAAGGCAGGGCCATCGGCGTGGCTGAAAGCAGATGCCGCGGAAAGATAGGTTTTGAATCAAAAGGGGATAATGGTTTCGGATATGACCCTGTTTTTATTCCAAATGGTTTCAAAAAGACGTTCGCTCAAATGAGCGCTTCCCAAAAAAATAAAATAAGCCACCGCTCCATTGCCCTTAAAAAGGCAAAAAGCATTATCTCAAGACATCTATCGCTTTATCGATAGTTTTTTTCACCTTATCCAGTATATTGCCTATTCCTACGGGCGTTACTGTGAATACGGGATCTTTTGTAGTGCCTGTAACTTTTATATTTCCTATAAACCAGCCAGCGCTTTCCAATAAAATACTGGATATTTTGGCAAGCCACGCCGACTCCTGTATCAGCTCTTTTTTCATCCTTATTTTTATTGTCGCGTCCGCTGTATCGTCAAAGCCAAGGCTTCCTTTTATAGCCAGTTCCATTTCTTTGCTGACCAGTTTGAAATTATCGGTATAAAAACGGCTGTTTTTTATCTGGAGCGCCCCAAACGCGTCCGTGAATACTACTTTTTTTAAATTCGGGATGAATAGAGCTGCGCTGATGCCTTTAAACAAGGTGGATTCCCAGAGATTTGCATTTTTTATTTCGACCCACGATTTGCCGTACAAGGCGTTTGTCGCCCCTATGGCGCCTTTGAGCTTGATGTTTGCGTTGCACGTGCCGCTCACTTCTTTTTTCACCAGGCTGGATCTGGTGGAAAACTCACGGACATCCATGTCAGTAATATTCGCATTAATGGAAAAAGGCGGTATTGGGTTATCCAGGTCTATGTAGCTGTCCATCTGGAATGCGCCTTTGTATAATTCAGCTGTAAGATGGTAAAAGTAAAGCTTGTCTCCCACCAGCGCCACATTAGAACTGATGCCTGTGAAGTGATATCTGGCGGTCCTTATAAAAGGCGCGATAATCTTCCCTCGGATTTCTGTCTTGCCGAGGTTATTTACCATGCTTGATTTTACTGCCAATAGCACCTTTGGAGAGGTAACGGTGATATCCAACAGATCCGTGGGCAATTCATCCTTTGCAAGGCCTAGTTTTTTATATAATCTGACAGTGCCGTATAGAGTGCCGAGATCTTCCATGTATGGCACATTCATCAGCCTGAATTTCAACGAAAGATCGCTCGCCCTGAAATTATACACTCCTATGGCGTCTATCTTTGCCTTGAAGTTTTTGGTAGGGGATAACTCGCTCCGGAATCTCAGCTCTTTTTCAAATATAAGCGCTTTGATGGAAGGCTTTATTTTCAACTCTTTGAAGTGATACAAAGGATGCTCGTTTGTAACGTTCCATATCACGAGGTCTTTTATTACGATGCCTTTAAAGGTAAAACAGGATAATGCCCCTATTTCAGCCTTTCTCTTAAGGATAACAGTTAGTTTTTCCTGCAAAATAGGCCTTCCCATCGTACACAGGAAGATATTTAACATGGAAAACGCGAACACTGTCAGGCAAGCCAGTATTATTAAAAGGCTTAATAGTATATTTTTTCTACGCATAGGGCATATTATATAGATATATGGCCTATTATTCAACCCAAATATATTGACTTTGACGTATATAGTTGGTAAAATTAAAAATTGCGCGGGGCGTGGCTCAGTTGGCTAGAGCACCTGCTTTGGGAGCAGGGGGTCGCTGGTTCGAGTCCAGCCGCCCCGACCATATAGATTATTATGAAACGTCCCTGTAGCTCAGTTGGATAGAGCATTTGCCTTCTAAGCAAAGGGTCGCCTGTTCGAATCAGGCCAGGGACGCCAAATTAATATCAATGAAGCCTTTATTCAAAAAAACCATATATATAGCTGCTATATTTACTATAACAGCGCTGATTTTCCTGGGATACACCTATACTGCCGGGAATCTGAAATCATTTGTCATAAAGGAGCTTGAAAAAAGCTTCGGGGCAAAGCTTTCCATTGCTCATATGAGGATGAGTTTTCCGCTTTGCTTTCAGCTGAAGGGCGTAAAGATAAACGATACGATAACTATCGCAAAGGTATATCTCTATCCGAGCCCTGCGTCGGCATTCCTGAAAAAGACCTTCATATTCTCGAATATAAAAATACTCGAGCCTGTTATAAGGATAAAAAAGGGCCGTTATGAAAGTTTCGCGGGTTTCAGGCAGTTTAAAAACGATACAATAAACCCATCTTCAAAGAATTCAAAAGCCGTATTTCTTGTCTCCAGGATAGATGTGAAAAACGCCGCTATCATCTTTGAGAATGAGGAAGGCATTGCAATAGAGCTTGTTAAAATAAATGCTAATCTCAAAAGCCCTTACGCCTATCTTACGCCAGGCAGGCTTTTGAATTTTAACGTGTCCGGCTTTATTAAAGATAAGGATTCGGACTCGCTTTCGCCTGTGCGCCTGACAGGCAGGATAAAGGGGGATTATACAGTCAAAGCAAGGCTAAAAGCGCAGGATGTGGGGCTTACGGCGCTTGGGCCTGTGTATGAAAAATACCTGAAACAAAAGGTTGAAAAGGGGAGCCTGGACTTTACCGGCAGGATCTTTGTTTCAAAAAATGATTTAAAAGCTGATTGCTTTTGCAGGATAAATGATATAATATTAAAAGACGCGGTTTCTAAGCTATCTGCGCCTTTAATAGCGAGTTTTATTTTGGGGTTTGACTTTAAAGATAAAGCGATAAAGATAGATAATCTACAGTCCAATTTGTTTAGTTTACTTTTCGATAAATCCTGATTTCTTGTGGTGGGTGTAGCTCAGCTGGATAGAGCACTAGATTGTGGATCTAGTGGCCGCGGGTTCAAATCCCGTCATCCACCCCATAATTTGCTGTAAGGGATTTGAAGGGAGTCCGCTGGATGCGACGGATAGGAGCATCTGTTTAGCGGACGAGTGGCCGACCCGGAGCGACCGAGGACGTAATGTCCGAGGAAGTGCCGAGGCCTTCCGGACGAGGCCGAAGCGAAGGGCGCCAAATCCCGTCATCCACCCCAATTACTATCCTAAAATTTAAGTTGAATACGACAAAAAAATATTTATTATATTTTTTCTTATTATTGATTGTAGTTTTATCCGGCTGCGCCATGGAGTTTAGCGGCGCAGGAAGAACTCCAGCCGGACAAGTCGAGCAATCGCCAGCCGGTTCCCTGCAGAATCCAATTATCGATAGCGATATATCATTATCTGAAGCGCTGAGAAAAGAAAGCCCGCCTGAATTCAAAGAAAGACAAAGACTTATAGAAGTGCTATATTATTCATTTGACGGGAAAATCCACAAGGGGCAGGTTGTTATAGATGAAAGGCTCGTAGAAGATATCAGGGAGGGGTTCCGGGTAGCTTTAGAAAACAAATTTCCTATTACTTCCGTTATTCCCATTTCTCATGACCGGTTTTTTAATAATGGAAAGTGGAACGAGGATGACGAGGCCATGCTGTCCAATAATACTTCCGCGTTTAATTATAGGATGGTAACCGGAGGAAATTCTCTTTCTAATCATGCTTATGGATTTGCTATCGATATTAATCCCGTGCAAAATCCATATATCAAAGGGGATATTGTATTGCCTCCTAACGCGGTATACGATACGACTAAACCGGGAACGCTTGCCCATGATTCCCCTATCGTAAAAACTTTTATACGTTTGGGATGGACATGGGGAGGCGACTGGGAATCTTTAAAAGATTACCAGCATTTTCAAAAGGTCCTGTCGCGATAGTTTTTTATATAGAATGTTTTTAGGGGGGGGTTATTATGGCGCAAAAAATAAAAGATCCGATTTGTGAAATGGAAATTGATGCGGCTAAGGCTATAAAGCTTACGCAAGGCGGAATTACCTATTATTTCTGCAGCGAAGGCTGCAGGCAAAAGTTTTTAAAGAAGCCTTCTGTGGGAAAATCCGAAGCGCCTGGAAATAAATCTATATATACCTGCCCTATGCACCCTGAAATCGAACAGGATAAGCCCGGCGACTGTCCGAAGTGCGGCATGAATCTCGAACGAAAGGCTGCCCCTATCGGAGAAGAAGACAACAAAGAAGCGCGTATATTATCGCGTAAATTCTGGATTGGATTGATTTTAGCTTTTCCTGTATTCTTGTTGGCGCTTGGCGAAATGATACCGGTCTTCAATTTGAAGGCGTTTATTCCTTCTAATTTTTCCCGATGGATGCAGTTTATTTTCGCGACACCCATTGTATTGTGGGCAGGAAACATATTCTTTATAAGGGCCTGGAGATCAGTTTTGAATAAAAGCCTTAATATGTTTACCTTGATCGCTATGGGCGTGGGGGCGGCTTATGGTTTTAGCTCGATAGCAGTCCTTTTTCCGGATATTTTCCCGCAATCTCTAAAAACGCACGGCGAGATCGGGTTGTATTTTGAGGCAGCCGCTGTTATTACGGTTCTGGTGCTCATGGGGCAGCTTCTTGAAGCGAAAGCGCGCAGTAGGACAGGTCAGGCGATTAAGGCATTGCTTGGCCTTGCCGCAAAGG
>PCTH01000012.1 GCA_002771475.1 Candidatus Omnitrophica bacterium CG22_combo_CG10-13_8_21_14_all_43_16 | reverse complement strand
TTGAGGTAGAACCTAAATACAGGTCGGTATACCAGAGGGACAGGGACAGGATTATACACTCTACGGCTTTCAGAAGGCTGGAATATAAAACCCAGGTCTTTGTAAATCACGAAGGCGATTATTACAGGACAAGGCTTACGCATACTATGGAGGTAAGCCAGATTGCCAGATCTGTTGCCAGGACGATGTCTTTAAACGAGGATCTGGTAGAGGTGATAGCGCTTTCCCACGACATAGGCCATCCTCCTTTTGGCCATGCAGGTGAAGACAGTCTGAGAACGCTTATGAAAGACAACGGCGGCTTTGACCATAATCTTCAGGGTTTGAGGGTCGTGGAAGAGCTAGAGCAAAGATACCCTGATTTCCCTGGATTAAACCTCACATGGGAATCCAGAGAAGGAATAAATAAGCACACTACTATGTTTGACAGGGCTTGGAAGCTAAAAGAATTTGAACCCGGGTCTTCGCCTACGATGGAGACGCAGGTTGTCGATGTGGCAGATGAGATCGCTTATGATAACCACGATATAGACGACGGATTAATGTCTGGCCTCATAGAAGAAAAAGACCTTATACAGCTAAGATTATGGAAAGACGCCGCCAGGTTTGTGCAAAAAGGAAAAAGAGAGCTCCCTGATAAAATAAGAAAATACCAGATAATCCGCAGATTAATAGATACTCAAATAGAGGATCTTCTCGTAGCATCTGAGAAAAATATCAGGTCTGGAGGCATAAAAAATTTAGCGGATGTCAAAAAGCATAAAAAAAGGCTTGTTGCGTTTTCTGAGGATATGCAGAAAAAAAGAAAAGAACTCCGGGTATTTTTAATGAATAACCTGTATAAAAATTTCAGGGTAATGCGCATGTCAGATAAGGCCAGGAGATTCATAACAGGCCTCTTTAAAGTGTATCTTGAAAAGCCTGAACAACTTCCCCCGTCTGACCAGAAAAAAATTAAAAAAACAGGGGGCCATAGGGTTATCTGTGATTACATAGCCGGGATGACTGACAGGTATGCCCTTGATGAATATAAAAAATTATTCGACCCATATGAACGAGTCTGAAAAAAAAGAAAAACAGGAATTTTTAATAAAATTTTCCAAAAGCAGCTCTGTATCCGCTTTCAGGAGCCTGTGTTCAAAGATACTTAGAAAAAGCCGCTGCGCATTTCTTGATTCAGAATACAAACCTGTTAAATGCGGAGAAGAATGTAATCATCTTAAGCTGGGAAAATATCTTGCAAGGGTAAAATCCAGCCCCTCAAGAGAATACATGATTTTTGAATGTAGCTGCGGTAAAATCTGCCTTTCTTTTCCGATAATACAAGGTTCCAGCATTTACGGCTATGTGCTATTTGTCCATTTAGCTACAAAGCCAGGAAAAACCGCTGTAGATTCCGCCAGGATATGCATGGATCTCGCGCTCAAGGAATTCCAAAAAGAGCAGGAGCTTACCAAGCTGTACGAAACAATCAGGCCCAGGGCAATAGCACTTTCCACCATACATACTATCCATAGGCTTTTAAGCTCTACGCTTGACATGGACGAGCTGATAGAGCGCATAGCAAGGTTAACGCTGCAGGTAATGAGATCAAGGCACTGTTCAATAATGCTTCTGGACGAATCAAAAAAATACCTTATACCCAAGGCTGTGATAAACCTGGATAAAGAAATACCAAAAACGGATCCAAAGTATAAAAAAATAAAGCTGGGATTTAAGCTGGAGGGGAGGGTTGCAAAAACAGGCAAAACTGTTCTTCTGCGCAATTCTATATGCGTGCCTCTTGTTGAAGAAGACATAATCGGAGTCATTAGCGCAGGGGATAAAATAAACGACGCGCCTTTTGACAAGTTTGAGTTGGAAATCCTGATAACACTCGCGGAGCAGGCGGTTATTGCTATAAAAAATGCACAGATGTACGAGGAGCAGGAAAAGATGGCTTACGCCAGCATAAAGACTTTGGCGGCTCTTCTAGACTCAAAATCTCCCAATACATTCACTCATTCGGACCAATTTGTGAAAATGGTTCTGGCAATAGCCGAGCAAATGAAATTACCCAGAGAAGACATAGTTAATCTGCATTATGCAGCTTTACTGCCGGATACTGGAAAGTTCAGCATTCCTGATGAAATTTTAAAAAAACCAGGAAGTCTTTCCAGCAGGGAATATGCCGTTATAAAAAAACAACATCTCGAAAGCCTTAAAATAATAGAGCCCCTGGAATTTCTGAAGCCCGCTATGCCCATAATAAAGCATCACCATGAAAAATATGACGGCACAGGCTATCCTGACGGACTTAAAGGTGTCCAAATCCCGGTAGGCGCCAGGGTAATGGCTGTAGCAAACGCTTTTGAAGCAATGGTATCTGCCAGGCCTTATAAAGGAAAAAAAATAAGCATGCCGCAGGCAATGAAGGAATTAGAAAAAAACAAAGGCTCTCAGTTTGACCCGGAAGCAGTCAACGCTTTTATGCAGGTTACTAAAAAACCGGCTTTCAAAAATATACTGGGGGCTTCATCATGAAAAGCGTAAAACGTTTGTTAAAAAACGGCGCTGCCAGCAAGATACTGCTTTTCTTTAATGAAAATCCCAATTGCATTGATACTGCAAAAGGTATATCCTTGTGGGTAGGAGGAGATGCCAACAGCATACAGAAGGCCTTGGACCAGCTGGTAAAAGAAGGCATGATTACAAGCCACCAAACAACATCTACTACCGCCTACGCGTATACGAACAATAAACAACTTGTAAAAAAGATAGAAAAATATATAAAAAATATGTGAGGTTTGTGCTATAATTAAAAGTTATATGAATATAAAAACGCAGGAAAAAAACCAGACTGACCTTTTTGAACAAAGTCAGTCTGTGGATAAAAAAATAAGGAAAAAAACCAGATTTTTGCTCCCTGATGTAAAAAACACCGTCTCTGTTTCTTACGAAACCTTGATTTTTACAATAATAGGTTTTCTGATGGTGTGCATAGCGACTTTTGCTCTTGGGGTGGAAAAAGGAAGGCACGACGAAAAAATAAAGCGGGGAACTGTTTTGCAGCAGCGGGTAATGCGCGAAGCCGAACCTCAGCCTAAACCGGAATTAAAAAAAGGAGTGTCAAATGTCATTACATCCAAGCCTAAAAACATCAAGCTCAGGTAAAAAACACAGGTCTGTTTTAAAAAGATACGAAAGATTGGCGACCCTAAAGGAAAAAGGCAGGCTTAAAGACGACGATTCTGTTTTCGGGATGCCGAAGCTAAAGATTGTAAAGGTCAAGATAAAGAAGGAAATAAAAGAAGAGAAACCAAAAGAGGGAGAAGTAGTCGCAACAGCTGCTCCTGCGCTTACGGCCGCAGCGGGAAAAACAGCTCCTAAGGCTGGCAAAGAAGAAAAGAAAAAGTAAAGCGGAGGCCCTATGAGGCGTATTGGTGTATTAATAATAATTTTGTCGTTATTTACCCTGACAGCCTATGCTCAGGAAGAGGCTGAGGAAAAATTTCCCAGAGCAGGCTATGTAAAAGATAGCGGCGCAATAGTAAGAGCAGGAGACAATGCTAATTTTGAAAACCTGTGCGTTTTATCAAAATCCGACTCTGTGAAAATTATAGAAAGACGGTATAGCTGGTTTAAGATTTTATTGCCCAGGAAAGCAGCTTTATATGTAAGCAAGGATTATATTACCCTGACCTCTGATGAAAAGGGCATAGGCATAATAAATGCCGGCAATGTAAACTTAAGAGCAGGTGCAGGCACCAGATATTCGATAGTAGGACAAATATCCAAGCCGGAGAAGGTTTCAATATTATCGGAAGAACCTGGGTGGTACAAGATAGAGCCGCCTTACGGCACGGTAGGATGGGTACTCTCCAGTCAAATAACCCTGTCGGAAGAAGGCGACCAGACAAAAAATGCAGAACAAAAAAGCGCAGCAAAAGGAACTAAAGAAGAAAAGGCCACGGTTCCTGTTCTTGCGCCAGTCCAGAAAAAAGAAACAACCAGTCCCGCCACTGTAAGGCTGGGCGTAGATTATCCTTCGCCTAAGGGCAATTTGTCCATATCCACTTCTACAAAAAAAAATAATAGATGAGCGTATTATTAAGCCTTTGCATATTTTTCTTCGCTGTGATTATCCATGAGTATTCTCATGGATGGGTCGCGTGGAAACTCGGCGACTCCACCGCAAGATTTATGGGAAGACTTACTCTTAATCCTCTTGCCCATATAGATCCGATAGGCACCATTTTTCTTCCTCTCATTTTAATCATGACGCACTCGCCTGTACTTTTCGGATGGGCAAAGCCTGTGCCGGTAGACTTTTTTAATTTAAATAACCCAAAAAGGGATATGGTATGGGTAGGCCTGGCAGGCCCTGCGGCAAATCTGATTTTTGCAATCCTTTTATCCTTATTATTAAAAATACCTTTTTTAACAGCCAGCTATTTTGCAGTATCTGTGATAACAACCGCCATCATGGCAAATCTGGTACTGGCGGTATTTAATCTGCTGCCCATACCGCCATTGGACGGATCAAGGGTAGCCATGGGCCTTTTGCCTTATCATTTAAGTGCTGAATACGCTAAAATAGAGCCGTATGGTTTTATAATAATCTTTGCGTTGTTATGGATCGGCGCCATAAATACCATAATCTGGCCGATTGTTATTTCTCTGGCCAGGTTGTTGGGCGTAAATTTTTGAATATCACTATGTTTCGCCGGCTTCGGCTGGCCTACGAAAAGACGCTCGGTTGCCCCAGCGAGGCAACCTTCGCTCCGCGCCAATTCTCGCTCGCCCTGTCTCTGGGCTGGGTCTCTGGCGCATTTGAGAAGTTTCGGCATAATAGGTTATTTTGCATATAAGGCCGCGAGGAATTACGGCGAAGTTTTTTATACTGTCAAGACTACCTTCAGTATAAAAAACGAGCCATAAACCGTAGCGGCCGGCGAAACATTCTCTGCGCCAGAGACCCAGCCCAGAGACAGGGCACCGTGCCCGCTCGAATCGGCGAGGCTTTTCTTTAGACCAGCCGAAGCCGGCGAAAGAAAGTGTAATATGAAAAAAATTAAAGTCAATCTTGGAAAAAATAGCTACGACATATTGATCTGCTCTGATGAGCTTGACAAGCTCGGGCCATGCCTGAAGCGGCTGAATATAGGCAAGGACGCAGTAATAGTCACTAATCCCGGGATAAAAAAACTTTTTGGAGCCAAGATAAAAAAAGCGCTTGTTCCAAGCGGTTTTAATGTAAGATTTGAGACGGTTCCAGACGGCGAGAGGGCCAAATCAGAAAAAGAATGCCTAAGGCTTTTGAATAATATCTCTGGATTCGATACTCAGCGCAGGGTGTTTATTATAGCGCTCGGAGGGGGAGTAGTGGGAGACCTGGCGGGCTTCACTGCCAGTATTTATAAAAGAGGTATACCTTATGTGCAGGTTCCCACAACGCTTCTGGGCCAGGTAGATTCAGCCATAGGAGGCAAGACCGCTATAGATTTAAGCGCCGGTAAAAATCTCGTAGGAGCGTTTTATCAGCCAAAACTTGTCTTTAGCGACACCTCTTTCCTGAAAAGCCTGCCTGAAAAAGAACTTGCCTCAGGCCTTGCAGAGGTCATTAAATACGGGATAATAAAATCTCCCGGCCTTTTCAGCTTTATAGAAAAAAATTATGCGGCAATCCTTAACCGCGATAAAAAATGCCTGAACCGCATCGTTTACGAATGCAGCCTTATAAAAGCCGGGTTTATTGAAAAAGATGAAATGGATAATAAAAATGTGCGCGTAATGCTTAATCTCGGGCATACCATAGGTCACGCTATAGAAGCCGCGGCTAATTACCGCAGATCTTATAATCACGGACAGGCAGTAGTGCTTGGTATGTTGTCCAGCATTTATATAGCTGAAAAAATAGGCCTAATGACAGAGAAAGTGAGCCGTAGGATAAAAAATACGATTAAAAATATCGGGCTGCCTGACAAGTTAAAAAACGTAAGCCTAAAAAATATTTTATCCGCCCAGAGCCGCGATAAAAAATTTATCCACGGAAAAAATCGCTTCGTCCTGCCTGCCGGAATAGGCAGGGTTATAGTCAAAGAAGGTATTCCTGTGCGCCTGGTAAAAGAAGCTATAGAGAACCTTTATGAATCTAAGAAGAGATAAAAACCGGCTTAAAAAACTTAAAATTTTTGAAAAATCTATAAATTACGGATTCAGAAATAAATTACTGCTGAATCAGGCGCTTACTCATAAATCTTACGCAAACGAAAAGGATATGGAGCGCTCCAGCGACAATGAAAGATTAGAGTTCCTGGGAGACTCTGTGCTGGGTTTAATAATAAGTCACATGTTTTACAATGAACACCCCGAGTCAGACGAGGGAGTCCTTACCCGCTATAAGTCTCAACTGGTCAGTGGAGAAACCCTTGCCAGAATAGCCAAAGAACTCGGAATAGGGGAATATATCCTGCTTGGCAGGGGCGAAGAGACATCCGGAGGCAGAAAACACGTATCCAATCTTATGTGCTCGCTTGAAGCTGTTATAGGGGCAATATATCTGGACGGGGGGATAAAAGCCGCGCATAATTTTATAACAAAAGTATTTAAGCCTGAAATACAGCTTGTAAAAGAAGGAAAAGGGTCGAAGGATTATAAATCAATATTTCAACAGACAGCGCTAAGGAATTTTAAAACAACCCCTTTCTACAGGATACTTTCAGAAATAGGGCCTGACCATAAAAAGCATTTTATAGTAGAGGCTGTGGTGGCAGGAAAAAGATACGGCATAGGGTCCGGTCCCAACAAAAAAAGCGCAGAGCAGGCATCTGCCAAAGAAGCCCTTAGCGCGCTGGAATCAGAAAAAGAACTATTTTAAGCTGAGCGTAACTTCGCTCCCGTCATTCTTTTCAATCTTCACGAGATCTCTGGTTATACTTATAATCTCTCCGCCCAAAAGTTTATCGCCCTCTTTGACAATCTTGTCGTTAACAATAGCCCACTTACCTTGATCGCCGTAAACAATGCCGTTTAGCTTAGCAAAATCCTGCGATCTCATGGCCTTTAGAACATTTTTTTGTTCCATACTATTGAGCGCTGACTGGATCGCGGAAACGGACTTACCTGACCCGCTTGAAACATATCCGGTATCTATCTTGGTCATATTTTTATATAAAATCAGGGATCCGAAAAGGGATGCTATGATAACAAGCGATAGCGTTATAATAGCTGTCCATTTTCTATCAGAGCTTGGATAAAATTCTTTACCGGATGCCGCAGCGCCCGTGTATGTATCCTGATCTTTGTATTCAAACTCTTTACTTGCCTTTTTTAAAGCATCATTAACAATGCTCATCAAACACCCCCTCGATTTCTTTGATGCATTTTTTTACCATTCCGGAATCTATTATTTTTTTATCTGCGGTATAGCCGGCTAAAAGTGATTTGTCGCACGCTATATTTATCAACCTTGGTATGCCGCCTGAAAATTTGAATATTTCTTCAAGCGCGTCTTTCTGAAAAATCTCTCCATTATTTGCGCCAGCTACTTGCAGTCTGTGTAGCACATAACAGGTAACTTCATGTCTTGACAGGGAAGAAAGATGGTATCTGATGGTTATTCTTTGGCGCAGCTGCTTCAGCTCTCTGGAAGCAAGTTTTTCCCTCAATTCAGGTTGGCCTACCAGAATAATCTGCAGTAATTTTTCTTTTTCTGTCTCAAGATTTGACAAAAGCCTTACCTGTTCCAAAAGCGAGGGTTTCAAATTCTGCGCTTCGTCTATAATAAGCACTGCGTTATTTCTATGTTCCAGCTGTTCAAGCAGAAATTTATTAAGTTCGTTAAGCATGGTGATCTTATTTTTTGCTTTTACCTGTATGCCGAAATCCTCTACAATAGCCTGCAGGAGCTGAGTCTCAGAAAGATTCCCGTTTAATATAAAAGCTGTTTTTGTGTGGCTATCAAGCTGATTCAGCAAGGCCTTGCAGACAGTGGTCTTTCCCGCGCCTATCTCTCCCGTGATCTCCAGAAATCCCATGCGTTCTTGTATCCCATACTGCATATGGCATATAGCTTCTTTGTGTTTTTTGCTCAGATAGAGAAAATTAGGGTCGGCAGTGACGCTGAAAGGCTTTTCTTTTAAACTGTAAAAGTCTATGTACATATCATGAGGATTATAGCACCATCAGGGCTTTAATAAAAGGAAAATTTTACTGCTGAATGCAACAGCCAGTCCCGGCTAGTCTGGGCTGGCAAAAGTGTTATAAATTTTATCTTTTATAATTTCCTTTTATAATTTACTTGAAATACGCGGCTGTTTGTTTTATAATAATTAAAAATAATAAGGAGGGTGCTATGTGGGGCGGAATAAACAGAAGAAAGTTTCCGAGGGCCAGTTATCCGTGCGTTTTGTCTGTAAAGAGAAAAGACCATCCGGATAACCTATCAACGCAAACTGAAAACATAGGCTTGGGAGGCATATGCGTTATGTTGCCGAAAGATCTTGGCATATTTGCTCCTGTAGAGATAAGCTTGGATTTATTGGACGGCCAGCCTACCATAGAATGCGACGGCACAGTAGCCTGGGTCATAGCCAGTAAAGAAGACAGGAAGAAAGAATCTTTTGACACAGGCCTGGAGTTTACTAATCTGAAAAGAAAAGACGCCATACGAATAAATTCTATAGTGGAAAAGGTCGTGGAAACGCAATAACCTATTGACAAATAGAGCTTTACGTGATAAAATTATGGTATGGAAGAGGAAAAAAGAATCGCCCCAAGAATACTATTTGATTCAGCTGTCCGCTATCGCCAGAAAGGGTTTCAGAGCTATAGCAATACAGTAGGCAAAGATATAAGCAATAGCGGCATAGGTTTTATTTCTAACGAATTCATCCCGAAAAACTCTAAGCTTGTATTAGAATTACACCCTCCGTGGCACATAGAGCCAATCCAGGCAGTAGCAGAAGTTGTATGGGTCTCAAGCCAGCCTTATTCTGAAAGGTTTAAAATAGGCGCAAGGTTTTCAGACCCTATAATGACTTCCTTATAACTATCCCATCCTCGGTATCTTGACAAAGCCTATTTTACAGGGTATACTTTCTATCACTTATGGCTGAAACTAAAAATAAACAAAGCATGAATAAGGTATTTGCCTTATTAAAAATACTGGATAAGGATAAAAGATACGATCCGGAAGCGTACTCCTTTATCATGGCAAGCCTGGGCTATACCATAAAAAAACTAGACAGAAAAGGCCACGTAACAGGGCAGGAGCTTTCTGACGGCGTAAAAGATTATTGCCTTGAACAATTTGGGCCAATGGCCAGGCTTGTGCTTGAGAAATGGGGCATTAAGTCAACCAATGACTTCGGCGAAATAGTTTTCAATCTGATAGATTCCGGATTACTAGGCAAGACAGACCATGACCGCAAAGAAGACTTCCATAATAGGTACGACTTCAGAGAAGCCTTTGACAAAGGCTGCAAATACTTGCTTCATTGAACCCCATCTAAATCCTATTCTCAAGCAACTATAAAATCTACAATGTTGAATCAAGAAAAGATAAAAATTCTTCTTGTATTTTTTATTTTTTTGTATTAGAATACGCTTGTGATGATAAAAAATATTCTGGTTGTATGTTTTTTCTGCGTCATTCTCTCCGGTCTAGCTTTTTCCCAGAACGAAATAGAAATTGATTCGCAGGTAATGAGCGTAAGCCCTGATAAGGAATATGTAATAATTAAGGCAGGAGAGAAGGACGGCCTTGAGATAGGCGACGGCCTTATCATACATAGGGACGGTGAAAAATTAGCAGAGGCTCGGGTCATAGAAGTAAGGCCTGAGGTAGCAGCCGCAGAAATATTGAACGCCGAAAAAGAAATAAAAGTAGGTGATGGCGCGTTAATTGTAAAAAAGGCGGCAGCTTACCGGAAACAGAAAAAATCCAAATGGACCACTCTTTTAGGCTCTGGCGCGGAAACAAACTCTGCGATGCCGGTAAAAACCGCGGTTTCTGATGCCGGGACAAACATCGAAAACCTTAGACCCGGGACTGTTCAGATTTCGCAAGGAAGCAGCATAATAAGAGCTGACATACAAGCGGATCCCGGCACTGTTTTTTCATACGCCCTTATGGTCTTAAGAGAAAACGGTTATATTGTTACTTTTTCAAACAGGATAACAGGCACCATATTGGCTGAAAAAGCCATAGAGCTGTCTCTCATGAAAGAACTATGGGCAGATGCTACGGCTAGAATAGAACACAAGCTTGCAGCGACGCTTGAGATAAAAAATAACAACGGATTCAGCGAATTAAATGTGACTGGATTCAGAGAACATACCCAGAAAAAAAGACAGGTCAAGCTTCCCGTAGCAAGAGAATCAAAGTACTATAGGGATTTGGTTGAAATTGCTTCAGCAATAAAAGAACGCGCCGGGTTTTGACTTGAAAGATAAAAAATTAAGCCGGTCTTTATTAATTATATACGATTTGCTCTATGCTAAATTCGGGCCCAGGCATTGGTGGCCCGGGGACACCAAGCTAGAGATTATAGTAGGCGCTATACTTACGCAAAATACAGCATGGGCCAACGTAGAAAAAGCCATCAAAAATATAAAAAAAGCAAAAGCCCTGAGCGTAAGCAGGCTATCCGGCATACCTGAGAAAGATCTCGCAAGGCTCATAAGGCCTTCCGGGTATTACAATATAAAAGCTAACCGGATAAAAAATTTTTTGAGATTCCTGAACACACGCTACAGCAGTTCTATTGATAAAATGTTCAGGTCCGATCTTTATAAATTAAGAGAAGAACTCCTGGCAGTCAAGGGTATAGGCCGGGAAACAGCGGATAGTATTCTCTTGTATGCCGGAAATAAACCTGTATTTGTAGTGGACAGCTATACAAAAAGGATATTTTCAAGGCATGGATTTATAAATAAGGATGCGGATTACGGAGAAACGCAATCCTTGTTTATGGATAATCTCGGGGAAGATAAGAGATTGTTCAACGAGTATCATGCGCTGATAGTTGAGCTGGGAAAGTCTGTGTGTAAGTCTAAAAAACCATTTTGCAGTATGTGCCCAATACAAAAGATGCGGAGGAAATAAAATGCCAGAAGAAGTAAAGAAACAGGATGAAGCAAAGAAAACACCGGAAGCATTAGAAAGGCCTACGAATTGCATGAAATGCAATAAAAGGCTGAAAAGAAAAGCGTGGTATTATAAAAATAACGGTTATTATTGTTCCAAAGGCTGCTGGCAGCAGGCTGTCAAAGCCGCGGCTGCAAAGAAAGAGAAAAAAGCATAGACTATGATTGAGCGCCGTAAAAACATAAGAGCAAGAAGAAACATACCTGTTAAGCTCGCGGATTCTATTTTTGATATTATAACAGAAACCGTTGATATCAGCTCGTCGGGCGCTTATTGCAGGGTCACCAGAAATCTTCCTCCCATGTCAAAGATAGAGGTGGCGCTTTTGATACCCGGCAAGGATTCTGACAGCCCTACAAGAAAAATAAAATGTAAAGGCGTAGTGGTCAGGACAGAACCCGCCATAGTAAGGGATTCTGACAAGGCTCATTACAATATAGCCATATTTTTCACGGACATATCTAAAAAAGACCAGAAAATAGCAGAGGAATACGTAGCTTCCGGCAGCATGGACCCGGCGGAAATACAGATAAGCCAGTGATTCATAGGTGTAAATGGGCAGCGCTAAAAAGCCAAAGGCAGTAAAACTTATAATAGGAATGCTGGCGAGAAATAAAAAACTCTTCGAAAAAGCCGAAGAGTTTTTTATTGAAGAGCTCGGCCCTATGGATTACCAAAGCCCTGTCATTTCTTTTAAATATACCTCTTACTATAAAAAAGAAATGGGCAGTTCCCTCAAAAGAAAATTTATCTCATTCAAAAAACTTATTTCTCCTGAAAAAATCGTAAAGATAAAGCTTCTCACCAATCTGATAGAAGAAAAGCTCAGTATAGGCAATAAGCGGCAAGTGAATGTAGACCCTGGCTATATCTCTGATGCAAAACTAATCCTTGCCACCACAAAGGATTATTTCCACAGGATATATCTCGACCAGGGCATCTACGCAGAGGTCACGCTCAAGTGGCGCAAGCATAGCTTTGAGCCGTTTGAGTGGACATACCCTGATTACAGGAGCAAGGCATATTTAGGCATCTTAAACAAAATAAGGACTAACCTTATGAAAAATCATGCGGGATAAAGCAAAAGAGTACTCTATAATAAAACACAGGATAGCGGTAATAAATATTTTTTTAATG
>PCTH01000069.1 GCA_002771475.1 Candidatus Omnitrophica bacterium CG22_combo_CG10-13_8_21_14_all_43_16 | reverse complement strand
AAACTTTATCAATACCGTCTTCGCGCAATGTCCTCATTCCTTCATTTCTGGCAACCTGCTTTAATTCGTTTTCCCTGGCGCGTTTTAAAACAAGATTTCTTATTGCAGGCGTAACCGTAAGCACCTCGCATATCCCGACCCTGCCGGCATATCCCGTATGCAGGCAGGCGCTGCACCCTTTTGCCCTGTAAAATGAAACATCTTTAGACTTTTTAATGTCGACACCAAGCCTCGAGCTCAAAACATCGCCTGGCTTATACGCTTCCCTGCATTTGGGGCATAATTTCCGTATAAGACGCTGCGCCACTATTGCTATAAGCGACGAGGTTATTAAAAAAGGTTCGCAGCCCATATTTATAAGGCGCACCACTGAGCCCGGGGCAGTAGTTGTGTGGAGCGTGCTGAGCACGAGATGCCCTGTCAGCGCGGACTTTATCGCTATATCCACTGTGTCAAAATCCCTTATCTCTCCTATCATTATCACGTCAGGATCCTGCCTGAGGATCGACCTGAGAGCGCTGGCAAACGTAAGCCCTGCCTCAGCTCTTGCTGTAACCTGGTTTATGCCTTCTATCTGATATTCAATCGGATCCTCGACTGTGATAAGATTTTTTTCTGGAGAATAAACGTATTTCATTAAAGAATACAGCGTAGTGGTCTTGCCGCTTCCGGTCGGGCCTGTCACAAGGATCATGCCGTGAGGCCTGGACGCACATTTTTTTAATTTATCCAGGGCGCCTCCGGTGAACCCGAGCTTATCAATATCAAGCATAGCCTGGGATTTATCCAGTACCCTCAAAGCCACTTTTTCGCCTTTACTTGAAGGAAGGATGCTGACCCTGAAATCCACGTTGTTATTATTCATGTTCAATCTGAACCTGCCGTCCTGCGGAAGCCTGCGCTCCGCGATATTCAATTCAGACATGACCTTTATCCTGGAGACGATTGACTCGTGGGTATTTTTCGGAAGAGATTCTGCCTCCTTTAATACGCCGTCCACCCTGTACCGGACGCGCACTGAATTTTCCATAGGCTCTATCAATATGTCGCTGGACCTGGCTTTTATGCCGTTTTCAAGTATCATATTTGTCAGCTTGACAACAGGCGCTTCTTCCACCAGCCTAAACAGCCTTTCGGAATCTACTTTTTCTTCTGCGCCGCTTACCTGGATAAATTCTATGTCCTGCGCCTTTAGATCTTCCATCAACTCTTCTATGGCTTCGTGGGTATTTTCCCCGTAATACTGGTCTATGGCATCCTGAACCTCTTTTTGAAAAGCGATAATAGTACCTATGTCCAGCTTGGTAATAGCCCTCATTTCATCTATCGCAAATATGTTCAACGGATCCGACATCGCGACAGTAAGCATATTGCCTACCTTGGAAACAGGTATTATCTGATATTTATTCGCCACTTCGCGCGGGATAAGCTTTATGAGTTCGGGGTCTATTTTAAAACGAGAAAGAGATATTGGCGGAATGCCTAGGCCCTGGCTTAAAACAGACATCAGGTCTTTTTCTGTGATAAACCCTGATTGGACAAGGATATTTTTCAGGGAGCCGCCTTTATCTTTCTGGATCTTCAAAGCCTTGTCCAGCTGGGCCTTTGAAATAGCTTTATTATTGATCAATAATTCTATCAGGCGCTCTTTGAGTGAATACATAAAATTTTATTAGGCGCGGAGCTTCGCTCCGCTACTCCATTATTTATAATATTTTTCCACTGCCTTTTTTATATCCGTCGCTGTCGAGACAAAAATCTGCACGCATAAGCCTGACAATAGCGCAATATCCTCCACTGCCTGGCTGTTCAAAGGGTTTGCCATTGCTATTGTAAGATTAGTGCCTATCTTGTCCACGGGTATCAGGCAATATTGTATTGCCACATTCTTGGGGATTATCTTGACTATCTCAGGGTCTATTTCATAACTCTCAAGAGGCAGATAAGGAAAGCCATACTGCGCTGTAATAGCCTGCGCAATCGCCTCTTCAGTCACATAGCCCAGATCAACAAGCACCTGGCCGATGAGCCCGCCTTTATCTTTCTGGACCTCCAGGGCATGCTGAAGCTGGGTCTTATTTATAATCCCCAGGTCAGCCAGAAGCTCCCCCAGTTGTTTTAGATTTATACGATTAGCCATATTCTCTTTCACTGTCATTGCGAGGAGCAAAGCGACGAAGCAATCTCAGAGATTGCTTCGTCCCGACTTTTAGTCGGGACTCGCAATGACGTATCAATTATTTACCTTTCAGCATCCTCTCTAGATCCTTTACCTCTGTAGTGCTTGCCAGCGCCTCTTCTTCCGATATGACGCCTTTTTTGCAGAGATCCAAAAGCGCCTGATTCATGGTCTGCATATTATCTTTCTGGCCGGTCTGAATTATGGAATATACCTGATGAATCTTTGACTCCCTTATCATGCTCTTCAGGGCATGATTTGCAACCAGCACTTCTACTGCCAGGACCCTGCCTTTTCCGCTCTTGCGCGGCAATAGCTGCTGCGAAAGAACTCCCGTCAATACAAAAGAAAGCTGGGTCCTGACCTGGTCCTGCTGCCTTGAAGGAAAAACATCTATGATTCGGTTTATTGTCTGCGCGCTGTCAGAAGTGTGAAGCGTCGCAAAAACCAGATGCCCTGTTTCAGCAATCACCAGCGCAGCCTCTATGGTCTCCAGGTCCCGCATTTCTCCTATCAAAATTACATCAGGGTCTTCTCTGAGTATATGCTTCAACCCTTGCGCAAATGAATGGGTATCGCCCCCAACCTCTCTCTGATTTACTATGGATTTTTTATTTGAATGCACATATTCTATCGGGTCCTCTATCGTAATTATGTGGCAATCCCTATTTTTATTTATATAATCTATCATTGAAGCAAGGCTTGTAGATTTTCCGCTGCCTGTAGCGCCGGTAACAAGCACCAGGCCTTTCTGGCGTTTGCAGAAATCCTGGACCACGTTTACAGGAAGCCCGCATTCCTCAAAGCTCATTATCTTGAAAGGCAGCGCCCTGATAGCAGCGCCCACAAAACCTCTCTGCAAAAACACGTTCACCCTGAACCTGCTCACTCCTTCTATGGTAAACGCGAAATCCAGCTCCTTATCCAGCTCGAAACTGCTTTTATGCTTATCTGTAAGAATAGAATACACCAGGCTCTTAACCGCTGATCCGTCCAGCACCTCGCCGTCCAAAGGCACCAGTCCCCCATCCAACCTGATATGCGGACTAGCCCCCGCAACCAGATGTAAATCAGAAGCCCCTTTCTGAACTGCATCTTTTAATAGCTGACTCAAATCCCTTGCCATGTTCGCTCCTTTTAAACAGCCACCCTGTTTTTACCCAAGCTCTTGGCGCTGCGCACAAGCCTCTCTGCTTTTTCCATGAGTTCTTCTGCTGTAACGCCATCTATCGGATTCTCTGACACGCCTATAGAAACAGTAAGTTTTTTATCAGATTTAATTGCCTTTCCCAGCTTATCTTCTATATTTTTCCTAATCTCTTCAGCAACATGCGCGGCCTGCCTTTTGTTTTTCTCCGGCAATATTATTCCGAATTTGTCATCGCGCAAGCGACCTACCTTATCTATCTCTGTAACGGAATTTTTTAAAACAGCTCCTATTTCTTTCAAAAGCGTTTCTGCTTTTCCCGGACTGCCGGCTGCGGAAAATTCTTTAAAATCGTCCATATCCGCCAGCAGATACCCGCACGGCCTCTGGTATACAACAGCCCTTTTTATTTCCTCATCCAGCCTGGATTTTATATAATTATAATTATACAGGCACGTCACTTCGTCTTTTACGGATAACTCTTTTGATTTTTTTACAAGCATGTCATTTTCAACGGCTATCGAAATCTGCTTGGCAAATACCTTCAGAAGCTCTTTCTCATCATCCGCAAAAATAAAATCTTCCTCATTATTGCCCACTACAAGCATCCCGCATAATTTACCGGCAGCCATTACGGGAATACCGGCAATATTTTTCAATCCAAACTTTTTCATTAACATGCCGGCCGCCATATCCGATTCTTTTAATTTTACTCCAAACGCTTTTTCTTCCTCCAAATTGCAGCTGGACGCCACGGTATATTCATTTGTGCCGTAGTCCATAAGCAGTAAAAATGAGATTGAATTACTCTCCACGTCTGACACCTTATGTATTATAAAATCCAGGATGCCGGTCAATTCATTTGAAGACGAGATAAGATTCCCTATCTGCAAAAGCCCGGAAAGCGCCAGGACCTTTTTATTTATTTCCAGATTTATCAGCTTTGTCTTTTCCCCGTATGCCTTCAATTCCTCCATATTCTCCTTGATCTTCTGCGTCATGATATTCAGGGATCTGCTCAGATCGCCGACTTCATCTTCCCGGTTGATGTCTATGATTTTTGTCATATCACCTTCGGCTATTGTCCTGGCCTCCCCGGCCATTTTTATAACCGGGTCTATCATCTCTTTTGTGACATAAAGCCCTAGCATAGATATTACTATAGATATAACCAATATAAAGCTTATATTAGCCAGGCTGAGCCCAAAAAATAAATTTATATTAGGAAAAATATATGTTATGACAATCCACGCGCATACCATTGTAGGGATAAGCGACATAAGGGCAAAACCTATCATTGTTTTATATCTCAGGCCTTTGGGCACCATAGATATATCTTTTAATATTTTTAACATACATGCCTCCGCGTTTAACTCAAAGTATACAATACAATTACAGCAAGTTCAAGGGCTAAACTATAAACCCCCATGGCAAAATTTCCCCTGCCTCTTTTTTCTTTAAATAATTCTCCGGGTCAATGCCTGTTTCCTGAAAGGCCTGCTCCCAAAGATTATAATTAAAATGCTCTGTCCATGCCTGGAGCCGCAAGCCTTTCTCCCACGCCTTTAATATAACTCTCGCTGTATTTTTATCGCCTCTGGCCAAAGCCCCCTCAATCCTCGCTGTTTCCGGGCTGTGGAAATTCGCCTTTATCCTTGAACCTTTAGCCTGGAGCCTGGAGCTGAGGCGCTTTTGCTTCTCTTTTAAAATTTCCATACCTTCCATCCCTTCTCTTTCAAAATCAGAATGAGGTTTTGGTATAAAAGGGCTTACGCTTAAATTTACATTTTTTATTTTTCCGGCCAGATTCGTTATTGCGTCCAGGTCTTCGCCGGTCTCGCCCGGAAGCCCTATCATAAAATAGAGCTTTACCTTTTTCCATCCGGCATTTAAAGCAGCTCTGGATTTTTCCAATATTTCCGAATCTTGTATATTTTTATTTAAGGCATGCCTCAGGCGCTCGCTTCCTGCTTCAGGCGCAAACGTAAGGCCGGCCCTTTTTAAAGTATCCATGCCGCCGCGTTCTTCAAAAGATCCCACCCTTAAAGACGGAAGCGACACCTTTACCCCGAGCGGTTTGAATTTTTCTTCGAGCTTCCATGCCAGCTCCTCAATATGCGGATAATCGCCTGACGAAAGGGACAACAGAGACAGCTCTTCGTATCCTGTATTTTTTACTGATTCCTCCGCTATTTCCATAATCCTTTTTACGGAACGTATCCTGAGCGGATGAAAAATTTTACACGCCTGGCAGAATTTGCATTGATGCGGGCACCCGCGCATTATTTCTATGCCGATCCTATCGTGGATAATCTGGATATACGGAACGATTATATCTGTCGGAAAAAATGAATTGTCCAGGTCTTTGATAATGCGTTTACTTACAATCATGTCATTGCGAGCGACCCCAGGGAACGAAGCAATCTCTGAGATTGCTTCGGCCTTCGGCCTCGCAATGACGTGGTCAGGCACATACACGCCTTGTATCTTTGAAAGTTTTTTCAGCACAGCTTCTCTTCTGCAATTCACCCCCAAACCTTCACCTTTCGCCGCGCTTACTATTTCTAATATCGCTTCCTCCGCTTCTCCGATCACGAAGGCGTCAACAAAATCCGCCAGCGGCTCAGGGTTAAAAGCGCACGGCCCGCCGGCTATTACAATAGGCTCGCCTTCTTGCCTGTCTCTGGAATATAAACTCACGCCGCCGAGATCCAATATATTCAAAACATCCGGATAATTCATCTCATACTGCAGAGAAAACCCGACTATATCAAATTCTTTTAAAGCCCGTCCTGACTCAAGCGACGAGAGGTTTTCTTTTTTATCTCTTAATCTTTTTTCCATATCCGGCCAGGGCGTAAAAGCCCTTTCGCATATTACATCTTTCTCCTTATTCAATATGCCGTACAGAATCCTCATGCCCAGGTGGCTCATGCCTATTTCATAAACATCGGGAAACGCCAGCGCTATCTTCAAAGCGCTCTGGTCCCATTCTTTATGAACGGCATTCCATTCGCTATTTATATATCTTGCAGGTTTTAATATATCTATCATATATTCTGTTGATGGGAGTCCGACTCCCGTAGGGAGTCGGACTCCCATCAATATTAGCGGTGGATGGCGACGCTTTCAAGAAGGCCCAATGCTATCATAGTGACTAAAAGCGACGAGCCGCCGTAACTTACCAGCGGCAAAGGCAGGCCCACAACCGGCATAAAACCCATTGTCATGCTGATATTTACGACCGCCTGTATCCCTATTATAGCGGCCATCCCGCACGCTACCAGCACCCCGCACGGGTCGTCTGTTTTTCTGGCTATCTCAATAGCCCTCCTGACCAGCGCATAATACAAAATTATCAAAATCACGCCGCCCGCAAAACCCCATTCCTCCCCTGCCACTGAAAATATAAAATCCGTATGCCGCTCTGTTAAAAAATTCAGCTGGTTCTGGGTGCCGCTCAGCCATCCTTTCCCGAAAACCCCGCCCGAACCAATTGCTATCATGGATTGTATGACAGTGTACCCGGCGCCCAGAGGATCTATGTTAGGATTTATAAAAACCATCAGGCGGTCTTTCTGATAATCCTTTAATAAAAACCATGCCAGAGGCGATGCCAGGAGCCCCGAGACTATCATAAAAAATAAATGCCTGAGCTTTGCGCCCCAGATATATAAAAGCGTAAAAAACACAGGCACGAGCATAAGCGCCGTGCCTAGATCAGGCTGGGCAAGTATCAACACAAAAGGCAGTGCCATTACAAAAAAAGCTGCTGCTATATTTCTGATCCCTTTTTCAGCCTTATGCTCCGTCAGGTACTGGATAAGCGCCAACGTGATAAATAACTTGGCAAATTCGGAAGGCTGAAGATTGAAATATCCCAGCTCCAGCCATCTTTGCGCGCCCAATCTCTTGGAACCAAAGAATATTACAAGCAGCAGCAAAATAATCGAAAAGAAATAAAACACATAACCCAGGCTTATGATTTTCCTGTAATTCACATTTATTATGCCGATAAAAAATAAGGCGCCTATCAAAAACCATGATATCTGCCTTACTATAAAATCTATATTTTTTGAATAAACGGCGCTGAAAAGGAATAAAAGCCCTGCGATAAATATAGCCGCTGCCGCGCCCAATAACGCCCAGTCAAAATCTTTATATTTTTGTTTTTTTAACATATAATATTAGATTGCTTCGTCGTCCTGATAAATCGGACTCCTCGCAATGACATCAGGAAACGTCATTGCGAGTCCGCTTAGGCGGACGAAGCAATCTCCTTTATTGCTTTTTCCTAAACCAATATTCTACCGCAGGTTTTGCGATATCAGCAGCTGCGTCTCCGCCAGAGCCTCCATTTTCCAGAAACACCGCAAAGCATATCTTCGGATTTACAGAAGGCGCAAAACCCACGAACCAGCCATGAGGCCTAATGCCCGGACCCACCTGGACAGTCCCTGTCTTCGCTGAGACAGAAACGATACCGCTCGCTGCCCTGTTTCCGGTTCCATCAGGATCTTCTATGACTTTCCGCATCCCGCGCCTTATTGATTCTATATTTTCTTTTGCAACCTTAAGTTCTTCCGTGTCCAGATTAGTCAAGGCGACGTTTCCCGCAGGCTTTAAAACATGAGGCCTTACAAGAAATCCCCCGTTCGCAATACTTGCGACTACGGCCGCTATTTGTAAAGGCGTTACCATCATATCTCCCTGACCTATTGAAAAATTCGCAGTATCGCCCGGATACCAGGTTTGTTTTTTCTCCTGTCTCTTCCATTCTTTTGAAGGGACAAACCCGCTGGATTCACCGAAAAGCTCTATGCCTGTTTTCCTGCCAAGCCCGAACATATTGGCATACTCTGTAATTTTTTCCGCGCCTGTTAAAAGCCCGGCGTGATAAAAATATACGTTGCAGGACCACGCGATCGCCTTTTCCAGATCCACATATCCGTGGCCGTCCTTATTCCAGCAGCTAAACTCATCTCTGCCGATATTTAATTTACCGAGGCACACAAAACCCGTATCAGGCCTTATGCTTTTTGTTTCAAGCGCTGCCATGGCCGTGATAAGTTTGAATACAGAACCTGGCGGATACACTCCCATTATCGCCCTGTTTAAAAGCGGGGATTCTTCTGACCGGACAGCTTTTGCCAATGATTCGTTAGGATCATACGAAGGGCTGCTCACGAGGCTGAATATTTCCCCGTTATTCGGATCCATAAAAATCGCGGCCCCCTTCCGGCCGTCGAAAAGATTATAAACCAGTTTCTGCAGTCCCGCATCAAACGTAAGATAAACATTTTTGCCGCTTCTGGGCTTCCTGTAGCTCATGACCCTTACCTCGCGGCCACGATTATCCACCTGCACCTGCATACCCCCGTTTTTTCCGCGCAGTATCCTATCGCAGAATCTTTCAATGCCGTCCTTGCCTATCATGTCCTTTATGTTATACCCGTAAGGCTTGAGAAGCTCGAGTTCAAGCGGGCCTATCTCTCCCGTGTAACCCACCACGTGGCTAAAAACTTCTTTGTAATAATAATTCCTGAAAGGTATTTCTTTTACCAGGACACCGGGCATCTCAAACCTGGACTCTTCTATTGAAATCGCCGCTTTTTTCGAGACACCTCTAATGAGTTCGCACGGGGCAAATGATGCGGTTTTATTGCGTTTATAATTTCTTTCCAGAAGGCTTTTTGAAACTCCCAGGATCCCGGACAGGTTTTCCATCTCAGAGTCAATATCATCCGCCTCCTGCGGGACAATGAATACCCCGAACGAAAGCGTATTGCCTGCTATGAGTTTTCCGGATCTATCATATATATTTCCGCGCGGGGCGCTGATATTCAAAAGCCTGATGCTGTTTCTAAAGCTAAGGTCGCTATAAAAAGGGCCTTTTATGACCTGGAGATAGTAAAGCCATGAGCCGGTCAGAAAAAAAAGAATGGCAAAAAAAATCTGGAGAATTTTTATTCTCATAAAATCATTTACTACTATCGGAGTCCGACTCCCAACGGGAGTCGGACTCCGAACTACTCGGCAAGCCTGAATAATAAGGGCGAGATAAGACTTGAAAAAATTATCGCAAACAGCACGCTTGTTTGGATCGTCCTTGTGAATGCAAAATATGCCGTATAAAAACAAAGCATTCCGAAAAATGAAAAAATAATTTCCTGCCCTGCCCCTTCCCTGCAATATATCTTCTGCTTGATTATTCCTGCCAAAAGGCCGATCCCGCTGTAAAGCATCAGGTTTAAACCCTGGCTGGAAGACGAAAATACTTCGCTAAAAGAGCCGATAAATATTCCTACGCATAATCCCCAAATAGGCCCTTTCTTAATGCCTGCGAAAACAGCAAAAAGCCCGAGAAAATTTATATTAAGCTGCGCTGTGCTCTGCAAAAGTCCCGTTATTATTATCCATAAAAAAAGCGTCATCTGACCACCAACACTTCTTCCAGCTTCCTGATGTCCACCTCAGGCTTTACAATCGCATTCATATAAAGCCCGCTGGAATCCTGTTCCAAAGAAACCACCTCGCCTATCAATAAGCCTTTCTCAAAAACCCCATAAAGCCCTGATGTAATAACCTTGTCGCCTTTTGTTGCGTTGCATCCGATGTCCAGGTATTTCATGACAAGGCCAGCCCTCATACTGCCGGAAACCGCGCCCTCGTCCCTTGTGGTTTCAATAACCCCGCTGAAAGTGGAATCGTAATCAGTAATAAGAAGCACTCTGGATATCCTCCACCCTGTTTCTATGACCCTTCCCGCCAGACCGCCCCCGCTTATCACTACCATGCCTTTCTCAATCTTATCTTTCCTGCCCCCGTCAATCACGACAGTATCATTCAGGCCGGAAGGATCTCTTGCTATAACAAGCGCAGGCACGAACTTGCGCCTGTCAGATTCTTTAAAATCAAGAAACTTTTTAAGTCTTTCGTTTTCCAGAGCGGCTTCCCTTAAATTCAATAGTTCCATCTCAAGATTGGCGGTATTTTCTTTGAGGATTTTATTTTCCGCTCGGATTTCCATAAAATTAGCAACATCCCTCAGCGCATAGACAGAGCCTGAGATCAGTTTTAAAGGAATCCGCAACAGGTCAAGGGTTTTGACTCGAAAATCAGAAGAGAAAATCTGGGAGAGTAGAGTTACAGCAGCTATGAAAACAAGAACTGCTATTATAGGAAAGTTTTTCTGTGGCTTTATCACTTACGCACACGTCATTGCGAGCCCCTCGACTTCGCTCGGGGTAAACTCCGCGAAGCAATCATATTTTTTGAGATTGCTTCGTCGCTCCGCTCCTCGCAATGACATAAGCATCTCAAAATTCCATCCTGGAGCGTACCGTAACTTTTCTGAGATATTTTATTTCGCTGAGGACTTTGCCTGTGCCGAGCGCGACTGCCGTAGTAGGATCCTCCGCGACATGGACAGGAAGCCCTGTTTCTTCGCTTATAAGCTTGTCAATGCCTCTTAATTGGGCTCCTCCGCCTGCCAGCACTATTCCCCTTTCTATTAAATCTGCGGAAAGTTCAGGAGGTGTCCTCTCAAGCGTCATTCTGGCCGCCTCTAATATTGCTGAAACAGGCCCGGCAATAGCTTCCCTGATTTCCTCTGAAGATATGGTGATTGTCTTTGGAAGGCCTGCCACCAGGTCTCTGCCGCGGACTTCCATTGTCAATTCCTGCTCTAGCGGATACGCCGAACCTATCTTTATCTTGATATCTTCTGCGGTGCGCTCCCCAACCATTAAATTGTATGTCTTTTTAAGATGTTCTACGATCGCTTCATCCAGTTCGTCTCCGCCTATTCTTATTGAGCGGGAAAATACAATGCCTGCGAGCGATATGACGGCTATTTCTGTCGTGCCGCCGCCTATATCAATAATCATATTGCCTGCGGGTTCCTCTATTGGAAGCCCTACGCCTATCGCAGCCGCTATGGGTTCTTCTATCAGATAGACTTCGCGGGCGCCTGCGTGTTCCGCCGAATCCTTCACAGCGCGCTTTTCAACCTCTGTTATCCCGGAAGGTATGGCGATAACCATCCTGGGCCTTACAAAAACTTTTCTATTGTGGATCTTTTTTATAAAATATCTGAGCATGTCTTCTGTTATTTCAAAATCCGCGATGACCCCGTCTTTCATCGGCCTTATCGCGACTATGCTGCCAGGGGTACGGCCAAGCATCCTTTTGGCTTCTTCCCCGACCGCAAGGACAGCATGAGTGCTCTTTTGAATAGCCACAACAGACGGTTCGCAAAGCACGATGCCCTGGCCTTTTACATAAACAAGCGTAGTTGCCGTGCCAAGGTCAATGCCCATATCATTTGAAAACAGGCCTAAAAAATTATCAAAATACTTCTTCAATAATTTAAATAATCTGATCATTCGCCACCTCAGGTTTTAAGTTAATTTACTTAATTCTAACAAAGCCGGATTTCTTTGTCAATTCAATTTATAAAGATTGCTTCACTCATTTCATTCGCTCGCAATGACACATGCGGGAAAACCTTATGTCATTGCGAGGAGCCTGCCAAAGGCAGGCGACGAAGCAATCTCTCAAAACCAGGGAAGGATTTATTTATGCAATCAAGGCCTGTTACTATAACCTTGCCTTTTGTGCCAAGGCCGGCCACCAGCATGCTCATCGCAGTCCTGTGATCTCCAAAGCTGGACACCTTTGCGCCATGTAAAGGCCTGGCGCCGTTTATGATAATAGTTTCGCCATTTATCCTTATATCTGCTCCGAGTTTACGCAAATTAGTAACCATTGAATATACCCTGTCTGTTTCTTTAACCCTCAGCTCTTTTATGCCTTTTATGACAGTCTTTCC
>PCTH01000048.1 GCA_002771475.1 Candidatus Omnitrophica bacterium CG22_combo_CG10-13_8_21_14_all_43_16 | reverse complement strand
TTTCACCGTCTCCAAGCAGGCAATATATTCTGAAATCCACTTTACGAATTTTCGCTCCCAGCGCAATACCATTGGCAACGGACAGGCCCTGTCCTAATGAGCCAGTTGAAAGTTCTACGCCCGGAACCCCTATATGTACATGGCCTTGTAGACGGCTTCCGAGCTTTCTGAAAGTCATAAGTTCTTCCTTGGGAAAATATCCACAGTTAGCAAGTGTCACATACAAAACAGGACTTGCGTGCCCCTTTGACATGATAAACCGATCTCTTACGGGCCATTTGGGATTCTCGGGCCTATGGTTCATTTTGTAGTAATACAGGGATATCAGAATTTCAACAGCCGATAACGACCCGCCGGGATGTCCGCTCCCGGCCTCGGCAATCATCTCTAAAATTTCTTTCCTAAATTGCCGCGCTGTTTCTTCCAGTGATTTAATATCCGTTATTTTTTGTCGCATAACCGCTCCTCCATCATGTTTTCTATTCCTTTAAAATACTCTGCAATTTTTCTGTGCTGGTAGCAGGAAATTTACAAACATAATTTTCACAAATGTATGCCGTGGGCTTACCTTCCAAAGGCGCCTGTTCCTTAAGAAAAGGGATAAGCTCAACTATCTTCTCCTCTTTACCGGACGGAGGTCGAAGTGCCACGACTTTGTTGGGGATAAACCATTTATAAACACTGTTAATCATTGCTGCGGTCTCTTGATATCCCGGCTCGCCTGCAATCACAATTTCTTTTGACGGACCTAAAGCAAAATCAAGCGCGATGAGCATCTGGGAATAGGCATTTGGCGCTTGAAGAATACTATTTGAGAAAGACTTAAAAAGAAATCCAGCCTTTTCCTCAAATTCTCTTTTCATTGTCAGCCTTCCTAAGCGGATTAAATCCAGGGCAGAAACCGAATTCCCCGAAGGTATTGCTCCGTCATAAATCTCTTTCTGGCGAACAAGCAGACTTTCAGCATCATGCGCGGTAAAGAAGAATCCTCCGTTAGGTTCATCCCAGAAAAGCCTGATCATGTCATCCGTCAGCTGTTTTGCCTTTTTTAAATACTCCGGATTGAAAGTAGCCTCGTATAGATCCTGAAGCCCATAAATTAAAAAAGCGTGATCATCAATATTACCTAATATTGCCGACTCGCCTTCACGATAGCGGTGCAGGAGCCTTCCGTCTTCTCTGACGAGATTTTTAAGAATAAACTTTGCCGACTCATCCGCGGCCCGGCGGTACCGCGGCTCATTGAGCACACGCGAACCAAATGAAAGAGCGGAAATCATAAGACCGTTCCAGTCGGTTAGCACCTTATCGTCTAAATGCGGTCTTGGACGTTTGGAGCGTATGAGAAATAGTTTCTTTTTCGCATCATCGATAATCGCTCCTATATATTTAACGGATTTATTGAACTTTTTAGCGGCCTCTTGTTCAGCGCGCGCTACATAGAGAATATTTTTTTCTTTAAATTCACCCTGCGGATCGCTTAAGGCGTTGCCGCCAGGCTCAGCTCCAAAATAAAAACTAAAGATATCTGCCTGCTCTTTTCCGAGAATACTTACGAGCTCATTCTTATTCCAAAGATAAAATGCGCCTTCTCTTTTCTCTTCGGAATTTTCTGATAAAGGCGAGTCCGCGTCTTCAGCCGAATAAAATCCACCTTGGGGATGAGTCATGTCGCGCAGGACATATTCGAATATCTCTCTTGCTGTCTTAGCATATTCCTCTTTTCCGGTTGCCTGATAGGCTTCTAAGTACGTTTTGGCCAATATTGCTTGGTCATAGAGCATCTTTTCAAAATGAGGAACCCGCCACCGGGCATCTGTGGAATAACGGTGAAACCCTCCGCCGATATGGTCATATATACCACCTTCTGCCATGGAAGAGAGGGTCTTTTCAACCATTTCAAGTGATTTGGGCTCACCTGAGCGTTTCCAGTACCTTAAAAGGAAAGAGAGTGAATGACCCATAGGAAATTTAGGCGCATTGCCAAAACCGCCATGGCGGGGATCAAAACGCCGCAAAAATCCATCGTAGGATTGTTTAAGGATCCCCTCATTCAGAGAGAGAGTTTTTTGACCGGATACAAGTGACTGCTGGCTGATTGCCTGAGTTAAGGATTCACCAGAGCGGAGTATCTCGGTTCTTCTATTTTTCCAAGAGTCGGCAATTGAATTGAGAACTGTTTTAAGCCCGGGCTTGCCCCATCTATCCTCAGGAGGAAAATATGTCCCGCCATAAAATGGCTTTTTATCCGGTGTAATAAAGACCGTCAACGGCCAGCCGCCGTTTCCGGTCATTGCCATTACCGCGCTCATATAGATATTATCTATATCCGGACGCTCCTCTCTGTCAACCTTAATAGAGACAAAATGCTTATTCATAATCTTTGCGATTTCAGGGTTAGAGAATGATTCTTCTTCCATTACATGGCACCAATGGCAGGTGGAGTATCCTATGGAAAGAAAAATGGGTTTATCTTCTTTCTTGGCCTTCTCAAATGCCTCATTACCCCAGGGATACCAATCCACAGGGTTATGGGCATGCTGCAATAGATAAGGGCTTTTTTCCTTAATCAGTTTGTTGGTGTAGGACTGCTCTTTTCCCATAGCTAAAACTCCCATAGAAAAAAAGATTAAAACTAATAAGCTAATAAAATACTTGCCGTTACGCATTATTCAGTTCTTTTTACCCCATGTCCGCCGAATTCGTTTCTTAACGCGGCGATAACCTTAGCGCTGAAAGACTCTTTTTGCCTTGAGCGGAAGCGTTCCAAGAGCGAAAGCGTTATAATCGGAGCAGGAACATCTTCACCAATTGCCTCGGCGACTGTCCAACGCCCCTCTCCTGAATCCGCCACAAAGCCCTGTATCGACGAAAGGTGTCCGTCCTTCTTGAATGCGTCTTGGGCAAGCTCAAGGAGCCATGAGCGTATAACGCTTCCGTGATTCCATAGATTCGCTATTTCCCCCAGGTTTAAGTTAAACTCTTTCTTGGCCTCCATAATTTCAAAACCTTCGGCATAGGCCTGTAAGAGAGCATATTCTATGCCATTATGGACCATTTTAACAAAGTGCCCCGCTCCGCTGGGGCCAACATGAGCGTATCCGTCTTCTGGAGCTAAAGTCTTGAAAACAGGTTCTACTTTCTTAAAAGTATTTTCCTCGCCTCCGACCATCAAACAGTAACCTATTTTAAGCCCCCAGATTCCGCCGCTGGTACCGACGTCAAGAAAAAAGATGCCATTCTTTTTAAGGGCATCAGCTCTCCTCATAGAATCCTTGTACATTGAATTACCGCCTTCAATTACTATATCTTCTTTACCCAAAAGCGACGATAGTGTGTTAATTGTGTCCTCTGTAGGTTTTCCCGAAGGCACCATAACCCAGATAACGCGCGGCTCGCTTCGCTTCGCGGGCGAAGCGGGCGTATCCAATTTGTTTACAAAATCCTCTAGAGATGCCGCAACCTCCGCGCCTTTTTCTTTAACCGATCTTTTCGCTTGCTCGTTTACATCAAATGCAACAATCTCATGGCCGCCTTTTATCAGGCGTTCTACCATATTCGCACCCATTTTTCCTAATCCAATAAACCCTATTTTCATTGTGCCCTCCTCTTCATCTTTCGAGAAAATATTTAAATATAGTAAATATTATTTTGGTTCCGGCTTTGATAGTGCCGGAGATAGTACCGCTTATCTTAGAGTCACCGATTCTTTTCCTGTAATCTACAGGCACTTCCTTTATCTTTAAACCGCTTTTTACCGCTTTTATCTGCATTTCAGCGTTCCATCCGAAATCCTTATCCTGCATATCAAGTTTTTTTAAACTCTCATATCTTATAGCCCGAAATGGCCCCATATCAGTGAACCTATATCCGAATAATCTATGTATCATAAAAACAGCAAGTTTATTTCCCCAGTACTGTTGGGGTGTAAGCGCGCCGTCTTCAAGCCTGCCTAGTACGCGCGAACCTATGACAAAATCAGCCTCCCCGGCCGCAATCGGTTCAATCAATCTGTTGATCTGCTGAGGATAATCGCTGTAATCTGAATCCAGAATTACTATAATATCCGTATCGCTTATCGCCTCTATTCCCCTTAAACAACAAACGCCATAGCCTCTTCTTTGCTCTCTTACGAGGCGTGCCCCGTTTTGAACAGCTAAAGCCGCGGTATTGTCTGTACTGCCGTTATCGATAACGATTATCTCATCCACAATCTGTTTAGGAATTCCACTGATCACTTTCGCAATTGATTTCTCTTCGTTATATGCTGGCATCAATACGGAAACTTTATTGTTCCTGAACATAAGAAAACGAGATCCTCATCTTTCTGCGCATAATAATTTCAATAGCCAACAATATATAAAATGGGACATACTGTATCATATTCAAAATAGGTAATTCAAACGCGCCCATTGAAAACGCCCCGAATGACCGGTTGAAAGAAAGATAGCTGAAAATCAATAACCATGAAAGCGCTAGAAAAGACCGGTATGGGAAAAAACACAAAAAAGGCATAACCCAGCAAAAGTACCACGGATCAGCGACCGGGCTCAGTAAGAATAATAATGCCACAATGACAAAAGATCTATGTAGAATCGAAAACTCATCGCTGGTTTTACGTAACGACAAGACAGCCCATGAGATAACAAAAAGCAGACATACTATTACTTTGGGAAGAAAGAGATTGTTCAAAAATTGTATTTGTAATGCATTTAAGATTGAGGCAATCGCCGCGAAAATGCTTCCGTTGTATGCCCACTGATCAGAATAAATTACGAGGCCTTTAAATACCGCACCTGTGCCGATATTCTGCCAGAAGAAAAAAGGGGTATACATTCCCGCCAACACTACGCCTATCAGCGCGTAATAACGCCTTTTTATCATAGTCCTATACAGCGGCAGTAAAATTATCGGGAAAAATTTTGTGGCGGCCGCAAGCGCAAAGCTCAGCGAACCCGATGCCTGCCTGCCTTTTAACAAAAGATATATTGCTAATAACAGCAGGCAGATAGGCACAGAATCGTAGTGGCCCGAGTTTGCCACCTCCTTTAATACAAGGGGCGACCAGGCGTAAATAACGCAGAGCGAGGGGTCCTTATTGAAAAGGCGTAACAGCTTAGAGAGTATAAAAATAGCCAATATATCAAAAAGGACAAATATGCTCTTGAGTACAAGGACCGAATCCTGCCGGATGAAGCTTGCTAATGAAAATATAGCTTGCGCAACCGGAGGATATATAGTCGGCACCCAGCGATGGCCTATGCGGGAAAAATATACTCGGCTTGAATCGCGCAAAGATTTAAGTTTAGAAAAATTCTTTTCCTGGTTTTTTCCTTCCGGCTTGATTTCGGCCTCTTGAGGCGAGTGCGCATAAGGATTCGTTCCGGAAAGCGCGACTTTTCCGTCCCACATATACCTGTAGATATCATTTTCATGCACAGGTATGCTAGGCAGGAGAATAATGCGGAAAAGACAAGCGAAAAAGATTATGGCAATAAATGTTCTCTTATCAGCTCTCTTTGAAGTTATGTTAAGGGATAAGGCAAAATATACGAAAAATGCGATTGAAAACAATATAAGAAAGATTACGGTCGGCATATCCTTGTTGGGAACATCATAATAAAATCCGCTCTCTACAAATATGCCCCTGGATACAGTCAAAACCCCTATCCAGATAAAGGACAAAAATATACCGGCCGTAATTACTTTCTTATACGCACTTATCAATATCACGAACCTTTTTTCTGATACTCGGAGCCTTTGTCTGAGCCTTTTGATTCATGACTTGAGCCCTTTTGCTCTGGCTCAGGATACAATATTCTATTTACATTCTTGCTATTCTTCTTATGCAATATGACCTTTTCTACGGAATAACCGCCGTTCTTTTTTCCGACATAATAGTCGAGGTCATATATATCATTACCCACGACAAAATCAGCGCAGGAGACATGATAGCCGTCCTGTTCCTTTACGCTGTCATGGAGATAATCGAAAGAGGCGGATACACCTTCGATTTCGTATTTATCGCCATGGCCGTGTATAAAATCCAGCATAGCCTTCTGTACACCTGCGGTATCGGATGATTCTGCCGCGGAACCGCTGCCCTTAGATTCATAGCCGTTGCCTTTTTCCGAAGCAATTCCGTATGCAGCAGACAATGCGACCAATACCATAACAACCAACATAATTCTTAATGTCCGCATATTTTCCCCTCCTTTTCAATTATTCCCTGTTTCTTTCTTCTGTATTGCCCGGTCTTGGCCAGCCACCTCCTTTTTTTATTTCCGCATATTTACCATCCAATTGTAAAAAAGATATTTTACGGTAATTGGATGATGAGTAAGATATGCGGTATCATTTTCATTAATATATTTCTTCACAAAGCCTATTGCCGAGCCCGAATCTTTGACAAAATCCTCTTCAAACCAGCGAAAAATCTCCGATAGATACAAAACGCCGTTTTCTTTATCTATGCGGTTTCTCTTCGTGTCGCGAATAAAGTCACGCGCGGCATCGTCCAATCTTATGTCGAGACCTGACGGTTGAAATACAGTATTTTGAATCTCCGGGCAACTCCTCGAGGCGCAGACAATAGCAAAGTGAACGCGCGGATCGCCAAAGCCTGCTCTTAACTTTTTATTTTCTATATCGTTTAAGGTTAAACTCTCACCCGCTACTTCGTATTCTATCTTATCAAAAAAGCCTGGGACTGCCTGCACGCTAAAACTCTTGGCCAAAAGCCGGTTTTCGGGTATGCGCTTTAATACCGCGTATATCGTAATGCCATTATAGGCATTTATCCAGAAGGCTTTCTTTTGATTGCTGTCTAGATTATCAAGCTCGACATATTTCAGGCTTCTGATGTATTTGTCAAATATGGCGTAATCGTTAGTTCTCCAGACAATATAATCTACCAAGCCGTCGGATACATATTTGTGCAGCAATCCATCGTATATTTCATAGTTAATCAGGCGGCTTTGTTCGGGATCAACTGGTAGCAAAAGAGAGGAATCGAGTTGGCTTTTAGGTATTTTTTCCCTATGTACAAACTTCACGCAGATCCAGAGCAAAGAAAAAAGAAAAATAATAGTAACTATAAAAACAACCGCCTGCTTTTTCATCTACTTTTCACCCGCCTCTTTTTTACCACTTGATAAACAGCAGGAACAGCCAGGATAATGGCCATAAGCCCTATAGCAACCAAGAATTTCGGAGCAAATACATCCTTAAAAGTTTTTATCTCTCCGAGACTTCCTCCGAAAAACGCTGAAACAATAACTCCCGGGATAAGTCCAAGGAATGTGGCCAAAAGATAGTCTTTAAACTTTATCTTTGATAGGCCGCAGGCATAATTTAATACTTCATAGGGCACCAGCGGCACGACCCTGAAAAATAAGACTGTCATAAATCCGTTCTTTTCCAATTTTTCGTCTAAATTCCTAAATTTACCTTTTAAAATTTTCTCAATAAAACCTCTCCCAAAAAATCGTGATATTATAAATGTTATAGTAGTACCTATCATTGCCCCGGTCATAAGAAAGAGCGCCCCCCATATTTCACCAAAAGCCAGCCCAGCCGTAAGTGAGAGCGGTGCAATAGGCGGGACAATTGATATGGTGTTGAGGGCATAGGCAATAATATACGCAAACGCGGCAAGTCTGCCGAAGCCTTGAATATAATCACGAATGGAGGCGGGAGTAAAATCGCTCAATTTGACACACTCGCATTTTACCAGCCACCAAATACCCGCTATAACGGCAAGGCCTATCGCAAGTTTTACTAATAAAGATATAATATTTTTCTTCACGCCTTCCTCCTTATCGCAAAAATCTCAGCATAATCTTAGAAAACAACTTAAACAATCCCGATTCAAGCAGGGCAGTATAATACTGATCGGCTGTTCTTTTGACTGTTTGAGTAAGGGTCGGATATATGTGAATGGCCGAACTCAGGCTTCCAATTTTCAGTCTTGCTGTTTTAGCCAGCACATATTCATGTATCAACTCCCCGGCATTTATTCCCACAATATGCGCCCCTAAAATCCTACCTTTTTTGTCGCAAATAACTTTGGCAAAGCCATTTTCCTCAAGATCCGTAACCGCTCTGTCGTTCTCGCTATATTTTGACTTAAAGACCTTTATCTCCCTATATTGCGCTCTTGCCTCTTCTTCGGTAAGGCCAAGATGTGCTAATTCCGGCTCCGTAAATGTACACCACGGCACACAGCAATAATCAACCTTTCTTTTAAATGGAAATAGGGCATTACCAATAGCGATAACTGCCTGATATTCTGCCATATGGCTAAATTGATAGGGCCCGACTACGTCACCGGCCGTGTATATGGTATCAACGCTGGTCTTAAGGGTTGCATCCGCTTCTATGCCCTTTTTGCTATATTTTACGCCTGCCTTTTCAAGATCAAGTCCTTCGACATTAGGAGCCCTGCCTATAGCCACAAGAACAGTTTGAGCTCTAATAACCGACATTTCTTTATTATTATCTTCTAGAGTAACTGCGACTAAATCTCCTTCTTTAGAAAACTTTACCGCCTTTTTTCCTGTGTATATTTTCGCGCTATCTTTTATCAGGCTGTCCGTCAAAATCCCGGCTGTTTCCTTATCTTCTCTAAAAAGAATTCTATCCATCATCTCTATGACCGATACCTCAACACCTATCCTTGCCAATGATTGAGCCATTTCTATCCCTATGGGGCCGCCTCCTAAAATTGCCAAAGACTTAGGCAGCGTTTCTAAATCAAAAATAGTCTCATTAGTAAGATAATTAATGTTTTTAAGTCCTTCTATCGGAGGTACCAAAGGATGGGAACCGGTGCATATAATGAATCTTTTGGCGGTTATCTTCTCGCCGTTTATTTCTAGTGTTTTATTATCGATGAATCGTGGCACTCCAAATAAAACCTTTATCCCTCTCTTCTCAAATGCCTCCGGGGGATGATGGGAGCTTATCTTTTGAATTATGTCTCTGACATGCGGCATTATCCCGCTCGGATCATATTTGTTTTCTTGAGGCGTAGATATACCAAATTCTTTAAGGCGCTTGGTAAGCGCGTAGACTCCCGCCGACTTCAAAAGCGCTTTAGAAGGAACGCATCCATACCAGGTACAATCACCGCCAAGCTTGTTCTTCTCAATCAAGGCAGTTTTGGCCCCTAAAGAGGCTCCTCCAGTAGCAGCCACAAGCCCTGCCGCTCCGCCGCCGATAACGATAAGATCATAATCAAAACGCATAGTTCGCCTCCTCCATAAAGCTACTTGTTCATATTCTCTAAAAAAATCAATATTTCCCGCGGCTCTGTTCTAACTTTATAATCTTCATTGGCATACGCGAAAACGATCTTGCCGGTTTTATCAATAACATATGTCGCCGGAATAGCGATGACATGATCTTTTCTGCCCGAATGCTTTTCCAGATCGATCTTATATTCGTCCAGATATTTTTCGGCTAGATCCTCGGGAACACGATAAATCACATTGTATTTCTCAAGTATTTCCGCGCCCGGGTCGCTGATGACCTCGAAACCAAGCGCGTCATCCTGAACCGTTTTAGCCGCATACTCGGGCTTATCAACGCTGACCGCCAGAAGTGTTGCTCCCAACGCCTTAAAATCATCGAATCTCTCCTGAAACGCGCGCAGGTGCAGATTGCAATAAGGACACCACGCGCCACGGTAATAAATAAGGACAACAGGGCCGTTCTTATAAAGGTCAGAAAACCGAACGGTATTACCCTGATATGTCTCGCCCATGAAGTCAGGAGCAATAGTCCCGACCTGCAATCCTATCTCTTTTTCTGAATGGATCGACTTTTGTGCCATAGCTTTACCTCCCATTACAAAAACAACACAAGCAAGGAGACTTATTAGCGTTATGCTTATTAATCTGTTTCTTTCCCCGCCCATTGCCTTAGTCTTTTTTCATCGACGATTGAAACATACTTCTCGCTAACGGAAACAACTTTGTCCTCTTTAAATTCGTTTAATACGATCGTCACGGTTTCACGGCTGGCGCCGACCATGTCGGCAAGCTCCTGATGCGTCAGTTTAATGGAAATCTCAACACCCTTGCCGCTGTTTTTCCCGAACTGATCAGCCAGCTTCAAAAGAATACTGGCTATCCTGCCGGGCACATCGCGAAACATAAGATCAGCTATCCTGTCTTCGGCTTCTTTGAGTTTTTGGTTTATTTTTTCGATTAAAGAAACAGCCAGCTTCGGCATCTCTTTAATGATCCCGGAAAGATCCTTCTGCCGTATAGCGCATATATAGGAATCTTCCAGCGTCTCGGCATACGCGCCTGCCGTCCCGCCTTTGATCGCGGACATTGCTCCGAAAATATCGCCGTCTTTGAGGATATCCAGCGTGATCATTTTGCCGTCCGGAGAAAGCTTGAACACCCGAACAGTTCCTTTCTTAAGCACATACATAATGTCATCTTCTGAATCCGCGGACATCACGACCTGTTTCTTCGGCACGTTCCTCTCATGCGCCACAGCCGCTATTTTATCGAGCGCCTGCTTGTTCAGTCCTTGAAATACTCCGCATCGCTTGAGATACCATATTTTATTCATAAGCTCATTTTACTCTTTTTAAAAAATAACTCTGTGAGCCAGCTCACAAAACAGGAATATTTATTTATGTCCCATCTGTTCCTTGTAATACCGGTAACACTTCTCGCAAATGCCATCCTCGGCAGACCAATCCGGATGCTGTTTCTTGATTTCATCGACAATATGTTCTTCAGTGTGAGGAATGATAACAAGGATCTCTCTTGGAAGGTTTTTATTACAAACCGGACATATAAAATCCATTATTTACCTCCTTTAAAAAGGTTCTTGTATTTTTAGCTATATTTTTGTTTTTTAAGTTCCCAAGTTGCTTTGTAAGCCACATTAACCCTTCCCTGTCATCGACATCATACCATTCATCAAGAAGCGCTGTTGAGGCGCTCGAGGCTTTAGCATTTGCCAATGTCCTTTTTAAAACTGAAGCCGAACTCCAGCGCACGCCTTTAAATATTTCCGGGCGCGGTTTTTTCATGCCGATCAGATAATACCCTCCGTCAACTGACGGCCCCAGCGCCACATCATGACGGCTTAAAGCGCCAAACGCTTTTTCGATTATGCCTACGGGCAGAGTCGGCGAATCCGTGCCGATAATCACTGTCCTTTTAGCGCCGTTATCCCGAGCATACACAAAGGCATTTAGCATGCGTTCGCCAAGAGTTCGCCCCTTTTGGCCTATCAATTCAAGCCTGCGGCTGATGCTTCTTAAAAAGCGCGGATCGCCTATTGAGGAAAAGGCTAAAATTCTTTTTACTCCCTCAACCTCTCTGGCTATAGCCAATGTATCTTTGACAAACGCTTTGTACAATCGGATAAGATCGGCGTTTGAAAAACAATTTTTTAATCTTGTTTTAACCGTGTCCGCAACCGGTTCTTTGGCAAATATAATAAGCGCGCGATTCATCTTGAATCCTCATATAAAAGCTTTATCTTTTCTAAAGAGACTGCGAGTTTAAATGCGATATTAATTAGATTATAACGCAATGTCGTTTTTACTATCCCGCCATTATCCCATCTTCTCGAAGAAACATGAATTTTATTTTGCAGCATTTTTGTCTTGCCAATCGTTCGAAGTTTTTTTGTAAAAAGAACGTCTTCCATGATCGGCACATTCGGGAAACAGCCTATCTTAAAAAATATATCCTTTTTTACAAAGATTCCCTGGTCGCCATAAAACACTTTGGACAGCCTTGCCCTTATGTTACCTTGTGTTTCAATAAGCCTATATATGATTTTATCATTATCTATCCGTTGAGTAAAGCAACTTCCAATAATATTCTTTTTATTTACCTGATCTTCGATAACCAACAATGCATCAAGATCGATCTTATTATCACTGTGCAAGAAAAGCAAAGTGCTATATGTTGCACACGTGGCGCCATGATTCATTTGGGGTGCCCGGCCTTTTACGCAACTTAGAACTTTGCCGCGTTCTGATGCGATCTTAACGCTTCTATCAGTACTACCGCCATCGACAAAAATCAGTTCGGCGTAGCGGCAAAGCTTAGATAGCTATCTTGAGTTAATACGTAGTATCTTCTCTTCATTGTATATCGGAATAATAACGCTGATCATCTTACATAATGTGTTTGTTTACTTACCGTTACGATGTAATTATTCTACCTCCACCAAAACATCCACCACTCGCTCCATAGTCCTACTATAACGCAACCAACGGCCAACCGAAATTTTTTAAAAATACTCTTTTAATCATAATCTATTGATAATTTTTAATTTCACTTCTTCTTTCGAAATACTTGGA
>PCTH01000085.1 GCA_002771475.1 Candidatus Omnitrophica bacterium CG22_combo_CG10-13_8_21_14_all_43_16 | reverse complement strand
CCTATGAGAAGCGTGCTTACATTTATAATGGCCGGAGGAAAGGGCGAGAGGCTTTATCCGCTTACCAAGGACAGGGCAAAGCCCGCGGTGCCTTTCGGAGGCATATACAGGATTATAGACTTTACGCTGTCGAATTGCATTAATTCAGGCTTGAGGAAAATTCACGTCCTTACCCAGTATAAATCCTATTCTCTTACAAGGCATATTTCAACAGGATGGAATGTATTGAACGGGGAGCTCGGGGAGTATATAGACGCTATCCCTGCGCAGCAAAGGGTGGATGATCACTGGTATAAAGGCACGGCTGATTCTATCTACCAGAATATATATGCTATTGAAGACGAAAAACCAAAATATGTATTGATTCTAGCCGGAGATCATGTTTATAAAATGGATTACAGGGAGATGCTGGATTTTCATAAAGAAAACAAGGCGGATCTTACCGTAAGCGTGATAGAGGTCCCCAAGGAAAAGGCAGGGGAATTCGGGGTATGCGAGGTGGATAAGGATCTGAAAGTAAAAAATATCATAGAAAAGCCGAAGAAACAGGTGGAAAAGGTAAGCGCCGGGAAATCAGTATATGCCTCAATGGGCATTTACATATTTAATACAGATGTCCTGGAAAAGGTGCTTGAAGAGGATGCCAGGGATGAAAAATCCAGCCACGATTTTGCGAAAAATATTATTCCCCTGATGCTTTCTTCCAGCAGGGTATATGCCTTCAATTTTAAGGATAAAGATAGCGGCCGGTCAAAATACTGGAAAGATGTCGGAAGCATAGACGCATATTTCGAAGTCAATATGGACCTGATACAGGTCGTACCTCTGATAAATTTATATGATAAGGCGTGGCCTTTCAGGACATACCAGGGGCAATACGGGCCTACAAAAAGCGTATGGGCGGAGGAGGATAGCAATAGGATAGGCATGGCGCTGAATTCTATTATTTCTAACGGCTGTATTATCAGCGGAGGCAAGGTAAAATCCAGCATACTTTCCCCTGACGTCAGGATAAATAGTTTTTCAGAGGTTAGCGATTCGATACTCATGGAAGGCGTTGATATAGGCAGATACGCCAAGGTAAAAAGAGCTATCATAGATAAAAATGTAAAAGTGCCTCAAAATATGGAGATAGGGTATAGTTCAGAAGAAGACAAAAAAAGATTTACTGTGACAGAGTCAGGGATAGTGGTGATACCGAAGGGCATGGTGTTATAAATGATTAGAAAAGCCACGATAGAAGATATAAAGGATATGCAAGAACTTATAAATTTTTACGCCAAACAGGATCGCATGCTGCCCAGGTCTTTAAATGAGCTATATGAAACTATAAGGGATTTTTTTGTGTATGAAGAAGCCGGAAAGATTTTAGGATGCTGCAGCCTTCACATAGCATGGGAGAACCTGGCAGAGGTGAAGTCTCTTGCGGTAGGCGAGGCCAGCCAGAAAAAAGGCATCGGAGCCATGCTCGTAAGAGAGGCGCTGGAAGACGCTAAAAAATTAAAGGTAAAAAGGGTTTTTGCGCTTACTTATGTGCCGGAGTTTTTTGAAAGGCTCGGGTTCAAAAGGATAGCGCACGCTGAATTGCCGCATAAAATCTGGTCAGAGTGCATCAAGTGCATAAAATTTCCGGATTGCGAAGAAAACGCTTTAGCCCTGGATATTTAAATGACATATACAATCACTGAAAAAATACTGCGGGCTCATACAGATAAAAAATCTATCGCCCCGGGGGATTTTATTTACGCAAAAATAGATCTGGCGCTCGGGAACGATATTACCGCGCCTATCGCGATACAAGAGTTCGAGGCAACAGGGGCTAAAAAGGTATTTAATAAACGCAAGATCGCGCTGGTGCCGGATCATTTTACGCCCGCTAAAGACAGAAAAAGCGCTGAACAGGCAAAGATACTTCAGGGATTCGCCAGAAAACATAAAATAGTCAATTATTTTGAAATAGGAAGGGTCGGAGTGGAGCACGCGCTTTTGCCTGAGATAGGGCTTGTGGGGCCGGGGGATTTAATCATAGGCGCTGATTCCCATACCTGTACATACGGGGCCCTGGGGGCATTTTCAACAGGCATCGGCTCCACTGATCTGGCGGCCGGGTTTATAACCGGATGCGTCTGGCTTAAAGTCCCGGAGACCATAAAATTTATATATAGCGGAAAATTGAAAAAATGGGTTGGCGGAAAAGACCTGGTTTTGCATACCATAGGGGATATCGGAGTTGATGGCGCATTGTATATGGCGATGGAGTTTACGGGAGAGGCCATAAGAGCGCTTTCTATGGACGATAGATTCGCCATGTGCAATATGGCAATAGAGGCAGGCGGGAAATCAGGAATTATTGAGCCGGACGAAGTCACGAGAAAATATATTAGAAGCGAGGGGAGAAAGGTTAAAGGCGTGTTCTATAAAAGCGATGAAGGGGCCAGGTATTGCAAGACAATAGAATATGATGTGAACAAAATTGAGCCGCAGGTTTCCGCGCCTCATTTGCCCAGCAATTCCGGGCCTGTAAGCAAATTCAGAAAGATAAACATAGACCAGTCGGTTATCGGTTCCTGCACAAACGGAAGGATTTCCGACCTAAGGATTGCCGCTAAGATTTTAAAAGGCAAAAAGGTTAATTCAAGGGTGAGGCTGGTGATTATCCCTGCCACTCAAAAGATCTATTCCCAGGCTATTAAAGAAGGCCTGGCTGATATATTTCTAAATGCAGGCGGGGTTTTTTCGACTCCGAGCTGCGGGCCGTGCCTGGGCGGACATCTGGGGATACTGGCGAGCGGGGAAAAGGCTATTGCCACTACGAACAGGAATTTCAGGGGCAGGATGGGGCATCCTGACAGCGAGGTATATCTGTCAAATCCTGCAGTGGCTGCGGCAAGCGCAATAAAAGGCAGGATCGCGCATCCGGAGGAAGCATGAAGTTTAAGGGAAAGGTTTGGAAATTCAAGGACGATGTCAATACGGATGAGATAATTCCTGCCAGGTATTTGAATACAACGGATCCCAGGGAATTAGGAGCCCACTGCATGGAGGATATTGACAAAGAGTTTTCAAAAAAGATATCCAGGGGAGATATAATAGTGGCGGGAAAGAATTTCGGATGCGGCTCTTCAAGGGAACACGCGCAGATTTCGATAAAAGGCGCCGGCATATCCTGCGTGATCGCGCAAAGCTTTGCCAGGATATTTTTGAGAAACTCAATAAATATGGGCCTGGCTATATTGGAAATCAAGGATGTGGGCGGGATAAAGGAAGGGGATTATTTAGAAGTGGATTTAGCGAGCGGCTCGGTTTCAAATCTTACAGAGCATAAAGAATACAAAGCAAAGCCGTTTCCGAAGTTCATACAGGATGTCATAAAATCAGGTGGGCTTTTAAAATGGATCGGAAAGAGAGGAACCAAGCAATGTACAAGATAGCGGTAATAGGAGGAGACGGGACAGGGCCTGAGGTTGTCAGAGAAGGGCTAAAGGTATTAGCCAGCGTAAGCGAAAAAGCAGGTTTTAAATACGAAACAGTGGATTATGATTTAGGCGGCGACAGATATTTAAAGACAAAGGAGCTCGTGCCTGAATCTGTTTTAAAGGAGCTATCAAAGGCAGATGCGATATTTCTCGGGGCGATAGGCCATCCTGATGTGAAACCCGGGATATTGGAACAGGGAATTCTTTTAAAACTGAGATTTTCATTGGACCAGTATATTAATCTCAGGCCTGTTAAGCTTTATAATTCTGATTTTTGCCCGCTGAAAGATAAAAAACCGGAGGATATTGATTTTGTGGTGGTGAGGGAAAATTCAGAAGGGCTTTATAAGGGCCTGGGGGAGTTTCAGAATAAAGGCACGAAAGACGAGGTAGCGATACAGATTTCCCATAACACCAGAAAAGGCGTCGAGCGCTGCATCAGGTACGCGTTTGAATATACCAGGAAAAGAAATAAGGATAAGAAATTAACTCTTTGCGGAAAAACCAACGTGCTTACGTTTGCATGGGACCTCTGGCAGAGGACATTTAATGAAGTGGCCGGCGAATACAAGGATATAACCACTGACTACGCTCACGTGGACGCCACGACAATGTGGTTTGTAAAAAACCCGGAATGGTTCGATGTGATAGTGACAGACAATATGTTCGGGGATATCATCACTGATCTGGGCGCGATGGTGCAGGGCGGAATGGGCATAGCAGCCGGCGGAAATATAAACCCGGAAGGCGTTTCCATGTTTGAGCCCATAGGCGGCTCAGCCCCTAAATACACAGGGAAAAATGTTATCAATCCTCTTGCCGCAATATGCGCAATGGGCATGATGCTTGAAAATTTAGGGGAAGAAAAAGCCGGTAAGCAAGTGGAAGACGCTGTAATAAAATTGGTAAAGACAAAGTTAAAATCTCTCGCGGCCGGGAAAATGGGATATTCTACGACTGAGATCGGGGACCTGGTTGTGAAAAATTTATAGAGATTGCTTCGTCGCTGTGCTCCTCGCAATGACATCACAGAGTGTCATTGCGAGCGAATGAAATGAGCGAAGCAATCCCAAAAAACAGGAATTTAAGATGAATAAAAAATATAATGTTGCAGTCATAGGCGTGGGTGTTGTCGGAGTGGAAATGTTAAGGGTCTTAAAAGAAAGGCATTTTCCTGTAGCCAGGCTGAGCGTTTTAGCCAGATCAGCCAGGAATATCAATGTGGACGGCGTTACCTATCCTGTGCAGGCTATTTCTAACGAGGCGTTTGAAGGCGTAGACATAGCTTTATTTGCGGGAACCGAAGGAGAAAAAGGCGCAGCCGCTACTTATGCCAGCGAGGCGGTGAAAAGAGGAGCGGTGGTGATTGATAATGGAGCTGATTTCAGAATGGATCCGAAAGTGCCGCTAGTAGTGCCGGAGGTTAATGCCAAGGATGTGAAAAAACATAAAGGCATAATAGCAAACCCGAATTGCTCTACTATCCAGATGGTCGTGGCTTTATGGCCTATTTATAAAAAGGCCGGGATAAAAAGGGTCGTCGTGACCACGCTCCAGGCTTCTTCAGGCGCGGGCAAATCAGCTGTCGAGCAGTTAAAAGAAGAAAATTCAAAGATTGCCCGGGGCGGGTATGCAAGCGTGCAGGCGGATGTGGAAAATAAATCAATGCCTCAGCAGCTGGCGTATAACGTATTTCCTCATATAGGCGGATTCAGCGATTCTGATTATACCAGCGAAGAATGGAAACTGGTCAAGGAAACCCATAAGATTATGTATGACGACAAAATAAACATCTCCGCTACCACTGTCAGGGTGCCTGTCAGGACAGGACATTCCGAGGCTATTTATATAGAGACAGATAAATGTATCTCTCCGGAAGAAGCCAAAGATATCCTCTCTAAATCCAGCGGCATAATCCTGGTTGACGATCCGAAAAATAACCTTTACCCTATGCCGAAAGATGCGGAAGGCAGAGATGAGGTTTTTGTGGGCCGCGTAAGAAAAGATCCGTTTGTGAAAAATGGGCTATGGCTCTGGGTGGTGGCTGATAACCTGCGCAAAGGTGCCGCTACTAACGCTGTCGAGATCGCAGAATGCGTAATATCAAGCTGATAATTGAATACGATGGTTCCGGGTTTAACGGATGGCAGGCGCAAAGATTTAAGGATAAAAAATTAAGAACCATACAGGAAGAAATAGAAAAAGCAGGTAAAAAGCTTTTTGGGAAAAAGATTTCTCTTACAGGCTCATCCAGGACAGACGCAGGCGTTCACGCAAAAGCCCAGGCAGCAAATTTCAGGATAACTTCAAATCTCCCTCTTAATAAGATCTTAAATGGCTTGAATAGTTTTTTGCCGGGTTCTATATCTGTAACTTCCGCAGAGGATGTAAAGCTGGAATTTCATTCCAGAAAAGATTCCAAGGGAAAAATATATAAATATAGAATACTCAACAGAAGGATGCGATCGCCGCTATTTTCAAAATACGCGGCGTTTGTACCGTATAACCTTAACATAGATAACATGAAAAAGGCATCCAGATATCTTGTCGGAAGAAAAGATTTCAAATCTTTTCAGACAACTGATAAAAAGGAAAAGGCTTCAGTCAGGACTGTTAAAAAAATACAGATAATTTCCAATCCCCCGATAATGGATATTTATATTCAGGCAGACGGATTTTTATATAATATGGCGCGTAATATCGCAGGCACTTTGATTGAAGTCGGAAGAGGCAGGTTTAAACCTGAAAAAGTAAAAGAGATCCTTGCAAAAAGGCATAGGTCCAGCGCCGGGCAGACTGCGACTGCAAAAGGCCTGTGCCTTGAAGAGGTATTTTATTGATGGGTTATGAAACAGCTTTAAAAAAAGCGTGGGATGCGGTACAGGATGCCGGGGTGAACGAGCAGTACCTTAAGTTCCTGAACGATGAGTATGAAATAGATTATACAGAGAAGAATATTATTTCCATGTCATGCAATGCCCCTGCCAAAGATTTTTATAAATTACTGCTGCTTCATTACATAGCAAATGAGAATAAGGTAATGAGATTGAGGCGCGATGAATGGATATCATTCAAGGACATGGACGGCGGAGAGGCGTATTTCCCGGCGTTTGAAAAAAGGGCAATAGACCCGATCCTCAGAAAATACGGGGATAATCCTTCCGGCATATTTGAACGGGCCGGATTTTTAAACGCAGAAAAAATAGATACAGGCACAGCCGGCATATCGATAAATGCTTTCCCGAAAATAAAAGTAGCTGTTACGCTGTGGGCAAAGGATGACGAGTTTCCGGCAGGGTGCAGCATGCTGTTTAACCCGGAGATAAAGGATATTTTTCCAACCGAAGATGCGGCGGTTCTCGGCGGAATAATAGCGGCTTTAATATGAAAATGTTTTATGAAGTGGATCCGTTTAACAGGCTTATTGCGGGAAACCCGTCCGGAGCGCCCAGGCGTTCCAGGGTAAAAAAGTTCAGGCGGGTGATTAGCGGGCAGTTCAGGACGGACGGAAAAAATAATCTTTCTTACGAGGTAAATAAATCCCAGGGGATAGATATGCCCCAGAAGATAAAATTCTCAGGGAAATATTCTTTAGATAAAGATCATAAGCTTACTTTTACCCTGAATAAATGGAACAATCAGTGCGAGGGCAACAGGCTTACCCTTAAGGCTAAATTAATAGACGCAAAGAGCAGTGAAATCGCGTTTTTGATAAATTCAAGATCAGGCGAAAATAAAAGACTGGGCTATATAATGAAACTTTACGGCTCCTGGCAGGCTGATAAATATAACAGGCTTACTTTTGGAATCGAACGGGAGAGAGATGATGCGGATAGCCTTGTCTTATCAGGCGCGTGGGAGATAAATAAAAATAACGAAATAATATATAAATACGGGGAAGAATCCAGGATAATTACTTTCAGGGGTTCCTGGCATATTTCGGAAAGAAATAGGATCAGCTATACACTGGATAAGAAGATTAATTCAGGATTCAATTTTAAATCTTCTCTTGGAACGCTGGTTTCGAAAGACAAAGAGAGATCCTTGGCATTTGATGTAGGCATAGGCATATCTAAAGCTAAAAAACTGAAAAGAAGGATTATTTTATCCGGCAAATGGAAAATAGCCAGAGGCAAAGAACTGATTCTGGAAACGTCGGATATCGAAGAAGGCGGGGTAAGATTGAAACTTACAAAAGAAATGTTTGACAGGCAGGCCATAGCCTATATAGAATCTATAGTTAAGGATAGCGAGCGCTATATAGGAGGAGGGATGACATTCAGGTGGTAATAACGCGGCGTAAAAATAACAGGAATGGCTTTACGTTACTTGAACTTATGATAGCCGTGGGCGTGCTCGTGGTGGCTCTCGTAGGGCTATTGGGGGTTTTTGCCCATCTGATACTTCTAAACGAAAATTCAGGCAAGCTTACCCTGGCTGTAACAGCCTGCCAGGCAAAGCTGGAGGAAATACGGAATACAGGTTTTTCAACCGTATATTTAAATTATAACGGGACAAATTTTAATCCTGCCGGGTTTAGTTCCGGAGAAGCGAAAGGCGCAATTTCCATTAATAATTCGAACCCGAATCTATTGCAGATTTTTATCAGCGTGTCCTGGAGGACCAGGTCTAACAGGGTCATAGGAGAGGATAAAAATCTTAACGGGATACGGGACGGCGGAGAAGATTCAAATGAAAACGGAAGGCTGGATTCTCCCGGGCAGATCCTGACATTGATGGCTCAAAGATGACGAAAAACAATAAAGGTTTTACACTGGTTGAAATAATAATAGTCGCATTTTTATTTTCAATAATATTTGCGGCTATTTTCAGCGTGCTGGCAACAGGCAGGAATTCAATGAGCGCGGGAGAGTCGCAGATAAGCGTGCAAGAATCCTGCCGCAACAGCCTTGACGCTATGGTCAGGGAACTGCGCCAGGCAGGCGCATCGACAATATCAGATGTTCCGGCAGACGGGGCAGATTATACCGCGATAACATTTCAGATACCTGTATCCATATCTGCGACAGGGCCTGTGTGGTCTGCCAATATAAGGTATTCGCTGGGCGGGTTGAACGGGACGCAATTATTGAGGACCCAGTCCGGGAATCAAAGGGTAGTGGGAAACAATAGTTCTTCGCTTATTTTTAATAGAAGCGCGGTAAATCCAAATGTGGTGAATATAAGCATTACCGCGCAAAAAAATACATTTTCCGGGTTTACAGCAAGGCAGTCCAGCATAACGCTTACGTCCCGGGTAAAGCTGAGAAATTAAATATGGCAGCCTTAAAAAATAAAAAAGGTTTTATTCTGATAAGCGCCTATATGATAGTGTCTGTGCTGATCATACTTGCCACCGCATTTTCTGCCAGAAGCATCGGAGAAAAGAGAGTGGCTGATAAAGAAAGAGACACTATCCAGGCCTTATGGCTTGCAGAAGCAGGCCTGGACAGGGCTATCGCGGAATTGCCAAATACTCCTCTGTCGGGAACGCTCGGGACAGGGTTAGCTTATTCTACCCAAACCACTGCTTTGACCGCCTCCATGTATCTTATAACTTCTACAGGCGGAGTTCCGTCTACAGCAGTAAACCCTGATAATGCTATCCGCAAAGTAAGCGCTATAATTGAAAGGCCGTTAAACCCTGCTAGTTCAGGAGATATTATATCTGCCATTACTGCAAGCGGAGATGTAGAAGTAAAAGGAAGCGCGCAGGTAAACGGCACGATAGATGAAGAGAATGCGGTGTTTAATTTCGAAGATGTGTTCGGAATTTCTAAGGAAGCAATGAAGAATGGCGCCACACATAGTTACACTGACCCTGCGAACAATATAACCCCTGTTGACCATACTACATGGGTGGATATCAATTCCCTGACAGAGATGAAGATAACAGAGACAGGCTGGTCAGGAAACGGTATTTTAGTAGTGGATGGAAATCTTAATATAACAGGCGGCACTTTTTCAGGGATTATCTGGGTTATAGGAACTTTGCGTGTGAGCGGTAATCCAGTGATAGACGGAGCTATATTTGTAGAAAGCGGCGCAGAAGTTGATACTACCCTTACCGGAAATCCCACGATTAATTATGATTCAGGAACAATAGGCGATGCATTCAATTTTATACCATCCTCATCGGCCCCTTATTTAGTAAACTGGAAAGAAGATTGAGAGTGCGGCATACGGTAAATATGATGAAAAAGTTTGTTCTTATCATAGCAAGCTTTATCAGCCTTTTTCTGGAGCTCTCTTTAATCAGGTGGGTGCCTGCCCATGTTTTTTCTGTAGCGTTTTTTTCAAACGTAATTCTCATAGCTTCTTTTTTGGGATTAGGCCTGGGTTTTCTTTTATCAGGGAAAAAATGGGAAATGTTCCGTGTTTTTCCGTGGTTTCTGCTTATTTTTACCATAGTCATATTGCTTTTAGAGAATATTCAAATCACGCTTCCGTCTAATGCCCAGACATGGATCTGGAGTTATTATCAGGGAAACAGGCTTTACGCGCCCGCGTTCAAGATTTCCATCATAGCGGTACTGGGGATTGTTTTTACAATGGTTGTTTTATTATTTATACCTTTGGGGCAAAGAATCGGAAAGCTTATGGCATGGTTTAGCCCGCTTTACGGCTATACGCTTAATATCCTGGGAAGCCTGTTCGGCGTCATATGTTTCGGAATTTTATCGTTTTTTAACGCACCTGCATTTGTGTGGTTTTTTGTTACCGGTTTTCTGGCTGGTTTAATTTTATATAAAGATAAGATTTTTATTGCAGCGTTGTTTGTTGCAGTTCTCGTAACAGTTATTATAGGAGTCAGCGAAAAAAATATTATATGGTCCCCGTATTATTCTATACAATTATTAAAGGGAGAGGACAAGAGCCTGTCCGTGTATGTAAACCAGCTTTTTCATCAAAAGGCGGTGAACTTTGACAAAGACCTGAATGCCGGAGATAAATACGGATTTCCATATAAATGGTTCAATAAAGGCCGCGTGCTGATCATAGGTTCCGGCACCGGAAATGATGTATGCGCGGCGTTAAAATCAGGGGCAGGACATATAGATGCGGTTGAGATTGACCCGGTTATTTTGAATATCGGCAGGAAGGAACATCCCCAGCTGCCTTACGATAATAACAGGGTCAGGATGTTTACAGGCGACGCGCGGAGTTTTATGCACAGGGCTTCTGTGCCGTATGATATGATTGTATACGGAACCCTGGATTCTCACGCAAATCTTTCTGTGACATCTTCGATTCGGCTGGATAATTATGTTTATACGCGCGAAGCGCTTCAGGAAGCGCGGCGCCTGCTTTCTGCCGAAGGAGTCATGGTGCTGCTTTTTTCTGTTCCTACGGATTGGATGAGCGCCAGGCTTATCGATACCGTAAGTTCTGTTTTTGGAAACGAAGAAACAAGGTATATTTTTACGGACCCATATCTTTTTAATCTTATGATATTCGCGGGACCGGGGCTCACAAGGGTTCTTGCAGAACATCCGGATTTATCCAGGGTCCTTTCCGAGCCCCCGAAAGAGGGCATGATAAAAATCCCAAGCGACGACTGGCCTTACCTTTATCTGGAAAAACGCGGAATCCCCAGACTTTATCTTATCACGCTTCTTATGCTTGCCTGTATTTCAATCACGGCAATTTTTGCGCTTTCGCCTTTAAAAGGAGGAAAGATAAACCTGTTTTTCTTTTTACTTGGGTGCGCTTTCCTTCTTTTGGAGACAAAAAGCGTTACAACCCTTTCATTGCTTTTCGGGTCTACATGGCTCGTGAACGCGGTGGTGTTTTCAGCAATTCTTTTTCTTGTATTGGCGGCAAATTGGCTGGTTATGAAAATAAGATTTAAAAGCCCGGCATGGTTATTCGGAGCGCTGGCTTTATCATTGATTATCAGCTATCTTTTTCCTACAGCGAGTTTGTTAAGCCTTGGTTTTTTCTCCAAGGCGGCTGCGACCGGTTTTCTTGCAGGCCTGCCTATCTTTTTTGCGGCGATGATATTTGCCATTGCCTTTAAATCAACCAAACATATCGGAGCGGCGCTTGGCTCGAATCTTCTGGGCGCGGTGATAGGAGGTTTTTTGGAATACGGCTCTATGGCATTCGGGTTAAAGGCGCTTTATCTAGCGGCATTGGCCTGTTATCTGCTGGCATGGGTTTATTACAGGTCTCTTGATTATGCTTGAAGATTGTGATAAAATTACGGCATTATGCGCGTAGGAATGTATTATAGCAATAACGATGTGCGGGTTGAAGAGAAGCCTAAGCCGAAGATAGGCGAGGGAGAACTTCTTGTAAAAGTAATGGCGAGCGGGATATGTGGCACAGATGTGGTAGAGTGGTATCGTCGCGATAGAGTGCCGCTTGTTTTAGGCCATGAGATAGCAGGGGAGATCGTAGAAGCCGGTAAAGGCGTTAAGGGTTATAAAATAGGCGATAGGATTTCCGCATCGCACCATGTGCCGTGCGGGGAATGCCGCTATTGCCTTAATGATCACCATAGCGCGTGCGAGACCCTGCGCAAGACAAGTTTTGAACCCGGAGGATTTTCTGAATTTTTGAGGATACCTGCGATAAATCTGGAAAAAGGCGGGGTATATAAATTACCAGCCAGCGTATCTTACGAAGAAGCGACTTTTGTAGAACCACTTGCATGTGCTATAAGAGGCCAGAGATTATCCTGGCAAAGGCCATGCAAGGGCCAGACAGCTGTTGTGATAGGCAGCGGCATATCAGGCATTCTTCATATTCAGTTATTAAAGGCTAAAGGGTTCAGTAAAATAATCGCTACTGACATAAACGATTACAGGCTTAAAGAGGCGCTCAGGTTCGGGGCAGATTATAGTATCAACGCAAAAGAAG
>PCTH01000075.1:4071-4811 GCA_002771475.1 Candidatus Omnitrophica bacterium CG22_combo_CG10-13_8_21_14_all_43_16 | reverse complement strand
ATACTAAAATTCTTGCCAGGCCTCAAATTATGACTATGAATAATGAAACAGCAAGGATAGAGCTTTCTTCCAAGGAGAAAGATACTGAAACAGTCACATCCACTTCATCATCTACTGGCGTAGGCGCTACAGGCAAGACCTGGACCTCCCAAGACACAGGAGTTATTCTGGAAGTTACGCCGCAAATCAGTAAGGACGGGTATGTAACTATGAATATAAAGCCCAGTTTTACTGAATTAGAGCTTTCCAGGTTTACAGATGCATATGATGTCCATAAAAGAGGCACAGAGACAACCGTTATGGTTAAAGACGGGGAAACAATTGTTATAGGAGGCCTTATAAAATCCAAACATACAGGTGCCGTTGAAAAAGTGCCATTTTTTGGAGATATACCTATTTTAGGCGCGGCATTTCGCTATAAAACCAAAGATAATACCGACAGAGAGCTTATAATATTCATTACCCCGAACATTGTTAAAGATATTTCATATGCCCTTGGAAATATTTCAGAGAGAGAGCAGGAGAAACCAAAGGCAGTAAGAGAAAAAGAAGTTAATACGGTCTTGGATCTATTCGGGGGATGAGGAAAATGAGAACTTTAATTGATCCCGTTGTTGAAATAGGAAATATGGATGCCGATATTGCAAAAAGCAGTTACTAAAAGGGATTAAGGAAAAAATTTCGGCATCGGCATCTTTTCAACATAAGGTCAAAGTCGGCATTGAGACTATGAAAAAATC
>PCTH01000075.1:1296-4003 GCA_002771475.1 Candidatus Omnitrophica bacterium CG22_combo_CG10-13_8_21_14_all_43_16 | reverse complement strand
AAAGGCTATTAATATCCAGCAAAAAGAAGGCACAAGGCTGGGAGAGACATTAATAAACCTTGGGATTGTCACGGAAAAAGATATAGTCATTGCAATGGCTAAGCAACTGTCAATTCCATATGCATCTTATGCAAAAGGCCTTTTGAAGCCTGCAGAAAATCAGGATCTTGCGAAATTAGTGCCTGAAGATTATGCCCGCAGAAATATGCTCCTTCCTATTTCCAAGCATATGAGTTCTATGACAGTGGCTTTTATGGATCCTTTAGACCTCATCACTATAGACAATTTAAAACGCATGACAAACTGCGATATAAACCCTATCATTGCCACTAAAACAGACCTCCAGAGGGCTATAGATGAGTTTTACGGCAAAGAAGATCTTTTAAAAGATGCCATCAGCGATTCATATGAATTGGAAGAATTCAAAATAGAAAAAAACGCAGAAGAGGATCTGAGCTTAGATGACCTTATAGCAAGCGCAGAGGAAGCGCCTGTTGTAAAACTGGTGGACCTTATATTGATGCAGGCCATAAAAGACAGGGCCAGCGATATACATATAGAACCTTTTAAAAATAAGATTAATATACGGTACAGGATAGACGGGGTTTTATATGAAATACCTCCTCCGGCAAGGCATCTTTTACCTGCCATTGTTTCCAGGATAAAGATACTTTCAAATCTGGATATAGCGGAACGCAGGCTTCCGCAGGACGGGGTATTTTTTGTAAAGGTAGATAATAAAGGTATTGATATACGCGTGTCTACTATTCCTGCCATATTCGGGGAAAAAGTGGTGCTCAGGATACTGGATAAATCAGCCACTCCCCTTAATCTGGGGGATCTGGGCTTTGACCCTGAAGAGCTTGAAAAATTCAGAAGAGCTATAAACAGCCCTCACGGGTTAATTCTAATTACGGGCCCCACGGGAAGCGGTAAAACTACAACGCTCTATGCTGCTTTAAATGAAATAAAAAGCCCCCGTAAAAATATCTCAACAGTAGAAGACCCTGTCGAGTATAAACTTGAAGGCATAAATCAGGTTCAGATAAAAACCAACATAGGGTTTACTTTTGCAGGAGCGCTAAGGGCGTTTTTAAGGCAAGACCCTGACATTATAATGGTAGGAGAGGTAAGGGATCTGGAAACAGCCCAGATATGCATAAGGGCGTCTCTTACAGGGCATCTAGTTTTAAGCACTCTTCATACTAACGATGCGCCAAGCGCCATATCCAGGTTGATAGACATAGGCCTTGAGCCATATTTGATAAGTTCTTCACTGATTATGATTGGGGCTCAGAGGCTTGTCAGGAGGTTGTGCCCGGAGTGTAAAGAGGCCTATGAAACAACGCCTGCGTTAGCCAAGGACTTGGGGATAAAGCAGGAACTTTTGTATAAGCCTAAGGGTTGTGACTATTGCAGCCATACAGGCTATAGAGGCAGGGTGGCTATTTATGAAATAGTATTGATGAATGATAAATTGAGGGAATTGATTGCAAGAGGGGCTTCGCTCGGAGAGATTAAAGATAAAATAAAAGAGCTTGGTTTAAAAACACTTCTTAAGAGCGGGCTGAAAAAAGCAGAGGAAGGCATTACGAGCGTTGAAGAGGTACTCAGCATAACGCTGGTTGCGGGAGAGGAGTAGATATGCCATTTTTTAGATATATAGCCAGAGATAAGGCCGGCAAGTTAATAGATGAAATGATAGAAACTAAGAGTGAAGAAGACCTTATTAATGGTTTGCAGGCAAAAGGGCTGCTTGTTATATCTGTGGGGCCCGCGTCTGAAGTAAAGTCAAAGAAAAAGGCGGACATGAGGAAATATCACAGGGCAGTCAAGCCCCATGACCTTATAATGTTTTCAAGGGAACTGGCAACGCTTTTAGGGGCTGGCGTAACCCTTATAAAGAGTTTGGAGATATTATGCAGGCAGATAGAATCCCAGACGCTTCTCAGGGCCGTAGAACAGATAAAAAAAGATGTAGAAGGCGGCTATACTTTTCAGAATGCCTTAAAAAAGCACGATAAGATATTTTCTCCTTTCTGGATAAATCTGGTTGAGACAGGGGAGGCATCAGGCCATCTTCCTTTGAGCCTTGACCAGGTGGCTGTTTATCTGGAAGAGAATGCGGAATTAAAAAGAAAGATCGTATCAGCCCTCATGTATCCTATGGTGCTGGTGGTTGTGGCAACAGGCGCAATAGCAGTATTTTTAATAAAAATCATCCCTATATTTTCTGAAATATTTAAAGGTTTTAATGTGGAATTACCCGTACTTACGCAAACGGTTATTAACATAAGCAATATAGCGAGAAAATATTTTTTTATTGTAATAGGCATAGCCATAGCGATATTTTTTGTTATAAAAAAATATATATCTACAGAGAAAGGCAGATGGCAGTTTGATCAGGCCATCCTGAAGATACCTGTTGTCGGCCAGCTGGTTCAAGAGATAGCCACAGAACGGTTTGCAAGCGGGTTAGGCACTCTTATTAAAAGCGGAGTCCCTATATTACATGCGCTGGAGATATCTGAGAAAACAGCAGGCAACAAGGTAATGGAAAAAGAGCTTAGAGAAGTGAGAATGGCTGTAAAAGAAGGCAAAGGCATGGGCCAAACCATGCAAAAAAGTAATCTGTTTTCTCCGCTTGTGATTCAGATGATAAGCGTGGGCGAGGAGATAGGAGAACTGGGTAAAATGCTGGACAGGG
>PCTH01000075.1:0-1253 GCA_002771475.1 Candidatus Omnitrophica bacterium CG22_combo_CG10-13_8_21_14_all_43_16 | reverse complement strand
TGGACAGGGTTTCTGTATTTTATAAAGAGAGGGTAAATACTTTTATTACAAGGGTTACTACGATGTTTGAACCTATAATCCTGGTTTTTATGGGTATTGTAGTAGGCGTTCTGGTAGTAGCGATGTTTATGCCTATATTCAGCTTATCCAGCGCTGTAAAATCGTCTGGTTGATATAGATAATTTATTTGACATCTATTGTTTATAAGGTATAATTAAATAATAGAAAACAAAAAAGGAGGAGGGGAAAATGAATAGAAAAGGTTTTACGCTCGTAGAAGTACTGATAGTCGTTATTATAATAGGTATCCTTTCTGCTATAGGCATACCTCAGTTCGCAGCGTCTATTGAAAAAGCAAAAGGCGGAGAAGCAAGGGCGGGCCTCGGCCACCTGCAGACAGGCGAAAAAGTATACTATGCCGAAAATGAATATTACACAACCAATACAGCTGATCTTGATATAACATTGACACAGAAATTCTGGGCTTTTACTATAGCTACGCCTAGCTCTACCACTTATACGGCTACTGCTACTCGTTCAGGCGGAACTTATAGTGGCCAGACCTTAACCATGGATCAAGCAGGCACAATTTCCGGAAACTGGATATATAAATAAATATAATATTTGGAGTCCGACTCTTATCGGGAGTCGGACTCCGATAATATCAAAGGAGAGATAAATGCGCAGAAAAGGCTTTACTCTTTTGGAAGTCCTTATAGTAGTCATAATTATAGGGATTCTTGCCGCAATAGCTTTGCCGCAATATACTGCCACTATAGAAAAATCTAGGTCTGCCGAGGCAGCTACTAATGTCGGAAGCATCAGGGCGGCTTTGGACAGGTATTGGTATCAGACTAATAATATGTCTACGGCTACGCTGCCAGCTGACGGATCAGCAGGCACTTTAGATATAGATAATCCAAATGCTGTTACGAATAAGCTTTATAGCTATGCTCTTAGTGACCTTAGCGCAGATGCAGCAGTAGACCGGACATATACTGTGACTGCTACCCGCACTTCAGGCGCAAATACTTATACAGTGACTTGGAAGCAGACAGATAATAATACCGGTAAACTTTACAGAAGCGCTAATCTGGGCGGACCTGTAGCGCCTTAATATTAAATTTCCGAAGGTAAAATCTTGCATAAAAAAGGCTTCACGCTTTTAGAACTTTTGGTTGTTGTTGTGATTATAGGGATTCTTGCTACCATAGCCTTGCCGCAATATACAGCTACTATAGAAAAAGCCAGGT
>PCTH01000005.1:2913-5786 GCA_002771475.1 Candidatus Omnitrophica bacterium CG22_combo_CG10-13_8_21_14_all_43_16 | reverse complement strand
CTATATTTATATTATGCGTGATGGCAGGGCCTGCGTTTGGGTATTGGATCTGGACGCCTGAGAGCGGCAAGTGGGAGAACCCTAAATATGCTGCCAAGGATACCCCTGTGGACCAGATGGCGTACGCTAAAAAGGCCTACGAGGCAAAGAATACCAAAGACGCCTTAAAGGAATTTAAGAAATTATTGAAATATTATCCTCTTTCCAAAGAAGCGCCTACGGCGCAGTATTACGTGGGCCGTATAATGGAAGATACGGATAATCTTTACGAGGCATACAAGGCATACCAGAAGGTTATAGACACCTATCCTTACACTGAATTGGTAGACGATGTCATAGAGAGGGAATATAAAATAGCTGACGCGTTTTTTTCAGGGAAGAAAATAAAGATTATAGGCAAATGGCAGGTGCCCGCAAAAGACAAGGCAATAGAAATATTCAAGGCAGTCTTTAATAATGCTCCGTACGGCAAATATGCGGATCTGGCAAAGTTTAAAGCAGGCCTGTCTTATAAGGATATCCAGGATTATGATAGCGCCATACTTATGTTTAAAGATTTGATAGACAGATATCCTAATAGCTCTGTGATTGACAAGGCCAGATTTCAATTGGCAGAATGTTCCAAGCTTTTGTCTGTAAAGCCTGAGTATGATCAGACCCCTACAAATCTTGCGCGCAAAGAATTCGAGGACTTTTTAAAGAAACACCCTGATAGCGAAATGGCGCCTGATGCCAGGCAGGTTGTGGATAAGTTAAAATCGCGGGAAGCTGAAAATGCTTATGAGACTGGTAAATTTTATGAAGCGCGCAAAGCGCCTGAAAGCGCTGTGATATATTATGAAGATATCGTCCAAAATTACCCGGATACAGAATGGGCAAAAAAAGCACAGGAGAGGCTTGATGAATTGGAAAAGAAATAAATTTGTATTGTTATATTGCTGTATTGTTATATTGCTATATTGCGTTGGAGGATGCGGATATACCGCAAAGACGATTCTGCCAGAGGGCATAAAGACCGTTCACGTCGATATGTTCAAGAATAGCATAGATATAACAAAAGAGGTCAGCGCAAAAGATAAATACGAGGTCTACAGGCCGAACCTGGAAGTGGACCTGAGGGATGCGATCGTGAACAGGGTTTTTCTAGACGGCAATTTCAAAATGGCTGATAAGGATTCCGCTGACGCTGTGCTGGAAGGTCGGATCCTGGAATACAGAAAAGACCCTTTGAGGTATCAGAATGAGGTTGTGCAGGAATACAGGATCAGCCTTGTATGCGATGCCAAATTGATAAATCAAAAAGACCATTCTATTTTATTTGAAGAAGAAAACATAACAGGCGATGCCACATATTTTACAACGGGCGCTCTTCAGAAAACAGAGACATCTGCCCTGAGCGACGCAATGTCTGATCTTGCAAGGCGGATCATTAACAAAATTGTGGAAAACTGGTAATATCCTTTAACATGCCCACCAAAGAGCTTACCTCGTATCTTTTCTTAGGGGAAGAGGATTTCTTAAAAGAAGCAGAGCTTAAAAAATTAAAGTCCAGGTTTCTGGAAAATTCCACCAGGGATCTGAATTACAATGTATTTTACGCGAAAGACAAAGACTTCAGGTTAAAAGAGGCGCTGGACATCCTTAACACAGCGCCTTTCATGTCTCCGAAGAGGTTCGTGATTTTGAAAGACGCTGACAGCCTTTCGGACAGCGATAAAGAATCAGTGCTTTTTTATCTTAAAAACCCCAGAGACAGTTCAATCTTAATTATAGATTCGAAATCATCCAGGATAAAAGAGGGGTTTGTGTTGGAAGCATCCAAGCTTACAAAGCTTGTGCGCTCGGCCAGGCTTATCGGTTCCGAAATAAATATATGGATTTCCAAAAGGGTGAGGGCGGCCGGCAAAAAAATAAGCGTTGAGGCTATAAATTTAATAAAGGAAAATCTCCCCAATGATTTGAACATACTTTGTTCCGGCGTTGATAACCTCATCCTTTACGCAGGTAAAAGGCCTGAGATAACAAAAAATGATGTGGAGAAGGTTATATATGTAGCGCCTCTCAAGACCAGTTTCGATCTCCTGGAAGCCATAGAAAAAAAAGACGTAAAAGCAGCCCTGAGTATTTTTGCAAGCATCCAGAAATACAAAAAAAGAGAGACAGAGTTTTTGCTTGGGCTTTTGTCCTGGCAGTTCAGGATGCTTTTGAGGGTGAAAGAGCTTCTGAAGATAAGGAGCAAACCGGAAATACAGAGAGAACTGAACCTGTACAGCTCAAAGTTTGACCAGATGACGCGTTACGCAGCCAGGTTTAAGGTCCGGGAGATAGCCAGGTTTTTAAATGAGATATTAAAGGCGGACAGCGATATTAAGACGGGCGAATCGCAGCCTAAATTTACTCTGGAGAAATTGATAGTGAAGATGTGTTCGTAAGGTTGTAATTTAGGCAGCCTTGATCTTTTTCATCAAGCGGGAGATCTTGCGCGAGGCAGTGTTTTTGTGGACAATGCCTTTTGATTGAGCCTTATCAAGCTGTGTTATCAGATAGGTGAGCTGTTTTTTAGCCTCGTCCGTTTTTTTGGAGGAGATAAGGTCTAAAAATTTCTTTGTCTCTGTCTTCAGCTCGGATTTCACGGATTGATTGCGCAAGCCTCTTTTAGCGCTTTGTTTTATATCTTTATAAGATGCATGTAAAATTGGCATATATTGCTCCTTTTGTGTGATGAATAAAATAGCATACGCTGTTAATTATGTCAAGGGATAATGTGCTATTCAAATAGTTGCATTCTAGCTCTTTCTAACAGGCAAGCCTAAAGAAAAGCCTCGCTCGATTCGAGCGGGCACGGTGTCCTGCGGCAGTTGGGGCCATTCGGC
>PCTH01000005.1:0-2888 GCA_002771475.1 Candidatus Omnitrophica bacterium CG22_combo_CG10-13_8_21_14_all_43_16 | reverse complement strand
TAGTCTTGACGGTATAAAAACTTCGCCGTAATTCCTTGCGGACTTTTGCCGAAATTTTTCTAATGCGCCTCAGACCCCAACTGCCGCAGGACGAGCGAGAATCGGCGCGGAGCGAAGGACGCCTCGCTGGGGCGTCCGAGCGTCTTTTCGTAGGCTTGCCTGTTAGAAAGAATAATAAAGGAAGTAATCGCGCAATGTCTAAAAAACATATTATAAAATCAGCCGGAATAATAGGGTTTGCCACAGTGATAAGCAGGATCCTGGGCTTTGTGAGGGATATCCTGATCGCCAGGTTCTTCGGCACAGCCAGATACGCCGAGGCCTTTGTAGTGGCGTTCCGCATACCTAATATGCTCAGGGACCTGGTAGGCGAAGGCGCTACTAACGCGGCATTTGTTCCTGTCCTGAGCGAATACATGGTTAAGAAAAAGGAAGAGTTCTGGGAACTCGCGAATGTGATATTGAATTTACTGCTTATAACGCTTTCCGCTATAACCATTGCCGGCATTTTTGCTTCGCCATGGATTGTCAGGTTTATGGCGCCCGGTTTCCTGGACGACCCTGAAAAATTCGCAATAACAGTCAGGCTGACGCGCTTCATGTTTCCTTATATACTCCTTATAGGCCTGGCTGCCTACACGATGGGCGTGCTGAATTCACTGAAACATTTCTCAGCGCCCGCTTTCGGGCCGTGCTTTTTGAATATAGCCATTATAATATGCGCCATTATCTGGGGCGAGAGCGTGATGGGGCTTGCGAGCGGCGTTTTAATAGGCGGGGTGCTGCAGCTTGCCATACAGATGCCGGTCTTATACAGAAAAGGCTTCAGGTTTTCATTTACAAGAAAATTAAATCATCCGGCTGCAAAGAAGATCGGCGTTTTATTATTGCCGCGTATTTTAGGTTCATGCGTGTATCAGCTGAACCTTTTTATAAACACAATCCTCGCATCTTTATCAGCTATAGTGGGATCCGGAGGAGTCGCGGCGCTTTATTATGCAAACAGGATCTTTCAGTTTCCTCTGGCTATATTCGGTATTGCCATAGCCCAGGCAGCTTTGCCTACCATGTCCAGGGAGGCGCTGGAAAAGGATCCGGATAACTTAAAGCGCACGCTTTCTTTTTCAATAAGGGTTATAAACTTTATTATTATTCCTGCTTCAATCGGCCTTATAGTGCTCGCGGTTCCGATAACAAGGACCCTGTTTGAGAGGGGAAAGTTTGACCATTATTCCACCCTTATCACAGCCAATGCCCTTATGTTTTACTCCATAGGCCTTTTCAGTTATTCCGGCATAAAGATACTTGTAAGTTGTTTTTATTCTTTGCAGGATACGGTCAGTCCCGTGAAGATCGCGATAGCGTCGCTTCTTCTGAATATAGCCCTTAATGCGATACTCATGTTTCCTTTAAGGATAGGCGGCTTGGCGCTGGCTGCCTCGCTTTCCGGTATTTTTAATTTTGCCGCGCTTTTTTTCGTATTGAGAAAAAAAATAGGATCTCTGGATACCCGCAGGATATCGGGTTCTTTTTTAAAGGCGCTTGCGGCCAGCCTGGCAATGGCCGCTGTGATTTATTTCTGCGCTTTTAAAATAAGCCTTAATCTTTTTATTGTGATACTAGTAGCCATCCTAAGCTATATCGCTGCAGCATTTATTTTCCGCGTAAAAGAGGCAAAGGAACTTCTGTCATGGGTGTTAAAGAAAAAATAAAGGATATCCCGCATCTGCCTGGGGTATATATAATGAAAGATGCTTCCGGAGAGGCTATCTATATAGGTAAGGCCAAGGACCTTTATAAAAGGGTGTCCACTTATTTTCAGCAGCGTTCTCCTAAAACAGCCAAGCGCATGTCGCTGTTGGAAAATGTTAAAGGCCTGGATTATGTGGTTACAGGCTCGGAAGAAGAGGCGCTGATATATGAAGCGAGCCTGGTAAAGGAAAAAAAGCCGAAATATAACGTTGAATTAAAAGACGACAAAAGCTTTCCCTTTTTAAAAGTAACATTAAACGAGAAATTCCCGACTCTTACCATAACAAGAAAAAAACTTGATGACGGCTCCAGGTATTTCGGGCCTTATGCAAAGGCGGGGCTCTTAAGAAATGCCGTCGGTATATTAAAAAATATATTTCCCATGAGGATTTGTAAAAAAATGCCGGGGGAGACGTGCCTGGCTTATCATATAGGGCAGTGTATGGGCCCCTGCGTTAAAAAAATAGATGAAAAATCTTATAAAGAGATAGTCAGGCAGCTCATCTTATTCCTGGAGGGCAGGAAAACAAGATTGATACAGGAATTGACAGGCGAGATGAAAGGATTTGCCGATAAAAAAGATTTTGAACAGGCAGCTGTTATCCGCAACAGGCTTTCGGCGCTTTTGGAGGTTTCTGACAGGAAGACAGCCGATTACAGCTCGTGGGGCAACGTCGCTTTAAAATTGAAGAAAATCTTAAAACTGCCTGCCCTGCCTTTGAAAATAGAGGCGTTTGACGTGTCTAATATGTCCGGCAAAGAAGCCACTGGCTCAATGGTTTATTTTAATAACGGCCTGCCGGACAAATCAAATTACAGAAAATTCAGGATAAAAAATGTAAAAGGCATAGATGATTATGCCATGATGAAAGAGATTGTTCATAGAAGATACAGGAGGCTGAAAGAGGAAAAGAAAATGCTTCCGGATCTGATTATAATAGACGGCGGAAAAGGCCATCTGGCCGCGGCATATGAAGAACTTCTAAGATTAAAGCTCAGCCATGTGCCTGTGATAGGCATTGCCAAGCAGGAGGAAAGGATATATACGCTGGGTTCATCCGAGCCGCTTGACATAAACAGGGATTCCGAGATATTGCATTTTATACAGAGCGTGAGAGACGAGGCCCACAGGTTCG
>PCTH01000047.1:22419-30132 GCA_002771475.1 Candidatus Omnitrophica bacterium CG22_combo_CG10-13_8_21_14_all_43_16 | reverse complement strand
GCGCTGTTTACTGGTGGATGGTAAAACTGGGATTGGCAGTTTCATCGCTTCTCTCCGGGATCCTCTTAAATGCAACCGGCTTTAATATTGCATTAGGCGCTAAACAAACAGTTCAAACCTTATTGTATATGCGGCTTTGTGATGTCGGTATTCCTATCGTAACCTCTTTAGCCGCTATTTTTATTATTATGACCTTTGACATCTCAGAAGCTAAGGCATGTGATATCCGCAATCAGGTCGAAAGGCGTAGAGAAGAAAGGCGGAGCGAAGAAAGACGGAACGAAGAAAGACGAGAAGAAGAAAGGCGGAGCAAAGAAAGACGAGGCGAAGTGTAATATAGGCTTCAATAGGAATGTTTTAGCGCTGATGGGAGTCGCACTCCCGATGGGAGTGCGACTCCCATCAGTAGGAATACCGTATCATAACCGTATCAATTGACAAAATAATAATAATATGATATACTTCTCGAAACAGGAGAAGGGATGCGTATAAAGCGTGTTATATTATTTTATTTCTTTGTATTTATTGCAGTTACAGCAATATTGCCTACCGTATCATCTATATACAGCCAATCTCAGGAAGATATAACCCAATATATAACAGATTTATCAAAAGATATATATAGCTCTATCCAAAAACCAAACCCGTATATTATAAATAGCTCAAATGGCGAAGTGAAATTAAGGCTTTTTCTATCTCCGTGGGGAGAACTTAAGGACGTTTATGTTTCAGAATCATCCGGCAATAACGAGTTAGACAGCTTATGTTTAAAAACAGTGTGGCTTTATAAAAGATACCAGCCTTTTCCTGAAGCTTTGGGGAATAAGGATTTATGGATCGATGTGCCGATAATATTTGACGTGGAAGATATAGAAGGCAAGGTGGAAGGTGAAGGGTGGAAGGTGAAGGGCGAAGAAGAGATGGATCCGGAAGCAGCAAATTTAGGCATCAACGACGCAGTTGATATAGCATTGGAAAATCATATGGCTAGTAAAATAGCTCAGGAAGAAATAGAATTATCTAAACTGAAAATAAGAGAAGCAAGGCGCGCTCTTTATCCCGCAGCTACCGTGAATTACATGGAGACAACAGGTAAAACCTTTGGCACTACCCAGGATTTTACAGATAAAGAATATAAGCTAAAGTTTGAGTATCCGCTTTATTACGGCTGGAGGTTGAAATATGCCGTAGAGCAGGCTATGAGCAATTTGAAGGCATCTACTTTTAATTATGATAAAACATTACAGGATTTGAGAGGCGAGGTTGAATCGGCATACTATGCGTATATGGCAGGAAAGATGGATTTAAAAATACACAGGGAACTTTTAGACGAGACCGGAGATATTTTTGTCGGCGCTAAAAAGAGGCTGGAACTCGGACTTATTACCAGGACGGAATTTTTACAGCTGGAATCGCAGATGCAGCAGATAAATTATCAGGTTATATCCAGCGAAAATGAATTGGCTATGGCTAAACTTGCATTGGCGCAGGCAGTGAATATTAAAGACGGGGAAAAGGCAGTAGAGATAATAGACAAAGAACCAGGGAGAGACCTGGAGCCTATTATGCTGGATGTGAGCCTGGAAGAATGTATAGATTTAGCTTTTAAGTCCAGGTCTGATTTGAAAGCAAAACAATACATGTTGGAATTCAATGACTATGAGCGCAAGATTGCCGAAAGCAAAAATCAGCTCAAGGTGGACTTCACAGGCACATATGGGAAATCCGGGGGCGCCTTCGAGGGCGAATCTTTAGTCATGGATAATGATTGGTACCTCGGATTTAAGGTTACTAAACCTTTGGGCGGCAATACTCTTTCCACTGCTGTTACAAAGGACAAGACAAGCCAGAAACACGGCCAGACTACAAGAACAGAATCTATGAGTAAGTCAATGGAATTTGGTTTATTGGACGGGCTTCAGCATTTTTCCGAAGAAAAATCAGCCGAGATAGGCTATAAAAAAGCGCAGGATGAGCTGGAACAGATAAAAGAAGGTATTTTAAAAGAGGTGAAGGAAGCTTATATGAATTATAAAAAAGGCTTAGTCCAGAAAATGACAAATCTCAATAAGATTAAATACAGAGAAGAGGAGCTTAAGATTACGAAGGCCAGGGCGGAATTGAACGAAGCGTCTCTTTCGGAATTGGTTCAGGCTTATATGAGTTTTACAGATGAGAAGGCTTATTACATAGAAGCGCTTGGGGCCCTATATCAATCCCTGGCGAAATTAAATAAAGCCACCGGATATACGCTATTTCTGGATGATGAAAATTTTAAATTAGCGAATGTAAAATAAATAGTTGTTTTGTTTTTTTGTCATTGCGAGGAGTCCCGCAGTTGCGGGACGACGAAGCAATCTATTGAGATTGCTTCGCTCATTTCATTCGCTCGCAATGACATTAACTAGAGGAAGGATATTAATAACATGAAAAATAAATCAAAGTTTTTAATTATAGGCTTCATAGCTTTATGGGTGGTGGTTTTCGGATTGATGTGGCTGAAGGCATTGACAAAAAAAGAAGGGATAAAAGACGCAGCTTCTTTAAAAGCGCTTGCAGGGGGTAATTTGAAACCCTCCTCTACAATGGCTCAGGAAGAGCGAAGAGAGACGGAGGCGGTTCCTGTGAGATGTTATAAGGTTACGCCCATGGATTTTAAAGACGATCTGCCTGTTATGGGAACCGTAAAAGGCGGATTAGAGATACCTCTTAAATTTGAGATTAACGGAGTTATCACGTCTATTAATTTCAGGGAAGGCGATATGATGGATAAAGGAGATATAATAGCGTCTCTTGATAAAAAAGACGCACAGTTGAAGATTGATTATGCAAAGTCTAAAGCTGAATCTGCCAAAACCCAGGCATTGGCTGCAAAAAAGAAATATGAGATACATAAGAGTCTTTATGATATCGGAGCGATTATAAAAGCAAAGCTGGAAGAGGTGGAGCTTGAGGCAAAAAGCGCCGGCGAGCAGGCAAAGTCAGCAGAGGTAGAGGTAAGGTCGGCTGAAGCAGAGTTTAAGAAGACAGATCTCATTGCCTCGCGCGAAGGCGTTATGGGCACCAGAGAAGCAGAAGTAGGGGAATTTGTTACGCCGAATAACAAGATCGCCACTCTTTATGATATAAGCGAGATGTTTGTAGAGTTAGGCATAGTGGAAAAGGATGTGGATAAAGTTACGATTGGCCAGGATGTTATAGTGACAGTGGACGCGCATTTAGGCGCGACATTTAAAGGCAGGGTAGATTATATATATCCTGCCATAGAAGGAAAATCCAGAACGCTTACTGCCAAGGTAAGGTTACAGAATCCAGATGTGCAGCTTTTGCCAGGGATGTTCGCAAGGGCAATGATAACAGTCGCTGAATTTAAAGATGCCCTGGTAATACCAAGCCTCAGCCTGAACAAAAAAGACGAAGGCTATAATGTGGCTGTGATTGACGCTCAGAATAAAGCAAGCATCAGGCTTGTCAAAGTAGAATATATTACCACTGATTATTCTGTCATAGGCGAAGGCCTGTATGAGGGCGAGCTGGTAGTGACAGAAACGCCACAAGAATTGAAAGAAGAGATGCCTGTTCAGGTAATAGAAGTCCAGGAAAATGCCACAGCTCAATGAAGCTACCAGACCTTTCAATAAATAAACCTGTAACTGTAACAATGATTTTCCTTGGGATAGTGCTCATGGGATTAATCTCCCTTGGCAGACTTCCCCAGGAATTATTCCCTGCCATTTCTTATCCCCAGCTTACCATTGTCACTACATATGAAAACGCCGCGCCTGAAGAAGTAGAAACCCTGATAACCAAGATCATAGAAGAAGCTGTAGGCACTGTCGGAAATCTCAAGAGGATCAGTTCTACTTCAAAAGAGGGCATTTCTCTGGTAACAACAGAGTTTAACTGGGGAACCAATATGGATTTTGCTTCTCTGGGAATAAGGGAAAAAATAGATCTCATAAAGGAAAGACTGCCTCTCGGGTCAGCGGATCCTATTGTAATGAAATTTAATCCGTTTGAGCTCCCTGTAATGACGCTCAGCGTTATCGGAGAAAAAGCGCCTTCAGAGCTTTTAAAACTTACAAGAAAATTTATAAAAGATGAGCTTGAAAAAGTTCCGGGTGTTGCGTCGTGCAATATAACCGGCGGGCTGGAAAGGGAAATAATAGTATCGATAGACCAGGCGAGACTTAGGGCTTCAGGCATAGCTATAAATAAAGTAGTGGATGCCCTTAAGTCTTCAAACCTTAATTATCCGGCAGGCACCATAGAAGAGCATTTCTACGAATATCTGATACGCACCATAGGCGAATTTGAAGTAGTCTCTCAGATAAAGGATACAATCGTAGGCATTGATGAACCTGAAAATCAGAAAACCAGCCAGGCCGATTCTGAGATTCAGAAGAAGAAAGAAGAAAATAAAAGACTTGTTTACCTAAAGGATATATCAGAAGTAAAAGACACATTTCAGGAGCGCACCAGTATTTCCAGATTTAACGGAAAAGAAAATATTTCAGTAGGCATTTTAAAACAGGCAGGCTCTAACACGCTGCAGGTAGCTGACAGGATAAAGAAAAGGCTAGTCGACATAAAAAAGGATTTGCCGGGCGGCATAGAAGTAGCCATAGTTTATGATCAGTCTATTTTTATCAGAAAATCAATAAGGGATGTAGGCGATGCTGCGTGGCAGGGCGGATTATTGGCATTTTTTGTGTTGTGGCTGTTTTTAAAAAAATTAAAGCCCGCGCTGATAGTCTCTTTATCAATTCCTATCTCAATAATGATAACGTTTACGCTTATGTATTTCAGCGGGATTTCACTGAACATGCTTTCCCTGGGAGGGCTTGCATTGGGCATAGGTATGCTTGTGGACGCGGGGATTGTAGTTATTGAGAATATATCAAACCATATTCAAAGCGGCAAAGAATTGAAAGAGGCTGCCAGAGACGGCGCAAATGAAGTGGAAAGCCCTATATGGGGTTCGGTCATGACAACAGTAGTTGTATTCTTACCCATGATATTTGTTACAGGCATTGCAGGCCAGCTGTTCAAAGAGGTTGCCATTACTGTTACATATTCTCTTATGGCTTCTTTGTATGTATCCCTGGCGTTGATTCCTTTATTTGTAACTATCGGGAGAAAGAAAAAATCCGGCCTTAACAAAGAATCTCCCATAAGCATAGGCTCGGAGTTTAAGCTGGTCAAGTGGATGGGGAATATATATGGAAAGTTTTTGCCGGCAGCTCTTAAAAATAAGAAGCTGATTATATTAGGGGCGCTTGTCCTCTTCTTATTCAGCATGATTATATTCCGATTTCTTAATAAAGAGTTTATGCCAAAAATAGACCAGCGCGAATTTGTAATGAAAGTGAATCTCTTGACAGGCGCCAGGCTAGAGATCACAGATTCTGTTATCAGAAAAATAGAAGAGAAACTTTTGAGCAATAAAGACGTGTATAGCGTGGCGGTTATCATAGGCTCCAGCAAGGAAAAAGGCGCAGGAGATATGGTCGAGACTCTTGGCGCGCATCAGGCCAGTATTATTGTAAACCTTAAAAAAGGCAGGGAAAAAGGAAAGCTTAATACTTCTCAAATAATACAGAATCTGAAAAAAGAACTGGATAAAGAAAATCTTGAAGGCGCAGAGGTGGAATATATATTGCAGGAAAGTATTTTTAAGAGCGCATTGATGGGCAGCGCTCCCATAGTCATAGAAATAAAAGGACACGATCTTAATTTTACAAAAAAACTTTACGAAGAACTCTATTCAGGACTGGCTAAAATACCGGGCGCCTATGGTATAAGGACAAGTCTTGTGCCTCCTGCGCCCGAAACAAAAGTAAATATTATTAAAGATAAGGCTGCTTTGTATAATCTTTCAGTGGGCTCTATATCCCAGGCAGCGCATGTGGCTATAAAAGGAGTTACTGCTACAAAATTCAAAGAAGAGGGGAGAGAGATAAATATAAAAGTAAGGCTTAGGCCTGAAGACAGGAATAAACTTTCAAGCATAAGAAATATTTTAGTGCATTCGCCGCTAGGCATAGATGTGCCGCTTTCAGAGGTTGCCTATATTTCCCACGGGGTTGGCCCAAGCGAGATAAAGAGGCTTGACCAGCAAAGGGTAATCTTGATGACTGCGAATGTTGCAGGCAGAGCCCTGGATAAGGTGATAGAAGATGTCAACCGCACTATAGATTCTGTAATGGCGCGGCATACCGATATTAAAAAACAGGCAGCAAGGCAGGTGGAAAAGGATTTCACAATCCAGCTCGCAGGAGAAAATCAGGAAATGAAAGAGTCGTTTCTAAGCCTGATGTTTGCATTGATACTGTCAGTGCTTCTGGTATATATGATTATGGCAAGCGAATTTGAATCTTTCTGGCAGCCTTTTATTATTATGTTTACGCTGCCTTTATCTTTAATAGGCGTTACGTGGATATTATTTCTGACGCATACGCCTATCAGCGTTGTAGTGATATTGGGCGTGATTATACTGGGAGGGATAGTCGTAGACAACGGGATTGTCCTTATAGATAAGATAAATGTTATCAGAGGCGAAGGCAAGGATCTGATAACGGCAGTGAGCCAGGCAGGGGCAAACAGGCTAAGGCCGATAATGATGACTTCGTTTACTACAGTTTTAGGGCTCTTTCCATTAGCGCTTGGACTAGGAGAAGGGTCTGAACTTCAGGCCCCAATGGCAATAACTGTAATAGGAGGGCTTACTATCTGCACTTTTCTTACGCTTTTTGTCATACCGGCTCTTTATACCATAGCTGCGGGGTGGTTAGATAGAAGGAAACCGCAGGTTATTCCTATTGCAGTAGCTGCACCTGCGCCTGAACCAATTAAAACAGACCTTTCCCGATCTCCGATCGGGACTAGCACCGATCGCCGATCGGAAGAGGTCAAATCTGTAAAAGATATAGTTATAATACCTCCAAAAGGCCCGCAGCTTACCAAAAGGCAAATTCAATTACTGGAACATATCAAAAAATCCGGAAGGATTACAAGAAAAGAATACGCTGATTTATTTAAGATATCTATACCTACCGCAGCCAGGGATCTAAGAGGCCTCATGGATAAAGGTTTTCTAAAAGCAGAAGGCCCGCTCGGACCTGGCAGATGGTATGAGTTGAAATAGCTTTTAATTATTTTGCATCGCTGCTTCTGGCAGGCCTAAAGAAAAGCCTCGCCGATTCGAGCGGGCACGGTGTCCTGTGCAGGCTGGGGCCATTCGGCACTGAAATAGTTTCGCCGCGCGCTACGGTTTACGGCTCATTTTTTATACCGAAGGTAGTCTTGACGGTATAAAAAACTTCGCCGTAATCCCTTGCGCGCTTAGCTGTAAAAAGCTATTATGCCGAAACTTTTCTAATGTGCCTCAGACCCCAGACTGCACAGGACGAGCGAGAATTGGCGCGGAGCGAAGTCCGCCACGCCGGGGCGTTTGAGCGCCCGTCGGCAAAGCCTAAGGATTGCGCAAGTCCCGAGCGAAGCGAGGGGCGTCTTTTCGTAGGCCTGCCAGAGGCAGCGATTTAAAAGGTAATAATATATGTCTCTTTCAAGTTATTCAGTCAATAAGCCTGTAAGCATAACAATGTTTTTTATAGGCATTGTTGTTGTGGGGGCAGTTTCTTTGCTCAGGCTTCCTGTTGAGTTAAAACCCAATATTGCTTACGGAGACATAAGTATAATAGTAGCGGTAAG
>PCTH01000047.1:0-22405 GCA_002771475.1 Candidatus Omnitrophica bacterium CG22_combo_CG10-13_8_21_14_all_43_16 | reverse complement strand
TGGTAACAAAGCCCATAGAAGAGGCAGTGTCTACCGTAACATATCTTGAAAATATCTATTCCACATCAAAGGCAGGCGAATCCAGGATATGGCTGGAATTTGAGCCCGGCATTAATATGGATTTTGCCGCGCTGGAAACGAGGGAAAAATTTTCGAAAATAAAAGATAAGCTTCCCAAGGAAATTGAAAAGCCGATATTGGCCCAGTATAAAGAGTCGGATACTCCTATAATGATACTTGCGGTCACCAGCAAGGCCCATACAGTAGAAACTCTTAGGAGGGTCGTAGACGAACAGATCAAGGAGAGGATATTAAGGATAGAAGGAGTGGCAAACGTTGATATATACGGAGGCAGGGAAAGAAAGATCCTTGTTGAGATAGACCAGTCAAGGCTTCAGGCGCACCACGTGTCTATTGATTACGTGGTAAGTTCACTAGGGGCAAATAATTTCAGCCTTCTCTTGGGAGATATTCTCAGAGAAAAGAATAAATATCTGATAAGGGCCATAGGCACATTCGAAAGCATCAAGGATATAGAGAATATAGGCGTCAGCGTAACTCCTCAAGGTTCTGTGATAAAACTTAAGGATGTTGCTACTATAAAGGACTCATTTATGGAGCCTTCTAGCTATGCCAGGACAGACATAGAGCCTGTTGTCTCAATATATATCCAGAAGGAGTCCACAGCTAATACTATAAAAGTGGTAGACGGCATAAAAAAAGAACTTAATCAGATCAAAAATATAATAGACAGGAATATTTATATAAAGAACACGCTTAACCAGGCAGATGTCATAAACGATGCTATAGACGCTGTTAGAAGCTCTCTTATAATCGGGGCATTTCTTTCGGTATTGATACTTTTATTTACGCTGAGGGATCTGAGGCCTACTTTTATAATAGCCATTACTATCCCGATATCGGTTATGTTTACATTTATCCTGATGTATTTTCAGAAGCTTTCTTTGAATGTAATGACATTGAGCGGCCTTGCGCTCGGCATAGGCATGCTTGTGGATAATTCCATAGTCGTGCTTGATAACGTAGATAAAAAAAGATCCGGCATTCTGCCTTTACCTGACTGGAGAGAAAAAGATAAAGCCGCGGTTATAGAAGGAGCATCAGAGATGGGATTGGCAATAGTTACCTCCACTATTACCACTGTCGTAGTATTCCTTCCGTTCGTGTTTGTTAATAAAGAAACAAGGATGTTGTGGAGCGGGCTCGCATTTACCGTTACTTACTCTCTTTTAACAAGTTTATTTGTGGCAATGACACTAGTGCCTACTTTATTGAGCCAGATGGCGGCCAAACCAATTGAAAAGAAAACCCAAAAAACATTAAAAAATAGCATCACTAGCAAGATAAAAACCACGTATAGAAAGAGCCTGATAGTAGCGCTAAGATTCAGGTATATATTGGTCGCTGTTGCATTTTTAGCGTTGGGAGTTGCTGTATTTTTCGGAATGAAAATAGATAAAGAATTCATGGTAGAAGCGGAGGAAGGCCGTTTTACAATCTTTGTTGAGCTAGAGCCAGGCGCTAAACTGGATGTTACAGATAAGATGGTAAAGGAGTTGGAAGAAAGGCTGGTTCAGATAAAAGAGTTAAAAACATTCACGTCCAGGATTGAACCATGGTCTTCTAAGATATATGTCAAATTGGTGCCTATCAAAAACAGGTCCAGTTCTACCAAAGAAGTAATGGATGCTATACGCCTGGAAGGAGACGCTGTTGCAAGACGGTATAAAGGAGGTTTTATATATTTTTCAGAATTAGAAGAAAGCGGGCTTAAAGAACTTACCATGGATCTTTATGGATATGATTACAAAGTGTTAAAGGAGACCGCCATTTCTATAGCGACAAGGCTTGGAAGCATAGATGGCCTTCAAGATATAAGGATGTCCAGGATAAGCGGCAGGCCTGAATGGCTTGTTAAAATAGATAAACAGCAGGCAGGTTCATTTGGGTTTACAACCCAGGATGCAGCAGAGACTGTGCATGGAGAAATAAGAGGTTTGAGGGCCACACTTTTTCATACTGAAGCAAGAGAGATAGAGACTATTACCAGACTGCAAAAAAAATACAGGGAAAAATTGGATGATGTGAGAAGGCTCAGCCTTTATACCCCGGATGGCGATTCTGTATTTTTGGAGCAGATTGCGGATTTTGTGCCCGATATTGGGATGAGCGAGATCATAAGAAAGAATAAAACAAGGGTTGTACACATAACAGCTATGGTTTCCAAAGGGTCTTTACAAAAAGCAGTGGATAGGGTAAAGGCCAGCCTGGCTGATATGGAATTACCCAAGGATTATTATTGGAGGGTAGGTGGAGACTATGAGAGGAATATGAGAAATGAAAAAGAGCTGTCGGCATTTCCTTTTTCTCTAAAAGCCCCATATGTCCAGATGCCGGGTGTTTTATGGATAACGTTATTATTGGTTTTTATGGTGCTGGCATCTTTGTTTGAATCATTCAGCCAGCCTTTTGTAATACTTTTTTCAGTACCGCTGGCAATAATAGGAGTGGTCTTAGCCCTTCATATATCGCACAAGCCTATATCAAGAGGGGTTATTATAGGCGCTATAATGCTGGCAGGGATAGTTGTGAATAACGCAATCATTTTAGTCGACAGGATTAATTTTTTAAGGACAAAATCAAAGGGCGGGAAAAAAGACAAGTATCCTGAAATACTGCGCGCAACTATAATGGCGGGAGAGGACAGGTTCAGGCCTATATTTATGACCACTTCTACGACAGTACTTGGGCTGGTGCCAATGGCATTTGACAGGAGCGAATCAGCGAACCTGTGGTCTCCTCTCGCGATAACTGTTATCGGAGGCCTGACAGCTTCTACGATAATGACATTATTTTTAGTCCCGAGTGTTTATATGTTATTCGAAGATTTTAACAATGCGGCGTTTGGGCCGAAACAATTATTAGTATTTATTCAAAGAAAAATATATGGTATAATAAATAGAAAAGCAGCAATTTAAAAAACGCCTAAGGAGAGTATATTTATGGATAAAACACTGCGGTCAATACTGTGGATACTGGTAGGATTGGTAGTGTTAAGCACTTTAAGTACGGCCTGGTTTTTCTTCGCAAAAGAAAAACTCTATAATGAATACACAAATTTGGAGGAGTTATTTAAATCCACTATGGATAAACTGGGTACGGAGTTAGCTGTCGCGACTAAGGATAAGGCAGAATTAAAGTCAAAACTACAGGCTATAGAAGAGAGGTTTAATGCGCTGGAAGCCAGGCATTCCGGGCTTAAGTCTGACCACGAGGCAGCGGTCAGCGAGAGGAATGCATTGAAAAAAGACCTCGCCGGCATTAAAAAAGCAAAGTCCTTTCTTGAGAAAAGATTAAGAGAGATGGAATCCGATATGTTTGTGGCTAATCTCTTGAAGCAAAAAGTCGGTTTAGAGGTAGAGATACAGAGATTAAAAAATGACATAGAGCCGAAAGACAGGGAATTATCCAGGCTGAAGGCCGAGAGCATGGATAAAGATATGAAGCTGGCAAAATTACAGGAAGAAAAAAGCGCGGTTGAGCAAAGGTTTAAGAATTCCGAGCAGGTGGCGGAAATCATCAGCTCCGATCTTTTAAAAGAAAAAGATCTTAATAAAGATGTCAAGACCGTATCCGAACAGATTGAGACAGAGAACAGCCAGCTTAAATTCAAGATATCTGAGTTAGGGGAAATAGCAAAGGAATACAACAGGCTTTTGATTGAAAAAGAAGATACGAGGGTAAAGATTGCAAGTCTTCAAAGCGACCTGGAGTATAAAAATCAGGAAATAAATAAATTTAAGATTGCCCTGCAGGAAAATGCGGAAAGGTCCCAGGACATGAGGGCAGAGGCCTACCATGCTCCCAGCGAAGTGGATTTGCCTCCTATCCGCGCCCAGAAAGTAGCTAAACTGACATCTCTTTCTTTGGAGCGCGTAGGCGAAACCCAAGCCGGATTGAAAGGCAGGATTGTTACTATTAACAAAGATCATAATTTTGTTGTTATAGACCTTGGCAAGCAGGACGGCATCAATATAGGGAACAGGTTCAATGTTTACAGGGGAGAGATGTTTCTTGGTTCAGTAGAGATTATACAGGCGCGGGATAGGATCGCTGCGGCTGATATAAAGGATATCAAAGACGGCATGGATATAGAAATTAATGATACTGTTGTAAAAAGATGAACGATGGGCCTTCAAAAATTTTTAACGCTATTAGATTTCAAAAAAAAGGTAAGCACTAAAGCCCTCGTTTTATTCACCAGGCAACTTGCCACGCTTATAGCAGCAGGCCTACCTCTAGTAAAAGCACTCAGGACGCTGTATGATCAATTGGAGCCGGGGGCTTTGAAAGGAATTATAAAGACAGTAGCAGATGAAGTCGAGGGCGGTTCCAATTTTTCGGAAGCGCTTTCGCATTTTCCGAAAGTTTTCCCTGATTTTTATGTAAACATGATAAAGGCGGGAGAGCTTGGGGGCATGCTGGAAGGCATACTCAAGAGACTATCCGAGTTTCTGGATAAAGCCCAGAAACTTAAGGATAGGGTAAAATCAGCGCTGATGTATCCTATGTTTGTCATGATAGTAGCTGTGCTGATACTTATAATGTTGATGGTTTTTGTAATCCCGACATTTACAAGCATGTTTTCAGAACTTGGCGGGAATTTGCCGCTTCCCACAAAGATATTGATTGTGGTCAGCGATATCACCAGGCGCATATGGTTTCTTATACCTCTTATCCCGGTTTGCGTGATTGCGGTATATAAAGCGATTATAAAAAATCCGGACAGGAGAATGGTAGTAGATAAGATGAAGCTGCGCATGCCTATTGTAGGGAATTTAATACAGCAGATAGCAGTGGCAAGATTTTCAAGAACCCTGGGGACTCTGCTTACAAGCGGGGTTCCGATACTGGCGGCCCTGGAGACAGTGCGGGATACCATAGGCAATGAGTTTATTGCCAGAGCAGTTATACAGATCAGGGACAGCATCAAAGAAGGAGAAAGCGTGTCAGGGCCCATGGAAACAAGCAAGGCATTTCCCCCGCTCGTCACTAAGATGGTCAGCATAGGAGAGGAAACAGGGGATTTGTCAAAAATGTTGATACAAATTGCGGATAATTTTGAAGATGAAGTGGATGTGGCTGTAAGCGGCCTCACCTCCCTTCTTGAGCCGCTTCTTATAGTTTTTATGGGACTCATGGTAGGATTTATTGTTGTCGCGATGTTTATGCCGCTTTTCTCGCTGGCAAAACTAATCGAATAACCCAATCCCGATCGTCGAACGGGTTAATGCGGGTTAATTAAATGTATAAAAAAGGGTTTTCATTGCTGGAGTTAATTATTGCTATAGCTGTACTGGCCATAGGCCTGGTCGGGGTGCTGCAGATATTTCCTATTGGTTTAAGGGCATCCCAGCGCGCAGGCATGCTGACAAAAGCGTCTTTTTTGGCACAGAACAAGATAGAAGATGTAAAGCTATCAGGGTTTGATGCGATAACAGAACTCCCTCCAAAAATACCCATGTCAGGAAAAGACGGAGATTTTGAGTGGGCTGTGAAGATAGGCGAAGTTTCGCTTGAAGGAATTGAGTCAAGCGGGGATATGAGAGAGGTTGCAGTGACTATAACCTGGCCTGAACGTAATACCACCAGATACAAAGATTTTATTACCTATGTCACTAAGTAAGCTCAAGGCTAAAGGCTGGATGCTCAAGGGGTTTACGTTAGTCGAAATTCTCATTGCTCTTGCGATAATGGCGATGATAGTGGCTTCTACGTTTACTATTTTCAGGAGCGCTTCAAAATCATGGCAAAAGGGAGAGACGAGAAGCCAGCGTTATCAAAACGCAAGGAACGCTGTTTCTAGAATCAGCGCAGAGATAAGTCAGGCAGTAATCAATAGCAATGAACTTTCCAAGTTTACCGGAGATAAAAATAAAATCAGTTTTATTTCTTTTGTTTCTACGGATTCAGGAATATTTGAGCTTAGCGAAGTAGAGTATTGGCTGGATGGGGCCAAAAGACTGCTTATGCGGAATGATGACATAGAACCGGATTATGATTCAGGTACGTATGACCATAGCGATATATTAAGCGACAATATTTCAGAACTGGAATTTTCATATTTTGACGGTTCAATATGGCTGGATGCCTGGAATTCTGATGAAGCCACAGGCATCGGCCTGCCAAAGGCAGTTAAGATAAAGATACGCGTAGAGGATAAAAAAGCTAGAGAAGGCGAAACTTTTGAAGTGATTGCCCGCCTTAGGACAGCATAGTATTTGTCATTGCGAACGAAGTGAAGCAATCTCTTGAGATTGCTTCGGCACTTTGTGCCTCGCAATGACATATCAAAGGAACAATATGAAGATAGGCATAATCGGCCCGGCGCAATCCGGTAAGACGTCCATATTTAAAGTATTATTGCAGTCTCCGAACATTACAGGAGACATAGGCATGTTTAAATTTATGGATAGCCGCATAGAAAAACTCAGCGATATTTTTTCCTCGAAGAAAAAAGTATATCCTGAAACAGCTTTTCTGGATATTGGTTCAAGCGCAGGTTTTACCGGCAAGGAATATTCTAAACTCCACGAGATAGATTTGTTTATATGCGTAGCAAATGCATTTTTCAGCGAAGACCCTAAAAAAGACCTGGAGAGTTATATGATGGATATTATTTTGGCTGATCTTGAAGCCATACAGAACAGGATCAATAAAATAGAGAAAGAAAGGATGAAGATCAAGACTGACATAGAAAGCGAAATGAAACTGTTAAAGAAATGCCAGGGGTCTCTTGAAAATTCAAAACTTTTACGCAATATAGGATTGACCAGGGATGAGCTGAAGGTTTTTTCAGGTTTTTCATTTATAAGCCTCAGGCCAATCATTATTGTAATAAATATTGAAGAGGGGAAAGAGGAAGATAGGATAAAAGCGGCTGAGGAATATTGCACTTCAATCGGCGTAAGATGCATAAGATTTTTCGGGAAGACAGAGATAGAGCTTTTGGAATTAAATCCAGAGGACCAGGACCAGTTTTCCAAGGAAATGGGTTCCGGGTATAATTTCAGGGAAAATATGGCAAAATTAATAGCTAAAGAATTAAATCTTATTACGTTTTTTACAGCTGGGGACAAGGACACTACGGGCTGGCATTTAGAGTCAGGATTGCCTGTAATAGAGGCCGCAGGCAAAATCCATTCCGATATAAAAAGGGGTTTTATAAGGGCAGAGGTTGTGAATTACGAAGATTTTGTTAAGTACGGCGGCAACATGCAAAAGGTACGCGAGGCAGGATTATTAAAGATAGAAGGGAAAGAGTATATTGTTAAAGATGGGGATATGTTAAATATAAGATTTAACATTTGAAATCTGCTGGAGTCGGACTCCCATAAAGAATCATAAAAAAAGGAGGCAAGGTGAGAAAAGTAAAAAGAGCGCTTATAAGCGTTTCAGACAAGACTGGTTTGGAGGAATTGGTAAAGGTATTAAATGAGTTTAAAGTGGAAATGTTATCTACGGGCGGAACTGCCAAACTTATAGCGGGAATGGGCATACCTGTTAAATCTGTGTCAGATCATACCGGGTTTCCTGAGATGCTGGATGGCAGGGTGAAAACACTGCATCCAAAGATTCATGGCGGACTTCTCGCTATAAGGGACAAGAAAGAACATATGGAGCAGGTCAAAAAACACGACATAGGCCTTATAGATATGGTGGTGGTGAATCTTTATCCTTTTGAGAAAACAATTGCCAAGCCAGGCGTGAAATTAGAAGAGGCTATAGAGAATATAGATATAGGCGGGCCTAGCATGCTTCGGTCAGCTGCAAAAAATTCCAAAGATGTCGTGGTGGTATGCAACCCCCATAGATATAAGGATATCATAAAAGAATTGAAAGAAAATGACGGATCAATTTCCGATAAACTGCATTTTAAACTCGGCGTTGAGGTTTTTGAAAAGACTTCAAAATATGATACAGCGATCTATGATTACTTGAAAAAACAAATTGAGGGTGAAGGATCAAAGGTAGAGGGTGAAGGAAATTTTCCGGATGCGCTGGAATTAAAGTTTGAAAAAGTGCAAAGCCTCAGGTACGGAGAAAATCCTCATCAGAAAGCAAGTTTTTATAAAGATAAAAGTATTAATGTCATCGGCATAAGTAATGCCAAGCAGCTTCATGGCAAGGAGCTTTCGTTTAATAATATAATAGACCTGGATGCGGCGTTAGAAATAGTCAAAGAGTTCAAAGAGCCGGCAGCGAGCGTGATAAAACATACCAATCCATGCGGCGCCGCTGTTGCAAAAACCCTGGCAGATGCCTATAGAGATGCGCTGGAATGCGACAAGATATCCGCTTTTGGAAGCATCGTAGGTTTGAATGGAGAAGTGGATTTTAAAACAGCAGAAGCTATAATAAGCGCCGGTTTTACAGAGTGTATCATAGCGCCTTCATATGAAAAAAAGGCCCTGGATATTTTAATGGGTAAGAAAAATCTCAGATTGATAGAAGTTGGAGGGTTAAAAGGCATAGAGAAGGATTATGACCTGAAAAAGGTAGTCGGAGGGCTTTTGATACAGGATAGGGATATTTTCAATGTAGAAGAAAAGGATTTGAAGGTGGTTACAAACAAAATTCCCGCCAAAGATGAAATAGAGTCTTTACTTTTTGGATGGAAAATAGCAAAGCATGTCAAGTCAAACGCAATAGTCCTTTCGCAGGGCACCAGGACAGTCGGGGTAGGCGCAGGCCAGATGTCCAGGGTTGATTCTATGGTTATTGCTATAATGAAATCCAGGGGCCTTTCCAAGGGTTCTACGTGCGCAAGCGATGCGTTTTTTCCTAAAGAGGATGCTATAGAGGAAGCCAAAAAAGCAGGTATAACGAGCATAATCCAGCCTGGCGGCTCTATACGGGACGAACATGTCATAAAGACATGCGATGATGCCGGGATCAGCATGGTTCTTACAGGCGCGAGGCATTTTAAGCATTAATTAGCAAGTCTGCGACAGCTGGGGCCCGTTCGGCGCTGAAATAATTTCGCCGTCCGCTACGGTTTACAGCTCGAAAATTTGGCGGAATTCTTCATATATTATAGACGAGGGTCAGTTCCGCCATTTTCTCGCTGTAATCCCTTGCGGACTTTTGCAGAAATTTTTCTAATGCGCCTCAGACCCCAGCTGCCGCAGGACACTATACTCGCTCGAATCGGTGAGGCTTTTCTCAAACTTGCCCCAGGCTTTTTAATGTATGAACTATAAAGATACTATAGAATATATCGATTCCTTTATAAATTTTGAAAAGATACCGAGATACCAGTATGCATCTTCGTTCAGATTGGAACGGATGATCGCTTTCTTGGATGAATTGGGCAATCCGCATAAAGGTTTGAATGTTATTCATGTCGCAGGCTCTAAAGGCAAGGGATCTACGTGCGCCGTTGCAGCTTATATATTAAAGGAAGCCGGATATAAGGTAGGGCTTTATACTTCGCCGCATCTTATGGATTCAAGGGAGCGTATCAGGATATTAAATAATTCAATTAAAACGAATGGCGAAGAGTGCAGGATAGATGATTTTGAGGGGATGATAAGAGAAGAAGAAATTAATAAGCTTATAGAAGAAATAAAACCTATAGCTGAAAAATTCAGAGAACACGAAGAATTCGGCATGGTATCTTTTTTTGAAATACTCACAGCGTGCGCTTTTTTGTATTTTAAACAGCAACAGGTTGATATAGCAATTTTAGAAACAGGTATGGGCGGAAGATTGGATGCTACTAATGTTACAGTGCCTTTAGCGTGCGGGATGACTAGTATCAGCCTGGAACATACTGATAAATTAGGCGATACATTAACAAAGATTGCGTATGAAAAAGCCGAGATTGTAAAGGATAAAGGCATAATAGTTAGCGCTTCGCAGGAAAAAGAGGCAATAGAAATATTAAGAAAAACTTGCAGAGAGAAAAATGCCAGATTGCATGAAGTCGGGAAAGACATCAAATATTCTATTTTACGTTCTGGTGAATTCGGCCAGGTTTTTGATTTACAAACTCCGCGGCAGAGTTATAAAAATTTGGAATTAAATTTGATTGGCGTTCATCAGATTGAAAATGCCTCTATAAGCATAGGCATAATCGAGGCCATAAAGGAAAAATTTGACATAAAAGAAGATGATATGAGAGATGGATTAAAAAAAGCAACCTGGCCGGGAAGATTGCAAATAATCCGGACAAATCCGAATATAATTTTAGACGGGGCGCAAAACCTTGCCAGTATGTCAGCTTTAATTTCCTCGATAAAGGGGGCATTTAAATATAAAAAACTGATATGCGTATTCGGGATATCAAGCGACAAAGATATAAAAGGCGTAAGCGGTATTTTAGATGCGGCTGGCGATATAATAATACTTACGGAGGCTAAATGTAACCCCAGGGCTGAAAAAGTATCGAAATTAAAAGGTTATTTTCAAAGTTCAAGGCCTGGGATTCAGGAAATCAAAGATGCTGATGAGGCTTTAAATAAAGCTATAAAAATAGCAGATAAGGAAGATCTTATATTGGTCACAGGGTCTTTATTTTTGGTAGGCGACGCGCTAAATTATTTTAAAAACAGGCACAGTAACTAGGGGATGGATGGGGACAGGAATGGACGACACAATTGTGGCGGTTTCTACGCCAATAGGCGAAGGCGGCATCGGCATCGTGAGGCTGAGCGGGAAGGCCAGCTTGAAAATCTCGGATAAAATATTTCTGTCAAAAGACGGGAAGAGGCCTTCAAAATTCAAGACATATACGGTTCATTACGGGCATGTTATAGATAATCGTGCGGGTAAAGGCGAGGATAGGTTAGTAGATGAGGTGATTTTAACTGTGATGCGCTCGCCAAGAAGCTATACAAAAGAAGATGTGGTTGAGATAAATTGCCATAGCGGCATAGCGCCTTTAAAGAAAATCCTGGATCTTTGCCTGATTAACGGGGCAAGACTGGCAGAGCCCGGAGAATTTACCAAAAGGGCGTTTTTGAACGGGAGGATAGACGCGCTGCAGGCAGAAGCAGTGCTGGATATAATCAAGGCAAAGACAGATCTTTCGCTCAGATCTGCGCTGAATAACCTGGAAGGGCTTTTTTCCAAAAAGATAAATGAGTTAAGGGAAAAATTAATGCAGGTGTTTGCCTGCATGGAGGCCTCTATAGATTTTTCAGACCAAGATTTGCGAGGCCTTAAAAGAGATAATATATTCAAAACGCTGGCAGGCGTAAGGCATGAAATAGAAAAGCTTATTTCAGGGTCTAGCCATGGAAGGATTCTGCGGCAGGGTATAAAGGCTGTCATATGCGGAAGCCCTAATGTGGGCAAATCAAGCCTGATGAACGCCATATTAAAAGAATCCAGGTCTATTGTCACGCATATTCCGGGCACCACAAGGGACGCGATAGAGGAGGTCGTTAATATCAAAGGCATAGCTGTAACGCTTGTGGATACAGCAGGAATAACCGACACAGACCATTTGGTGGAAAAAGAGGGCATAAGAAGAAGCCATGTTTACCTGAAGAACGCAGACCTGATTTTACTGGTGCTGGATTGGTCCAGAAAATTAAATAAGGATGACCTTGATATAATAAAGCGAATAAAGGATAATAAGAGGGAAGCGGCGGTTGTAATAAATAAAACCGACCTCAGAAAAAAACTGGATATCGGTAAGATTAAAAAGTTTTTTCCAAAAAACAGTTTTACGCGCGTATCTGCCTTGAACATGAAAGGCGTTGATAGCCTGGAAAATAAGATCAGGAATATGGTCTGGAAAGGAAAGGCGCCCGGCCCTGGTTTTATAGGAGTTTCAAATGAAAGGCAGCTGGATATATTAAGGCGTGCCAGTTTAGATATAGATGAAGCCATAAAGGCGCACAAGGGAAAATTATCTATGGATTGCATTAGTGTTTATGTGAGGGCATCCATAGAAAGCCTGGGGGAGATAACAGGCCATACAATAACAGAAAAGGCTTTGGATAGGATATTTTCAGAGTTTTGCATAGGCAAGTGAGGTTTTAAACGTCATTGCGAGCGAATGAAATGAGCGAAGCAATCTATAGAGATTGCTTCGGGCTTCGCCCTCGCAATGACAGCGGAGGATGCATGGATAAGAATAAGATTAAAAGAGCAGTAAAGATGATTTTAGAGGCAATTGGGGAGAATGCTGACAGAGATGATCTCAAGAAGACACCTGAAAGGGTGGCTGAGATGTATGCTGAAATATTCAGCGGTATTTCTAAAGATCCCGCGAAGGAATTGGAAATGCTTTTGTCTGAAAAGCACCACGAGATAGTGCTTTTAAAAGATATATCTTTATATTCTGTGTGCGAACACCACCTTTTACCTTTTATAGGCAGGGCGCATATCGCTTATATACCTAAAAATAACAGGGTTACAGGGTTAAGCAAGATAGCCAGGGTTGTGGAGATTCTTTCAAAAAGATTGCAGGTCCAGGAAAGGCTTACCACCGAGATAGCAGAGATACTAACGAAGAAATTAAAACCAATGGGAGTCATGGTTATCATAGAGGCAGAACACCTGTGCATGAGCATGAGAGGCGTTAAAAAATCAGGCGTCCTTACGGTTACTAGCGCGGTAAGGGGCGTTTTTAAAGAAAACCAAAAGACAAGGGCAGAGGCATTGGCCCTTATAAAAAGCTGATAAGTAAAATGATTATGCGCTGGAAATGGATCATGGCCTTATTGTTCTTAATAATTGTCGGCCTCGCCGCATGGATAAGCCTTAAACAAAAACCTCTCTATATAGCCTATTCTACTGTTATAATAGAAACAGTAAATCCGGATATTCCGGCAATAAAAGATATCGCGGAATCAAACAAGGCATATTATCTTTCTTACAAGACTTACATGGAAACGCAGCGGAAAATAATAGAATCCAGGCGCGTCAGCCACCATGTTATAAAAAATCTTGGGTTAAAAAACAAGAAAGTGTTCAATCTAGAAAAAGATCCCATAGGGACCCTGCTTAAAAAATTGAAAGTAGACATTATAAGGGGCACATGGGTTATAAGGATAAGCGCAGAGGACGAAGACCCTGAAGAGGCTAGGCGCATAGCAAATGAATTTGCCATGGCCTATGTCAATCCCAGCTTAAGCCGGATAAAGGCGAATAGCAGCCGCGTGCAGGATTTTGCAGATGTGCCTCTGGAGCCTGTCAGGCCTAATAAAAAATTAATCATAGCGGTGTATATAATATTAATTGCAGCATGCGGAGCCGGATTGATTTTTTTCAAAGGACCCAGCGACATTATAATTAAAGATTCAAACGATATAGCGGCCTTGCTTCAATTACCCATGCTGGGTTCTGTGCCTAAAATTAAACCGGATTGGAAAAATGTGAAGACGAAGGCGGATGTAGATAGGATAGTTGAAAAGGATCCGCTATGCATGGCGTCGGAAGCGTATCGTTCAATAAGGGCTAAGCTGTTATTTTCATTAAATAAATCAGGTTCTATTGCGAAAAGCCTGGTCATGACAAGCTCTGCCCCGAAAGAAGGAAAGACAATCAGCGCGATAAATTTAGCAATAATGATGGCGCGCAGCGGGGAAAACGTTCTTCTCGTGGATGCCCATATAAAAAGGCCCAGGGTGCACGATGTATTTAAGATGAATAATGACGCGGGTTTTGCAGATTATCTTTCAGGAAAAGCAGATTTTGACAGTATCGTCAAATATTCCGGGATTGAAAAACTGTCTATTGTTGCCTCCGGAAAAGCCTCTTATAGGCCCGTTGAGCCTATTTCTTCGAAAAATGCAAAGTTTTTCCTGGAAAAAGCAAGCGCAATATTTTCAAAGATAATATTTGACGCGCCTCCGGCTGCGTCTCTTGAAGCTGCGGTAGTATTATTAAGTATTTGCGACGGCACGGTAATTATAGCTGACGGCAACAGGATCATAAAGAGCCTTTTAAGCAGCTCAAAGGAACTATTGCATAAAAAAGGCGCAAATATAATAGGGATTATATTAAATAACGTTTTGCTTTAACGAGGGGGTTATATGAGATTACTCGTGTTGGTTATTTTATTTTCTTTTATTGCAGGTTGTTCTCCAGGCAATAACAATGCCGGGAATAAGGTCGTTGCGCAGATAAATAAATACAAGATGACCGAAGAAGACTTCAGGTATGAAGTTAAAAATGCGCCTTATGACGAGATAACCTTTCTTAAAACGGAAAAAGGCAGAGGGCAATATCTGGAAGGCCTTATTGAAAAAGAGGTGCTTTTGCAGGAGGCGCAGCGTCTGGCTATAGACAGGGAAAAGGATTTTATGAAGAGTATAGAAAATTACTGGGAGCAGGCGCTTTTGAGGATACTCCTGGAAAGAAAATCCAAGGAGATATCAGGCCTGATACATGTTTATGATAATGAGATAGAAGGGTATTACAGGGATTCCGGGGAAAAACAGCCTTTTGCAAAAGTTAAAAACGAAATAAGGGATATGATAAAACAGAAAAAAGAAACTGAGGCAATGAATGCGTGGATAGAAGAGTTAAAGAAGAAGTCTTATATAAAAGTAAATGAGGAAGTTTTAAAGTCCATAGTCTCGCAGTAGAACTTTGGCGGGTTCTGGATTAAATTTTGTTCCACAAAATTCTGGAGGGTATTTATATGGGATATAAAAGGAGAAACTATTTTATAGACAAGGCTTTTCAGTCGGAATTTATATTAAAATTCTGCGGCCTTGTAATACTTGGTTCAGCCCTTTTTGGGATAATACTGTACATGTTTTCTAAAAACGCCCTCACGACGTCTTTTGAAAACTCCAGGCTTGTGATTAAAAGTACCGCTGATTATATTTTTCCCGGGCTTTTGTTCGGAGGGCTATCGGTGGCAGTATTGACTGCTGTTACAGCAGGGTTAGTCGTTATGTTTATGACCCACAGGATAGCAGGGCCCATGTACAGGTTCGAGAAATATATAAATGAAATAGGTTCAGGAAAGCTTTATTCTGATTTGAAGATCAGGCAGAAGGATCAGTTTCAGAATATGGCAGGCGTTTTGAATAAAATGACAGGCGATCTTAAAAGGGGGCTTGGCGAGGTAAATATAGTTTCTGCAAAATTAGACAAGCTTATAGAGGAACTTTCAGACAGTTCAAGCAGGGACATTCTTTTAAAAGAGGATATAAAAAGAATAGTAAGTGAGCTGAAAAAAGACAAACAAAACCTGTCAAAGGCCCTGGAATATTTTAAGATTAAATATTAATAGCTGCCAAGAGGCAAAATAATAAAGCATGAAATATAAAGTAATTTTTATCCTATTGAGCATATTTTATATCAGCCTGACCGGGAACAAGGGTTATGCGCAGGAAGAAGAGAGGAGCGTATTTGCTTCAAAGTTTTGCACTATTTTTTATGAAAATGACGTGGATCTAAAGAAGGTCAGCAGGCGCCTGAATCTTGGCTTCTCTAATTTCTATAGCCCACGAAATTACAAAGAAAGCCCCGGGATTTCAATACAGGATATCATAGCAGATAAATTTGACGCTATTTTTAACAGGACAGAAGAGATACTGGACATGTATCCTGCCAGGATTCATGTTACGATTAATATATATAAGACCCAGGAAGAATTAAATAAGATATATGAGGAGTTTTTTAATGAACCTAATAATGCGGTATCGTTCTATATATATAAAACAAACACTATATATACAATAGAATCTAAATTGACGGAAAATATACTGGCCCACGAAATGGCGCATTGCATAATAGACCATTATTTTGTTATGCTGCCGCCCAGAAAGATCCAGGAAATGCTGGCTGTTTACGTGGATGTCCATCTAAAAGATTAAGGTTTTGCAATTGAAGTCAAATACAGCATATGATACAATCTATTCATGCGCATAAGTAGAAAGATAGGCCTGAGTTTTTTTATAACATTCCTGCTTGTAATACTTTTAGGAGCACTTTCCATTTATAGCCTCAGGCACCTGTATAAGGGACTGGACCAGGTTTTTTCAAAAGAACTCCCAGCCTCAAGAATAACATACCAGATAGCCATCTCGATGGAAGACAGCCTGTCGGAATTGAATAACTTCCTTATAACAAAGAATGAGAATTTTAAGATAAATTACGAACGTTCATACAGCCAGATGCAGGATAATATAATCCGCCTTAAAAATTTTGTTGCATTGGATGAGGAAAAAACGCTTTTTGAAAAGATAAAAGAGCTGACAGAGAAGATGAATACTATCGCCGGGTCCATATTCAGCAATATGTTAAAGACAAAAGACTTGATCAAAGATATCGTAAAACTTGAAATGCAATACAAAAGCAATCTTTATAAACTTTTTGATTTTGAAGAGAATAAGATGCTTTCAGAAAAGGACCTTCTCCTGGTAAATGCGCAGCGTATTCCGGCATCCGAGCTTATCATAAAAGCAAAATCAGACATCTCGGATATCATGGACAGCCTGATGAGGTACGCGCTTTCAGACAAGGAAAAAGAACCGGTAAATTTTACGGACAAGCTTTCAGGCCTTGATGGACATATAAAAGACTATAAAAACTATCATGGGTACGCGCTTTCCGAAAAGGAGCGCTTAGTAGCATCAGAACTTCTGACCTTATCAGAGACCATAAAGGCTCAGGCAGAATCTATTGTAGCTCTCAAGAAAAATACCAAGGCGCAGTTGGAAGATCTTTTTGCAAAAGAAAAAGAGATTATGAATACCCTGGACAAGACTATTGATTTAAGAAAGTCCAGGATTTCCTCTAAACTAGGGATGGGTAACGCCCTGACAGAAGATATCCCCGCAGTGCACAGCATTTCCAAGATAGAGAAAGATGTTATCCAGTCATGGAGATTGAGCGGCAAATATATGCTTACAGGAAATAATGAATATAAAAGTTCATATTATACCCTCAGGCAGACAATAGAGAGGCAGCTTAAGGATTACGAGGCGCATGCAAGGCTCAGGTCCAGGGATAAATTTTTAGAAACAATAGCGCAGGCTGATAAAGGAATAGCGGGGAATATAAGCGCTGATATGGATGTGTTCAACGCCAGGGAAAAAGGCTATAACGATATAGTATTAATGAAATTGGATTTGCAGAAAAAGATATCGGAATTATCTGCCAAAAACGACAGGGAGATAAAAGAAGCCAGGGAGCCAGGCGAAGCTTTCACTAAACTGGTTTCCGCAAGATGGATCCTGGCCAGGATTGATTCCGAGGTGTCTGACGCAGAAAGGCTGGTTATAAATTATCTGGGCGATCAGGAGAAGTCATATAAAGATATTTATTCGGAGTTATATTTTAGCATGAAAAAGCATATCAATGCTTACAGGAATTCAGCAGGGTCGGATAAAGATATAAGTTCTATAAATGAAATTGAATCAAGTTTGGACCGGTTTAATTCTTTAATATTGAAAGTAATAGACAGTCAGGATAAAATTATAAAGGAAAGAGGGTGGGATCTCATAAAACTGGAAAATGAATTAAAATCTAACCTCCAGAATGAGGTTGAAAATGAATTAAAACAGATAGAGAAGAATAAAGTAGATATCAGGAATAGAATCGCTACTATAAATACGCTGATATTTCTTATAATGGCAGCTGTTGCTTTTATAGCAGGATTCGTGGTTTTCTATACGACGAAATCCATAACAAACCCTATACAGGAACTGCATAACGGAGCTGAATTGATAGGCCGGGGGAATCTTGATTACAGGCTTAATATAAAAACAGGCGATGAGATAGAAGAGCTTGCTGAAGGCTTCAATAAAATGGCCGGTGAATTGAAAGGCCTTTACACCAATCTGGAGAATAAAGTCAAAGAAAGGACGCAGCAGTTGGCTGAAGCCAACGAAGCGCTCGGAAGGACAAATAAAGAACTGGATGACTTTACCTATATAGTATCGCACGATTTAAAAGAGCCCTTGAGGGGGGTGAAGGCGTTTTCAAAGCTTCTTATAGAGGACTATTCCGGCAAATTAGATAACGAAGGCAAGGAGTATTTGAAGACGATATCTGATTCCAGCGCCAGGATGACCAGGCTCATAGAAGATCTTTTGAATCTGTCCCGCATAGGAAGGGTTAAAAACATGGGATCCGATATAGACCTTAATGAGGTAGTGTCGGATGTTAAGAAAAATCTGGTGTATGCCCTTGAAGAAAGAAAGGTGGAGCTTACCGTCAAACCTGGTTTTCCAAAGGTCAGATGTGACAGAATAAGGATATCAGAGGTTTTTTCAAACCTTGTTTCAAATGCTATTAAATACACTAAAAAAGACATAAGGCCTGTTATTGAGATAGGCTGGTCTGATAAAAGAGATTTCTATGAATTTTATGTGAAGGATAACGGGATAGGCATAGAAAAGCAATATTACGATAAGGTATTCCAGATATTCCAGAGGCTGCACGCCAAAGGAGAATACGAAGGCACGGGGGCAGGCCTTACTATCGTAAAAAAGATCGTGGAAAATCATGGCGGCAAGATCCGGGTGGAGTCAATGTCTGGCGCAGGCAGCACATTTTATTTTACATTGCCGAAGGCATAAAATATGGCGAAAGAAAAATTAAAAGTATTAATGGTAGAGGACAACCCGACAGATGCGCTTGTGGTTAAAAAAAGACTGCAGAAGGACAGCGCGTTTGATTATGAAGTAACGCATGTAGTCTCAGGCGAAGAGGCGCTCTTAAGCATGGAAAAGAATTCCTATAATATAGTGCTTCTGGATTATAACCTTCCTAAAATGGGAGGAATGGAAATGCTGGCAGAAATCAAGCGGAAGAATATAGAGGTGCCTGTTATCATGATAACAGGCCAGGGCGATGAGATAGTGGCCGCGCAGCTCATAAAGGAAGGGGCGTTGGATTATCTGCCAAAAAGGGAAAATTACGAGGATGCAGTGCCTTTTATAATAAGAAAGACTATAGCTGAATTCAGATCCAAACTGGAGCGCGTCAGACTCCAGAAAGAGATCGCGTTAAGAAAAGAAGAACTTGAAAAAACAAATGCAAAACTTACGGAACTGGACAGGATGAAATCAGATTTTGTAGCGAATGTGGTGCATGAATTAAAGACACCGCTTACAATAATAAAAGGCAATCTGGATAATATCGATCAGGGTTTGGCTGGAGAGGTTCAGGCAAAGCAAAAAGAGATACTGGGGGATGTTTTTAAGGTGATAAACAGGCTTTCCCGGCTGATCAATGACCTTCTGGATCTCTCCAAGATAGAGTCCGGTAAAATGGAACTTAACAAAGAAGGCCTGGATATAGTCGCGCTGGCAGGGGAGGTCATGGAAACATTTGAGATATTGGCAGCGGGTAAAAAAATAGGCCTTGTCAAAGAATTCCCGGAAAAAACAGTGACTGTGAATGCTGACAAAGATAAGCTGACGCAGGTTTTTATAAATTTAATCGGCAATGCTATCAAATTTACAGATAAAGGCAGCGTGACTGTAAGGATAATAGAGCTTCAGGGCGAAGCGCAGGTAGAGATACATGATACAGGGCCGGGCATACCCCAGGATCAGGCAGATAAGATTTTTGATAAATTTGTAAGGGTGGTTGCCGAGAAAAAAGAAGGCACAGGGCTGGGCCTGCCAATAGCGAAAGATATAATAGTTCTTCATAAAGGCCGCATAAGGGTTGAGAGTGAAAGCGGAAAAGGCTCTAGATTTATCTTTATCATGCCTAAGTAAACGATTTCTTGCTCACTTTTATAGTCTTTATAAAACTTTAAAAAAAGCTTGTTTTAAAGCAGATTGCAAGATATACTTATAGTGAGAAGGAGTATAAACATGAGGTTTAAAAACATCGCAATCTTAGTGTCTATACTGATTATTTTTCTGTATACTGCCTTTGAGAATTCTTTTGCGGCTTCCGCAGAAATAAAAAACGTTATTAAAATAAACAGGATGGGCGCATATATAATCTCTATAAATTATGAGACGCATGGCGCATGGACAGACAGCCTTCTTTTCAAAGTCCACTGTAAATTTAATGAGGGGGAGTTTACATTTACAAGCGCAAGCCTGAATAATATCCAGCAAGGCTGGCATAAAACAGAGATCAGCATTTCGGATGTCATGAAGAAAAGATATGGTTCCTTGAGAGAATACAAGATAGAGTTATACTGCAAAGGAATATTGATAGACACCAAAAGCGGTTACTGATGCATCCCCCGTTAATTGATTCAAAAAATCTTGACTAATTCCGCATATCGCATTATAATTTCAATATAAAAGATGCGTAAGATAAAACATGTCGCAATATTAATATTGATATTATCTTTTTTGAGCATAGATTTCTGTCTGGCATCAAGTTCTTTTATAGAGAGCATATCAAAAATCCGAAAATCAGACGGCTATACATTCAAGATTAATTACCAGACAACGCAGGAATGGACAGACGGACTGATCCTGAAACTGTTCTGCATATTTTCTAAAGGCACAGAGCTTTCTTTTACAAGCACGGCATATAATAATCTCAAAAGCGGATGGCATAAATCAGAAATAAAAATTCCCAATATCTACAGGGAAAGATATGGGTATATAGAGGATTACAGGGTTGAGATGTATTCGAACGGCATACTTGTTTCAATAAAAAGCATGTAGTTGACAGAATGGGGGGGGGATTTAATATGGGAATGACCAGAAAAAATAGACGCGCAGATCAGAAAAGAAAGAGAAAAGGCAAAAGACATGCCAGGAAGTAAAAAAAGAATCGGCATTCTTACCGGAGGAGGAGATTGTCCGGGGTTGAATGCCGCTATCAGGGCAATCGCAAAAACAGCCATCCTTAATTACGGCATGGAAGTCGTAGGTATAAAGGATGGTTTTTTAGGTTTAATAGAAAACAGGTTCTTGAACGTTTTATATGGAAATGTTTCCGGCATCCTCGCTTTAGGAGGCACTTTCCTGGGAGCTTCAAATAAGGCAAATCCTTTCAGGCATCCTGATTTTAAAGGCAGGTTAAGAGATGTTTCCAGGGCGGCTGTGGAAAATTATCAGGCCATGGAACTGGACGGCCTGGTTTGCATAGGAGGGGACGGCAGTCTCGATATTGCCTATAAGCTGTTCAAAAAAGGCGTAAAGTTGGTAGGGGTGCCAAAGACTATTGACAATGACCTGAAACAGACAGACGCGACAATAGGCTTTGATTCCGCTCTTGTCACGGCTACCAATGCAATAGACAAGCTTCACACTACAGCCCAGTCTCATCACAGGGTTATGGTTATAGAGGTGATGGGCAGATATGCAGGATGGCTTGCTTTGTATTCAGGCCTGGCAGGCGGAGGGGATATAATATTACTGCCTGAGATTCCGTATGATATCAAAAAAGTATGTGACGTGGTTTTAAAGAGAAATCAAAGCGGTAAAAGGTTCAGCATCGTGGTAGCCAGCGAAGGTTCAAGACCTAAAGGCGGAAAAATGATTGTAAGAAAAATAATCAAGGATTCTACTGATCCCGTAAGATTGGGCGGCATAGGCAATAAATTAGCCAATGATATAGAAAAAATAACAGGTTTAGAGGCGAGGGTCACTGTCCTGGGCCATCTTCAGAGGGGAGGAGAGCCAACGCCATTTGACAGGATGTTAGCGACCAGGTTTGGAGTAGAGGCTTGTGAATTGGTTGCCAAAGGTATTTTTGGAAAAGTAGTTGTGCTGAAGGCAGGGCAGGTTAAAAAGGTGGACTTAAAAGAAGCCGTAGGAGACATCAAAAGGGTAGGTTTGAACGATCCTGTTATTAAGGCGGCAAGGTCAGTGGGAACCTCTTTCGGCATTTAACTTGACACAGGCTGATTTTTGTGATATAAATAATAATGGCAACTGAATCGAGTGCTTTTTCGGCAGCTCGGTTACCTTGTCGGAGAGGTTGTTGCCTTTTAGCCCTGTGCCTTAAACGGCGCAGGGCTAATTTTATTTATGAATAAAAAACTGTACGGCGGGATACTGGGGACAATAGGGTTTTTATTGTCGCCTCTTTCATGGTGGAATGATTTAGTTATAAACTTCCCGATAGCGTATATCTCTGCCTGCGCCGTGAATCTGATATATAAGGGCGCATTTCTGGGGGCATTTATTATATCCTACTGGATCACCAATGTCCTGGGATTCGTATTATTACAGAAAGGCCTGGAGAAAGCGCTGAAAGATGGCAGAGAAAAGAAGAAATATTCCTGGAAAAATTTTCTGAGAGACGCAATATTGTCTCTGGCGTATTCTTTATTGATTGTAATGCTGGTGAAGTTAGGGATAATCAAGCCGATAATGTAATTGTCAGCCCCCGGCAGGCCTAAAGAAAAGCCTCGCCGATTCGAGCGGGCACGGTGCCCTGGGTCTGGGCAGGGCCTCTGGCGCAGAGAATGTTTCGCCGG